>DASWON010000235.1:0-12714 GCA_036398735.1 Rhodopila sp.
CGCCACGCCACGCCACGCCACGCCACTCCATGCCCCCACGCCTCGACCGAGCCGCGCCCGCGCGCCCGGAGATGGCCTAACTCGCAATCTGAGGCGCCTCGTGCAAGGCCCTCCCGTGCCAACACGCCCGCTCTGTCCTATCCTCGCCGCATCACCCCAAGGACACCACGATGGGACTGATCTTCAAGGACGACCTGCACGAGCGACTTGGCACCTGGGCGCTCGGTTACATCCCTTACGGCGGCGCCGACTTCGGCGAAATCCTGGCGGTCGCGGCCGAGGTCACGCCCGGCGACGACTCCAGCTTTCATGACGCCTGGAGCGCCGCGGCCGATCGCCTCGCCGCCGCCGCGCAGCAGGCCGAGGCCGACCGCCGCCTCGCCAGCGCCCGCGAACTCTACCTCCGTGCCAGTGGCTTCTACGCCACCGCCTATCATCCGCTGTACGGCGAGCCTGTGGACCCCCGCCTGCTCACCGGCTTCCGTAAGCAGATCGCCGCCTTCAACGCGGGCCTCAGGCTGTCCGATCCGCCGGTCGCGCCCACGCGCATCCCGTTCGAGGCGACCACCCTGCCGGCTTACGTTATTCCCGCCGTCACCCACCCGAACGAACCGCGGCCGCTGCTGATCCTGACCAACGGCTACGACGCCACGGTCACTGATCTTTACTTCGCCAGCGCCGTCGCCGCCTCCCGCCGCGGTTACCACTGCCTGATCTTCGACGGCCCCGGCCAGGGCGAGATGCTCTACGAGCACGGCATGCGCCTGCGCCCGGACTGGGAGACGGTGGTCAGCGCCGTCGTCGACCACGCACTGACCCTGCCGATCGTCGATCCGGCCCGCATCGCGATCGTCGGCTGGAGCCTGGGCGGCTATCTCGCCCCCCGAGCCGCGTCGGGCGAGCATCGACTTGCGGCCTGCGTCGCCGATCCCGGCCTGTGGAGCATCGCCGCCGGCGTTCGCGACTTCGCCATCAAGCTCGGTGCCACGCCCGAGGGCGTGGCCAACCTTGCCAGCCTCGATCCCGCGCTGATTGACCGCATGCGGCATGTCGTGTCCGGCAGCCGGGACCTGCACTGGTCCGTCGTCCGGCGTGGCTTCTGGGCGAACGGCGCCGCCGACCTCGCGGATTACCTGCGCCTGATCGAAGCCTTCACCATGGAGGGGCGCGCTCAGCTGATCCGTTGTCCGACGTTGCTGACCCGGGCCGACGGTGACCCGCTCGGGGCACAGACCGAGTCCTTCTATCAGGCCCTGCGCTGCCCGAGGACGCTTATGCCGTTCCACGCGGCCGAGGGGGCAGGCATGCACTGCGAGATGATGAACCGCTCGCTGGTCAATCGCCGCGTGCTCGACTGGCTGGACGCGGTCCTGCAATAACGGACGCGCAGCGTTGGACGCATGGTGTGGACGCGAACAGCGGAGGCGCAACATCGGACGCGCAACATCGGACGCGCGGTGCGGATGCGCAAAAGCCGACACACTGTGCGGCGCGTGTTGTTGGCGGGTCGCCCGGTCTCATTCCCTGCTGGGTGGACCCCGGGCGCTGCGCCGGGAGCGCTCCGATCGCGGGCGTGGCGCTGGCCGGCATCGCGATCGTGGGCGCTGCGTTGGCGGGCGCTGCAACCGCGGGGGCGTCCCGAGGCGCGTCGGTCAGTCCGGTCGAAGACCCGGCCCAACACGCGACCATGCCGACCCGAACTGGCGCATCCGCCTCGCGCCTGACAAACTGCGTCAGGCCAAGAAACGGGGAACCCTCCATGTCCATCCTGCCGTCCTTTACCCTGACCGACATCGAAACGTCCGGCGCCCGCATCCGGCTGCGCCACGGCGGCAGCGGCCCACCCTTGCTGCTGCTGCACGGCAATCCGCTCACCCACGTCGCCTGGCACAAGGTCGCCCCGCGCCTCGCCGAACGTTTCCATGTCGTCGCCGCGGATCTTCGCGGCTATGGCGACAGCTCCGCGCCGCCCGAGGAACCGGGCAGCGCCAACTATTCGTTTCGCGCAATGGCCCAGGACCAGGTCGAGGTGATGCATGCGCTTGGCTACGATCGTTTCTTCGTCGCCGGTCATTACCGCGGTGGTCGGACCACCCATCGCATGTGCCTCGATCATCCCGACAAGGTGCTGAAGGCCGCGATCATCGACATCGTGCCGACGCTGGACATGTGGGCGGCGATGGACAAGGAAGGCGCGATCGGCGGCTGGCACTGGCCGTTCATGGCGCAGCCCTCGCCGTTTCCCGAAACCTTCTTCAATGCCGTCGACCCCGACTGGTTCATGCGCAGGAAGCTGCTGAAACTGACCGCCGACCTGAGCCACATCCCGCCGGAGATCTGGGCCGAATACGTTCGGTGCTTCAACGAGAAGACCATCCGCGGCTCCTGCGCGGACTACCGGGCCGCCGCCGGCATCGACTGTGAACTCGACACCGCCGATCTCGGCCGCAAGCTGGAGATGCCGATCCTGGTGCTGTGGGGCGCCAGCAGCGCCGTCGGCAAGCGCTTCGCCGATCCGCTCGGCATCTGGCGGCAGCGCGCCGAGGACGTTCGCGGTGAGGCCCTTCCGAGCGGCCACTACGTGAATGAGGAAGCACCGGAGCAGGTGCTCGACTGGTTCATGCGTTTCTTCGCCGCATAGGCACGGGCGCTCCGCGGCGCCGAGGAGACGCCGAGGAGACGCCGGGGAGCGACAGCGATGGACCTCGGTGATTGGACCCCGGCGCTGGCAACCGGAGGGCCTCTTGGCAAGCACCGGAGGGCCTCCCGGCGGGCACCGGAGTGAAGCCGGGTTCTCGCCGGGAGGCCGCCTCGATGCGCCCGCCGCGATCGGTCTGCCTCGATCGGTCTGCCTCGATCGGTCCGCCTCGGTCGGTCCGCCTCGGTCGGTCCGCCTCGATCGGTCTGCCTCGATCGGTCCGCCTCGGTTGGTCCGCCTCGATCGGTCCGCCTCGATCCGCCCACCTCGATCCGCCGACTGGGAGCTGCGAACGCAGGATGTGCGGGCCGATCGCGGCGTGGGCCGACTTCGGGCGGCCCGGGTCTTCCCCTTGGCGCTGAAGCGGCGACCGTCGAGCTGGGGCGCCATTGCTGCGTGTGATGCGGCGGTGGTCCCTGACATCAATGCGGGAGCCTCTCGAAGGACCCCCGGATGCGCCGGGCAGCGGCGGGAAGCAATCGGGCGTTGGGAACGGGCGGGTAGAGGTGACAGCTTTCCGTGCCTGTGAGGCGGACCGCTTTCCGGTCCGTCTCGGCCCCCGGCTGAAGCCTACAAATGCATGCCGCGTCGAGCTCGGCCATCCGTTGTCATCG
Source organism: Rhodopila sp. (assembly GCA_036398735.1). GTDB lineage: Bacteria > Pseudomonadota > Alphaproteobacteria > Acetobacterales > Acetobacteraceae > Rhodopila. The sequence goes on from DASWON010000235.1 coordinate 3,313, forward strand.
ACCGCATAATTCACTGCCGCCATCCCGTGCCTTTTGGTCCCGCGCCCCGTGGTCCCGCCCCCTGTGGTCCGCCCCCTATGGTCCCGTGCCCTTATGGGTCTGCGCCCCGTGGTCCCGCCCCCTGTGGTCCCGCGCCCTTTGGTTCCGCTTCCTTTGGTTCCGCTCCCTTTGGTTCCGCTCCCTTTGGTTCCGCTCCCTTCAGGCCCCCGTCTTTTGTTCTTGCTTTATTCTAAAAGATACGCTAAGAACAAACCACAAACGGGCGTCTGGACCTCTATCCATGTCATCAGTCTCTCCGGCTTCATTTTCTGGGTCACGATCGCCCGAACCGGTTGTTCCTGTGCCGGCCCCCTCTGCGGCGGCATCTTCAGGTTGTCCGCGGTCGCCGGCGGGGCGGGCGTTCTGCCCCGAGGCACCGCCTCAGCAGGCTGTTGATCGGGACGCGGCCTCGACATCAGCGGATGCTTCCCTGCCACGGCTGCAGCCGAGCCTCTTCCTGGAACGGATGATCCGTTTCCTGATGCCGTATTTCGTCGGCGTCTGTGCCGACCTCGGCGCCGCCCGAGCGGAAATTCTGGAGACCCTCGCTTCGTACGGCGCCCGAACGCCGTCGGAGCTGCTGAACGCCGCACAGATCATTGCCTACGGGCTTTCCGCGCTCGATATGTTGCAGGAGGCCAGGACCGCCGATATGTCGCGCTCCATGCGCCTGCGTTTCAGAGGGTGTGCCAACAACCTCAATCGGTCCGTCCAACGCAGTGAGCGCGCTTTGGCTATGCGGCTGGCAGACGCAGCGCCCGATGCCGTTGAGCCGATTGCCGAACCGGTCGCCGCTGTTCCGGACCTTGACGTTCAGCAGGCGATCCAACCCGCGGTGCATAACATCGCAAAGTACCGCAAGCCGCTGTCGTCCGGCCGTGCCGCCGCCGCGCGACCGGCGACAGCCGTCTCGGGATCACTGCCGGCAGGCGCGTCACAACAGGATCGCTGTGAGCTGCAGCGCCGCAATGAGCAGATGTGGGCCGGCGCGATGATGAATGTGCTTGCCGATCTCGGGATGGCGGCGGGGTCCGCCTGATCTATCGGCGCGGGCTGAACCGAATTCGACGGCGGGACGTCTACCCTTCGGCGTGGAGGCAGCCGGCCCTGCGTTCTGCAACTTCAGCGTCGAGCGAGCCGATCGGCCCGTGACTCGTTGTAATCGATCGTGTGGGGTAGATGGGGATGTCTTCCAACCCCTGACCCGCGAGGCCTCCATGATCGAGACACAGACTGTCCGGACCGCGCCGGACCTGCTTTTCGACGTATCGGTTGCAGGCCCGGTCGATGGCCCGCTCGTGCTGATGCTGCATGGCTTTGGCGTATCGCGGTATTTCTGGAACGCCCAGGTTGAGGCACTCGGGCAGGCCGGGTACCGCGCGGTGGCGCCAAATCAGCGTGGCTATGCCGCCGGCGCGCGTCCCGATCCCGCCAACCACCCGCGCTACCACATCGACCACCTCATCGCCGATGCGCTCGCGATCGCCGACGCGCTCGGTCGTCCGGATCGGCGCTTTCATCTTGCCGGTCACGACTGGGGCGGCAGTCTTTCCTGGCACATCGCCGACCAGCGCCCGGAGCGGCTCGCCTCTCTGACGATGCTGTCCCGCCCGCACCCGCAGGCATTCAACCGGGCCCTCGCCTTGCCGGACGGTGAGCAGAAGCGGCGATCCGCCCATCACACGCGATTCCTCGACCCCGCGGCCGGCCCGGACAACCTGGCCGACGACGCGAAATGGCTGCGGACGCGGCTGGCGGCCAATGGGGTGCCGCCGGACGCGATCGAGCGTCATCTGTCGGTGATCGGTAATCCTGAGGCGATGGAGGCCGCGCTGGCCTGGTACCGCGCCCGCGGTGTGCGCCATCAGGCCGTGGGTCCGACGCGGGTGCCGACTTTGTTTATCTGGGGGGACGCGGACGACACCGTCGGTCGGGCGGCTGCCGAAGCAACCGTCGACTTTATCGACGCACCATATCGGTTTGAGATTCTTCCCGGCGTCGGCCACTACGCCGCGGACCAACGTCCCGACAAGGTCAATGCATTGATGCTGGAGCACCTCGCCGATCACCCGGCCCGACCGAGTTCCGTTCGCTGACCTGCCTGTCGGTCATGGTTTCTTTCCGGCATGGTCAGCCAGCAGGGCAACGCCGGTCAGCAAAAAGGCCGGCATCGCCGGCCTTCGCAAGGTGGTCCCGAAATCGGAGCGGGCGCTGCCGTGCTCGCTGCAAGGTGGTCCCGGACTCCGAGCGGGGCGCTGGCGTGCTCGCTGAATGTGTTAACCGCCGCCGCCCTGGAGGAAGTTATAGTTGTTGCCCTGCTGCACCGGGGCACGGTCGCTCAGCGTGGCAGCGTTGGCGATGCCCATGCCCAGGCAAAGGCTCGCGAGAGAGGCGAGAAGCCAAGTCTTCATTGGAATCCTCCATTATGTGCCGGACGAGATGTCCAGCTTCTATACGCAGAATATGGACGCCCGTTTTCCGGACGGTAATCCCGATGCGGGGCATTTCATTTATGTCCATGGCGATGAGCCAATGGCAGTCGGCAGGGCTTTGGCAGGAGACCGGTTGGGCGGGAGAATGGGCCGCCGAACGCCAGGGCGATGGCCATTTTCGGGCGGCCTGTCGGTGTGCGCTCCGGAAACATCCGCATCCGCCGCGTATGGGAACACTTCCGATGTTCCCCGTCCGCCGCCGCAAATCGTGCGTTATTGGTCGACATTCCAGCCGGTGGGACCGCTATGCCCCGGTGGGACCGCAATGCCCCGGAGGAACGCAATGCCCCGGAGGAACGCAATGCTCAGGTGGGACGCGATGCTCCGGTGGGACGTGATGTCCCGGTGGGACGTGATGCCCCGGTGGGACGCGATGCCACAGAGCGGGTTCGTGCCACGGCGACCGCCAATGGCGTATCCGACCATGCCGCGCCTCTGCTGTAACCGGCAGGGCCGTCCCTGCGGCCTACCGGGCGCCTCTATCCAGCCGGCAGTTTCAAGGTTGTGCCTGCGCGACCGCGATCAGACCAAGCTTCGCTCGCGCCGCCTCTGGTATCGGCACCGGCCTTTGCACGCCCCGCTCCACGAACACGTGGACAAAATACCCTTCCGCCGCGGCCACGTCTTCATCGTTGCGGAAGACACCGATCTCGTATCGGACCGAGCTGCGACCGATTGCCGAGACACGAATACCGACGTTCACCCGATCCGGAAACGCCAGTGAGGCGTGATAGCGACATGCCACTTCCGCCACGACGCAATGCACTGGCCCGTCCAGCAGGCCAACGACCTGCTCGGTCATCTCATAATAGGTTACGGCGGTGTCGAAGAAGGAGAAGTAGTTGACATTGTTGACGTGCTGGAACACGTCGTTATCCATCCACCGCGTGGTGATGGCATGAAACCAACGGTAATCGGCGCGTTTTCCGGGCGGTTGGCGGCTCATCGTTGTCCTGTGTCCTGCGTGAAATGACCCTCAGCCTCCCTTACCTTAGCACTCGGTCATTGGACAGCATCGCCCCCAGGCGCTACACGGCCCGCCGCTTTGCCTGTGAAGGGATCGTCGTGCCCTATCGTTCCAAGACCTGGCTACTGGCCCTGTTGGCCGCCTTTCTCCTGCCCTCCCTTGCCCGGGCGCATGCGATTCTGGAGGAGAGCACTCCGACCGCGGGCGCCTCGGTGAAGCCGGGTCCACTCGACCTGCACCTTCGCTACAACAGCCGCATCGACCGATCTCGTTCCCGCCTGACGCTGATCCGTCCCGATCGGACGAAAGATACCGTTCCGATCGCCGCCGATGGTCCGGCTGACATCATCAATGCTCATCTCGAACTTACACCCGGAGCCTACATCATCCGATGGCAGGTGCTGGCGGTGGACGGCCATATCACCCGAGGTGATGTGCCCATCACCGTGTTGGCGCCCTGAGGCATGGAACTTCTCGTCGATCTCTTCGGCTACATTTCGATCATCGTCCATGGCCTGACGATCCTGTCCCAGTCGGTTGCTCTGGGCGGCGCGCTGTTCCTGATCCTGCTGGCTCGCCCGCTTGCCGACCAGCTGGGACCGGCCGGGCAGGGGATTGCGTCCCGAACCGCACTGATCGCCGGTTATGCCGCCCTGGCCCTCCTGCTGTCCGAGGCAGCGACGGTCGCTTTGCAGGCAGCCGTGCTCATCGACACGGTGGACCTGTCCGTGGGGCAGGTGCTGACTGCCCAGTTCGCACTCGCCGGCCTGATCAAGGCCTTGTCCGCGGCCTGCATTGCCTTCCTGCTGCTTGGCGCGAGGGAGCGCGCTCCGGTGCTGCCGCTGCTGGCGCCGATGGTGGTTGAACTCGCCGCCGCCACGCTCACCACGCACGCCGCGGCCCGCCTCGACAACCGCGCGGCGCTGCTGGCGGTGGAGGGGCTGCATCAACTCGGGGCGGCGATCTGGATCGGCGGCATACCGTGCTTCCTGCTGGCTCTGGCCCGGGTCCGTGATGGGGCCGGATTCCGTCTGGTCGGAGCGCGCTTCTCGCGTATGTCGATGGCAGGCGTCGCCTGTATCCTGGTCAGCGGCATCACCATGAGCCTGCTGTACATTGGCGACTGGGCGGGTTTCTATGGCACCGCGTTCGGCGTCATGGTGGGCGCCAAGATCGCTCTGTTCCTCATGCTGTTGGGGCTCGGAGGGTTGAATTTCCTGAGAGTCGAGCGTCTGCGCGCCAATGCGGCCACGCCGGTAAACCGCCTGCGTCGCTTCGCCGAGGTGGAATTCGGCATCGGCATCGCGATCTTTTTCGCCGCGGCGTCTCTGACGTCGGTCCCCCCGGCGGTGGATCTGACCCAGGACCGCGTGAGCTGGCAAGAGATCAAGGAACGCAACACGCCGCAATGGCCCAGCCTGACAAGTCCCGATCACGACAGTCTCGCGTTGCCGGCGCTGCAGGAGAAGCTCGATCAGGAGGCAGCTGCGAAGAAGGCCGCCCCCCAGGTGGCGTTCATCCCGGGGGGAGGGGAACTGCCGCCACGTAACGCCGATGACATTGCCTGGTCGGAATACAACCATCATTGGGCCGGCCTGTTTGTCGTTGCCGTCGGGCTGCTGGCTCTGCTGAACCACGCCGGGCTGCGCTGGGCGCGGCATTGGCCACTGATTTTTCTGGGGCTGGCGGTGTTTCTGTTCTTCCGGTCCGATCCGGAAACCTGGCCAATGGGCGAGATCGGCTTCCTCGAGAGTTTCCGCGATGTCGAGGTGCTGCAGCACCGCTTCTTCGTGCTGCTGATCGTGGTGTTCGCCTTCTTCGAATGGCGCGTGCGCGCGACGAACTGGACCAACCGCCACGCGGCCCTGGTGTTCCCGCTGCTCTGTGCCGCCGGGGGAACCATGCTGCTGACCCACAGCCATGCGATCGCCAACGTCAAGGATCAGTTGCTGATCGAACTGACCCATACCCCGCTGGCCCTGGCCGGTATCGCCGCCGGCTGGGCCAGGTGGCTGGAGATCAGGCTCAACCCGCGCGAGGATCCCGTCGCGTGGCAGATCGCCGGCTGGGTCTGGCCGGTGTGCATCCTGTTCTGCGGCCTGCTGCTGCTGGGCTATCGGGAGGCATAGGCCAAGCAATCCCCGGCAGGTGCGGCCCCGCGTCGGGCGCCGCGAGCCGTGGGTCGCGTGCTCGTTACGCTCGGGCCCGAAGCCTGCGGGCACGGCTGTCAACGGGTGCGCGACTGAGAGCGGGATATCAGCGACCGTCTTGCATGGGATTAATCACAATCGAGATCGACAGAATTCCAGTTCCCCCCGGTAAAGCCTCCGATCCGAAGTCGCACCACAAGTCCGGGCCACTGGTCTGCACTCCTGGTGCTGCTCGGGACACCACCGAGACGCGACTTTCATTTCAGCGCACTCATACTACGTCATTTTGTTTCGGATGTCAATAGAAAAGGCAGGCAGGGCCGACGGTCCGGGCCGACCGGCAGGCGCTCGCCGATCGCCACTGCGCAACGGCGACGGCGTGCAGCCTGACCGCGCTGCCCAGCGCCGGAAGTGACCGCACCGCCGATAGTTGCGTCCGGCCCGGGGTCAGCAACCTGTCGGACCTGAGGGATAATACCCAGCGCATAGAGTCGGATTTTATCCGCTAACGCCAGCCATTGATGCGGTGGTCCGATCCCGACCCTCCGGCACTAAACGGCGGAATCGGGCAACTGGCCTTTGACGCAATTATCGCCGCAACGCCGATCGGTCAGGCATCCAGCATATGTCGGAATACGTGGCTCGGCGGCACGATATTCCAACAGTCGGGACTTCCGATCATGTGCGACAGTCTCCTGCCGTGGTGGTTCTGAAGTCCGCCAGGCCGTCGATCTGCGCCAAAGCGAACTTCAGAGCCACCGAGCTGGAAAACAATCGGTTGCCGGTGGTCCTTATCGACCCGAAGGCTCGTTAGCGGTTGATCCATCGCACGGCGAACTTCGGCGCTGGGACGCCAGTATCCACCATCAGTGAACCGTGAGTCATAACCGTATCGGACAGATGTGGGACATTGGTGCCCGAGCCGGCGCTCGTCACGTGTGGCGCTTTAGCGATTCTGAGTACTAGACAGAATCCTCGAGAATATCCGTGATCGCTCGTTCCAGATGACGCAGCGTGTTGCACACGGTCACCAGATTGCAAAACGGGGCATACCGGTACATGTCGGAGTCGCCCGTTCCCCATGCCGAACGGTATTCCGGATTGAGCCAGATAATCCGCTTCGACCGCTCCGAGAGCCGGGCAATGACGTCAGTGCGTGGATCGGTCCGGTTGCCTCGCGCGTCACCGAGAATGATCACGGTCGTCTTGTTCGTAACGAACTTCATCCACCCGTCTTCGAAGTCCGCGAACGAGTTGCCGTAGTTCGACGACCCGAACCCGATCAATGACATGATCCTGGTGATAGCCTCCTCGACCGGCTCCTTCTCCAGAATTTCCGATACTTCGATCAGTGATCCGGCGAAGGCGAACGACCGGATATCGGACAGCGCCTCATTGATCGAGTACATGAACATCAGCAGAAACTGCGCCATTGCCGCGACCGATCCGGAGACGTCGCACAGCACCATCACCCTGGGCTTTTCGATCCGCTTCTGCTTCCAGACCGTGATGAAGGGGATTCCGCCCCATGCCATGTTCCGCCGCAACGTCCGCCGTGTATCGAGTTGCCCGCGCAGCCGCCGTCGCCTGGTCTTGGCATACCGTGCCGCCAGTTTTTTCGCCATCTGCCGGACCAGAACGCGCATCCGCTCGAGATCCCGGCGCTCCAGGTTGGACAGCCGAGCGGATTTCAGCAGTTCCTCACGGAACTTCTCGGTATCGCCCTTGGCGAACAGCAACAGGTTCCGTTCGACAAAGTCACGAACCGAATCCCGGAGCGCGTCCACCTTCGCGTCGAGGAACTGTGCTCTTCCCAGCCCCTCCGGCGTTCCGGCCTGGCGCATCGCCTCGATGTCGCGTTCCAGCGCGCGCAGGCCCATGCGGTCGAGGATACGCCGGGCGTAGAGGTTCTTCTGCGTGAAGAACCTGATGTTCTCGATGCCGGCTTCCCGCGCCGCCTGCTCCATGGTGGTCGCCAGCGCCGCCCTATCATCGCGTTCAAGTAATGAACCGAGTGACTGGCCACCTTCGCCGCCCATCCCCTCGCCGCCGGTGCCGCCCGCGGGGGCAGCGAGTGGGTCCTCGTCGACGTCCGGCGGCCCGCCCTCTGCGTTGCCCCTGTCGCCGGCGAACTCGTCGCGTTTGAAATAGATGTCGAAAACTTCGTCGTAAGCAGCCTTTTCTTCGGGCGTTTTGGCCAGCAGCAGGCCAAGCGTGTCCTTCAGAACAATCCGATCGGAAAACCCGACGATATCGACCGCTCGGGCTGCGTCGATCCCCTCGGCCGCCGAGACGCGAAGGCCGGCGCCCCGGGCCACCTGGAGGAACCGTCGCAAGGGCTCGGTGGCTGGAGCAGCGGCTGCCGCGGCACTGGCCCGGGTCCCGGCCCGAGCCGCCGCGACGGTGCCCTGACCAGCTGGCGCCCGCGAGAGGGCGGCGGCTGCGCCGCCCCGGTCGGCCCCGGCGGTGCCGTTACCGGCTGCAGTCGATGCGCTACCGGCCGTGGCCCCAGCCGTGCCCGGCGCGCCCGCCGCCGCGGCGTCTGCAGCCTCCGTCGTCACTACGCTACCCCCGCGTCCTGCCTCGCCTTGTGCGTCACGCCGGCGAGTTGCTTGCCGGCCGCTTCGATGTCCGCCTCGAACTTCAGCAGCACATTCAGCGTATCGCGAACCAGATCGACCTCCAGCACCGTGGCATGCAGCAGCAGCATGACCTTGGCCCAGTCGATCGTTTCGCTGACCGAGGGTACCTTCTTGAGATCCATGGCCCTGAGCTGCTGAGCGAAACTGACCAGCTGCTTCAGCAGCCGCACGTCGATGCCAGGCACCCGGGACGCGATGATCTTTGCCTCCAGCTTCTCGTCGGGGAAGCCGATATGCAGGTGCAGACAGCGCCGTTTCAGCGCATCCCCGAGATCGCGCGTGCTGTTCGACGTCAACAGCACGATCGGCGGAACGATCGCACCCACCGTGCCGATCTCCGGGATCGTTACCTGATAATCCGACAGGATCTCCAGCAGGAATGCCTCGAACTCCTGGTCGGACTTGTCGATCTCATCGATCAGCAGCACCGACCCGCCCGGTTCCTGCAACGACCGCAGCAACGGCCGAGGCTCGAGGAACTGTTGCGAAAAGAACACGTCACCGAACGCGTGCAGCTTGTCCAGCGCCGTGGCCAGATCATCGGCGTCGCCGATCACCGAGTTGATCTTGTCCTTGAGGATCTGGGTGTAGAGCAGCTGCTTGCCGTACTTCCATTCGTACAGCGCCTTCGACTCGTCCAGCCCTTCGTAGCACTGCATCCGGATCAGCGGCAGCTCGAGCCAGGAAGCAACGGACTTGGCGAGTTCGGTCTTGCCGACACCCGCCGGCCCCTCGACCAGGATCGGCTTCTGGAGATGATGCGCCATGTAGATCGCGGTCGAGATCTGACGATTGGCGATGTAGCCAGCCTCGCCCAGGCCTTGTTCGACAGCGTCGATCGATCGCAGGGGGGACTCCCCCGGCGGCAGCGCATCATTCACATCCCGCTCCAGCTACTGTTCAGTAACCCGATCGCACCGCGGCGGCCGAATGTCAAACGTCGGGCGGCACGGCGAGGCCCTGACCGGCGAAGGTACTGTGCGCGCTGTTGTGCAAAAGCGATGGCCGATGAAGTGGCCATGGCATGCTGGTGATGTTTGAGGTCACCAACCCTGTGGAGAGGGCGCACACCATGGCCAGGAGCGGAGATAAGAGGACCGGATTTGATGTAA
>DASWON010000236.1:0-3493 GCA_036398735.1 Rhodopila sp.
CGCGGCCAGCGCCCGCTCCAGCAGCGCCGGCTCCAGCTCGCCCGCGACCCGCAGCAGCACCGACTGGTTCCAGTGCGACGGACCCGACGGGTTACGCTCGAAGAACCGCGCCTGGATCGGCGTCAGCGGGATCTCGCCCGCGATCTCCACCGCCCGCGCCGTCGCGGCCACCGCACCGGCCACCCGCGCCGATGCCTCGATCGTCGGGTGCTCGAACACCTGCTTGGGCGTCAGCACCAGACCCGCCTGCCGCGCCCGCGCAATGATCTGCAGGCTCAGGATCGAATCACCGCCAACCTCAAAGAAGTTGTCCGTGACCCCGAGATCCTCACGCCGCAGCACCGTCCGCCACACATCCAGCAAAGCCGCCTCGGCCGCCGTGCGCGGCGCCGTCCGCTCTCGCCCGGAGCCGATCGCCTCCGCAGCAGGCAGCGCGTCGCGGTCCAGCTTGCCGTTCGGCATCACCGGCAGCGCGTCCAGCACCAGCACCGCCGCCGGCACCATGTGGCCCGGCAGCGTCCGCTCCAACACCCGCCGCACCGCGGCGCCATCGGCCGGCCCGACCACATAGCCCACCAGATGGCGCCGCTCGGCCTCGCCCTTCACCGCCGCTGCCGCCGACCGGACCCCGGCGCAGGCCCGGAGCGCCGCCTCGATCTCCCCCAGCTCGATCCGATGACCCCGCAGCTTCACCTGCTGATCCAGACGACCCAGGAACCCCACCGTCCCGTCCAGCCGCTCCCGGCACAGATCGCCTGTCCGATACAGCCGCCCACCGGCGATCGACGGGTCCGGCACAAACCGCTCCGCCGTCAGCCCCGGACGGTTCAGATACCCCCGCGCCAGACTGCCGCCGCCAATGCACAGTTCGCCAACACCGCCCTTCGGCACCGGGTTGCCATGACCATCCAGCACCACGGCACTGCGCCCCGGATACGCGCGGCCAATCGGCACGATCGTCTCATCGGCATCCCCGGCACCGGTCTCGTGATACAGCGCCGCCACCGTCGTCTCGGTCGGACCATAGAGATTGTCCAGCCGGATGCCCGCCAGCGGGCCCGCCTGCCAGCGCCCCAGCGCATCCCCCGGCAACCCCTCGCCACCCACCGTCACCTGCCGCAGCGCCGGCAGCTCGGCCGGCAGCGCATGCAGCCATTGCTGCCACAGAGCCGTCGGGATGCGCGAGAACGTCACCGCCTCCCGTGACAGCGTCTCGCTCAGCGACGCCAGGTCCCACGGCTGCGCACCACGCATCACCACCCGCCCGCCGCGCATCAGCGCCGGCAGCAGCTCGTGCAGCGCCACATCGAAGTTGACCGTCGATGACTGCAGCATCGTGTCCCCGGGCCCGATCCCATACGCACCGAGGAAGTCCTCCAGATGCAGGCTCAGCGATCCATGACTGACACCAACCCCCTTGGGCCTGCCGGTCGAGCCCGAGGTGTAGATCATATAGGCCAGCTGATCGGGATGCACCGCCGCCGCAAACGCCGCCGCAGCCTCATCGGCCACATCCTCGACCAGCACCACCTCGACGCCGGCCAGCACCGGTGCCAGCGCCGCCGCACTCGAACGGTCGGCCACCACCGCGCGCAAACCGCTGTCGGCCACCATCCCGGCCAGCCGATCCCGCGGATAGGCCGGGTCCAGCGGCACATAGGCGCCGCCCGCCTTCCAGATCCCAAGCATCCCCGCCGGCAGCCCACGCGAGCGTTCCACACACAGCCCGATCCGGTCCTCCGCCCCCACGCCACGCCGCGCCAGGCGACGGCCGATCCGGTTCGACCAAGCCTCCAGCGCCCCGTAGCTCAGCCGCGCCCCCGCACACGCAACCGCCTCACGTTCCGGATGCAGCGCCGCTCGCTCCGCGACCCGTCCCACCACCGGCAAAAACCGATACCGCACCGCCGGCACGACCGGCGGACCCGACAGACGGAGCTCGCCAATAAACAAATCCCCGCACACAACCAGCTGCTCAAGAATCTCAACGTAATGACCAGACAGCGCGGAAATCAGGCGGTCATCGAACAGACCGGCGGGGTAGTCGAAGGAAAGTCGGGTTTCCCCCGCTGCCTCGATAACATTGAGCGCCAGCTCGAACGGCGCCGCGGCGACACTTTCCGCGATTGCCGAAACGGCGAGGCCCGGCACATCGCCCAGGGCTGCCAGCTCGTCCTCATAGAGGTTGAACATGGCCTGGAACAACGGCGCGCCACCTGCCGATCGGTCCGGGGACAGCGCCGCCACGACCCGGTCAAACGGGAGATCGCGATTCGACTGCGCCTCCAGCACCCGATCGCGCACGCACTGCAGGAGAGCGCCGAATCGTTCGTCCGCCGAGACCCGGGTCCGGATAACGACGGTGTTGATGAAATACCCGACGAGGTCCTCCGCCTCCGGCAGCCGCCGGGTCACCATCGGAACGCCGATACGGATGTCGTCCGCGCCGCCGTAGCGCGACAGCAGGACATCGAACGCCGCCAGCAGTGTCATGAACAGCGACGTCCCGGCAGCCTGCGACATGCGCCGAAGCTCGTCCCTGAGACGCTCCGGGATGCAACGCAGGACCCGGGCGCCCTTGGTCGATGACGATCCGTCCGCAGGCCGCCGGCTGGGCAATTGGAGCACCGGGCGTTCCGGACCCAACCGCTGTTGCCAGTAAACCAGCTGCCGGGACAGTTTGTCTTCGTCGTGGTCTGCCTCCAGCCGCGCCAGATAGCGGTCGTAGGACACCGTGAGCGGCGGCGGCTCGCCCGGCGCACCGACGCGAATCCCCCGGTACAAGGCCAGGATGTCCCGCAGCAGGACCTTCGCCGACCAGGCATCGCAAACGATGTGGTGCGTCGCAACGAGCAGAACGTGATCCTGTTCGTCCAGCCTCACGAGCTCTGCCCGCAACAGCGCGTCCCGCTCCAGATCGAACGGCGCGGCGCCATTGGCAGCCTGCCGCATCCGCAATTCCGTGTCGCACAATTCGGTGCGGCGCTCCGGCCCCGGGACCTGTGTCAGATCGCTCTCGATCCAGTCGAAATCCGGCGTCTTCCCCATCCTCTGGAAGGGGACGCCGTCGCGCTCTCCAAACGTGACGCGCAATGCGCCATGTCGCTCGACGAGGCGGCTCAGCGCCTGCTTGAGGACGGCCACGTCGAGATCGCCTCGCAGACGGAGCCCCCCCGCGAGATTGTACGCCGCGCTGTCGGGCGCAAGCTTCCATAAGAACCACAATCCCGCCTGGCCGGGCGACAGCGGGAAAGTCGACGGATCGGTGCCGGCGGTCGCAACTATTGCCGGAACGTTCCGCGGCTCCGAAGTCGGTATTTTCTCCAGATGCTGTGCCTGCAAGGCGATCGTCCGGCTGTCAAAGACAAAGCGCAGCGGCAGGCTGACGTTGAACGCATCGGCAATGGCAGCCAACAGGCGAGCACCATCCAGCGACTGGCCGCCAAGCTCGAAGAAATCGTCGTCCCGGCCTATCGGATAAATGCCGAACAGC
>DASWON010000237.1:0-22370 GCA_036398735.1 Rhodopila sp.
CGACGATGCGCGAGCACGGGGTCAAGCATGCCTTCCAGAAGCGCGACGCCGCATTTGGCAGCGGATATGCCGCGGTCCATGGCCGCGATCCGGATTAGCGCCTTTCAAGGTGACCGGGAATGCCGGAGGCCCGCTTCCGCGGCATCGCCGGGCAAGTGAGCATCGCGAGTGCGGGGCGGCCCGGTGACCCGCGACGTGCACTTGGAATTCCTCAGGTCGTGGGTGGCTGACCACGACATAAAGGACAAGCGACACGATTCCGCTCTCCGTGGACTGCGCGAGCGGGCGGCAGGCGGAGCGCGACGCCAAGCCGTGGTGGCGTTACGGTTTCGACGCGGTCGCGGCCCGGCGCATCTGGGCGGGCAAAGGCGGCACGAACCAACGCCGGGCCGCGACGGTTGGGGGGCCGACGCACAGATCGTCGTCGAGCGGTACAGCAAGAATCCCGCATCGCCGCGAACCGGGCAGTACCGGTCTGGGTCGAGAGCAGGCATTCGCGGATCGGCCAACGAAACGCGGGACGTTACGCGGGCTCTCGGGGAAAGCGTCGTGCGCAGCCGCCAATCGGACCGGATCAGTACCGATGGGCTCGGCGACAGGTCGAACTTGCATAGTATAAAGCGTGCAACAGAACGATGTTTCTTGAATGAAAACGGTAGTGGGCGTCTCGGCGCCGCCCTGGCGAGCATCCGAACAACAGCCGTGTCCACCTGCCGTGCTGGCGCGGTGGCGCGACTGAGGCCAGCATATCAGGCGACAAACCGCGATACTGATACGATTCATGCCGCCTGAACTCGGATACGAGTGTCAAGTGAACCGGAAAACAACACATGCCGGTAGTCGACGTCTTCTATTCTTCCGTGTCGAACACATGCGCGCAGCCGGCAATCGCGATCCCCACGTCCACTCCCTCGGTCTGCAGCCCCAGGCTGGGTTGGGGGAGAACAATCGTGATGTCGCTCTGGCGGGTCAGTCGCATTGTCACGGTGCATGAGGCGCCGGAGAACTCGATTTCGATGACCTTCCCATCCGGCGAGTGCGTGGTCTCGGTCAGCGAGATCTGCTCGGGGCGGAGCATGATGGTACCCGCGCCGCGACGGTTCCGGTCATCAACCGCGACCCGGCCAAGCGCGCAACTGGCCCAGCCATCCCCGAGGGTGGCCGGCAGGATCACCGCCTCGCCCAGGAACGATGCGATCATCGGTGTTCGCGGTCTCAGGTAGACCTCTCTCGGTGAGCCTGCCTGAAGCAGCCTGCCGGCACCCATGACCGCGACCTGATCCGCGAACGAGAGGGCCTCGGCCTGATCGTGCGTCACCAGCACGGCGGCTATGCCGGCGGCGTGCAGCAGATCCGCCACCATCTTGCGGGTACTGGCGCGCAGGCCGGTGTCGAGTGCCGAAAACGGCTCGTCGAGCAGCATCAGCTTTGGGCGCCGGGCCAGGGCGCGCGCCAACGCAACGCGCTGCTGCTGCCCGCCGGACAGCGCATCGGGCCGACGCTCCAGCATGGAACGGTCGAGACCCACCATATCGATCAATTCGGCAATGACCGCCGTGCGGTTTCTGGCTCGGCGGGGCAGGCCGAAACCAATGTTGTCGGCGACGGTGAGGTGGGGGAACAGCGCGCCGTCCTGCATCACCACGCCAATGTCGCGGCGGTAGGCCGGTACGGCAGCCGGCCCGTCGGCGAGCAGAAGACCGTCGAGCGTGATGCGCCCGGTGTCCGGGGTATCGAAGCCGGCGATGAGGCGCAGCAGAGTCGTCTTCCCCGAACCCGACGGCCCGACGATGGCGGTCCGTTGGCCGGCAGAACTGTCCAGGGTAACGCCATCCAGCGCAGCGACGGCGCCGTAGCGCTTGGAGACCGCCTCGACGGTGAGAAAGCTCATCGGCCGGCCATATGGCGCGACTGGACATGCAGCAGCCAGGTCAGCGGCACCGACAGCAGCACCATGATGAGAGCGTACGGCGCGGCGGCCGCATAGTCGATCTCGCCGCTGTAGGACCAAAAGGCGGTTGCCAAGGTGTGCGTCCCGTTAGGGGCCAGCATCTGCGTCGCCGTCAGTTCGTTGGTGATGCCCAGTGCGACCAGGGCCATCCCGGATGCGGCACCCGGCGCGGCGAGGCGGACGGTGACCGCCCACAGGGCGCGTGCCGGCGACCGGCCGAGGCTGCCGGCAACCTGCTCAAGCTCCACCGGTGCCTGGGCGATGCTGGCGCGCAGGCTCAGCATCGCGCGCGGCAGGAACAGCAGGACGTAGGCGAGCACGATGGTCACGACCGACTGGTAGATCGGCATGGCGATGCGGACCGTGATGGTGACGAGAGCGAGCGCGATGACGACGCCGGGCAACGCGCCGACGATGTAGTTGCAGCCCTCAAGCACACGCTGGAATGTCCCCGGAGCACGGACTGACAGCCAGGCCATCGGGATCGCCGCCAGGGTCGTGGCGACACCACCGAGCGTCGCCAGCAGCAGCGTTTGTCCGAGGGCCGGCGCAATTTCATCCGGTCGCCATATTCCGATGCCACCGGTGGCGAGCCAGTGCCCCAGGGTCACGATCGGGATGCCCAGGCTGACCGCGGCGACACCTCCGAACCCCAGGACGGCGGCCAGGCGTGCCCGGCCGAGCTTGCAGCGGGAGATCGGGCGCGCGGCCCCGGGACCAAGCCTGGCGTAGCGCCGGTTGCCTCGGACGCCCGCCTCCAGCCCGAGGAAAGCCAGGCAGGTGGTCACCAGCACCCCGGCCATCATGTTGGCGGCCGGGCCGTTATAGGTCGACATGTACTGATCGATGATGGCGGTGGTGAAGGTATCGAACCGGATCATGGCGAAAAGCCCATACTCGGCCAGCAGATGCAGACCGATCAACAGCGAGCCGCCGCACAAGGCCAGGCGCAACTGGGGCAGCACCACGCGCAGCGCCACGCGCCCCGGCGGGTGCCCCAGCGAAGCGGCGATATCTTCCAGCGCGGGATCGAGGCGGCGCAGCGCGGCCACGATGGGCAGGTACAGGAACGGCACATAGGCGATCACCGACACCAGCACGGCGGCGAACAGCCCGTGGATGGCGGGGAACAGGGTGATCCAGGCATAGCTCTGGACGAAGGCCGGCACCGCCAGGGGGGCGACGGCGAGGCCGGACCAGAGGCGGGCACCCGGCAAGTCGCTCCGTTCGGTCAGCCACGCGAGTGCCAGGGCGAAAACCGCGCAGATCGGCACGGTGAGGCCGGCAAGCAGGAGGGTGTTGACCAGCAACTCCCCGATGCGTGGGCGAATGACCAGGGCGACGATGGTATCCCAGCCGGTATGCATGGTGACCCAGGCGATGAACCCGAGCGGAAGCATCGTCGCGACCGAGACCAGGAGTGCCACGAGAGCGATCCAGGAGGGGCGGCGGGGCATTACCATGGCATGGAGGGGGGGACGAACATGAGATCCCAGGCGATGGCCCACGGACGCGGAGCGCGGGGCCGGTTGCGAGTGCGATATGGCCGGGAAGCGGGGCTCGTGTCCCTGCCAGTGATCAGAATCTGACGGCAGGAACGGTCAGACGTTGGCCACTTGGACTTGCATTTGGCGGACGGATCGATCCAACGTCGGGGCAGCAAGCGCCGGGATCGGACCACCCGATCGTTCGTCATGCCATGGATCAACTCCTGACGAGCGTTCGGTCGGGGCACTAGTATCGCGTATCAGCGAAGCGCGACACATCCGTCTTCCCGCGAGGCACCCGGCTTACGCGCCCGGCCGCGGTCGCCTCGCGGTTCACCCCGCGCTGCGACCCTATGCACGCAAACCACTTCGGTCCGACGGGTTCCCGCGTCTGCAGCCGGTTCAGGCGTGCATCCACAGGGATGGCGGACGTCGGCACCGTCACAGCTAGAGCAAGCCAGCCTGCGTCATCAGGTCCGTCACCTTCTTGCTGTTGAGCTTGGAAGGATCGACCGCCGGCGCCTGCAGCTCCGGCAGCGGCACAAGCTTGGGGTTGGAAGCGGCGCCAACGCCCACGGCATATTCGAAGGACGTGCCGGTCCGCAGGATCTCCTGACCATCCTTGCCGGTGATCCATTTCAGGAACGCCTCGGCCTGAGGCTTGTGCCGGCTCGAGGCAAGCACGCCGCCGCCGGAGAGGCTCACGAATGCGCCGGGGTCCTGGTGGCGGAAGTAGTACAAGGCTGTGTTGGCGCTGTTTTCGCCGGTTCGGGCCTGATCACCGAACCAGTAGTAGTGGTAGATCAGCGCCGCATCGACCTGCCCGGCGTTGACGGCTTTGAGCGCGACGCTGTTGCCCCGATAGGCGGTAGCATTGGCCTTCATGCCCTTGAGCCAGGCTTCCGTCGTCGCCTCGCCTTTCAGCTCCAGAAGAGCGCTGACGATCGCCTGGAAGTCGCCGCCCGCCGGGGAGGCAGCCCAGCGCCCCTTCCACTTTGGTTCGGCGAGTTCGAGGATCGATTTCGGCAGCTGCTCCGGCGTAAGCTTGCTCTTATTGTAGGCGAAGACGGTGCTGCGTGCGGCGATCGGCACCCAGTGGCCGGAGGACGGACGGATGCTCTCCGGGACCTGCTTGAGAATATCGGCCGGGAGCGGCTCGAACAGCTTCGCCTGGTCAACGAGCACCATGGCCGGTGAATTTTCCGTAAGGAAGACGTCGGCGGGGGAGGCGGCGCCCTCCTGGACGATCTGGTTCCCGAGTTCGGAGTCCTCGCCGTCGCGCTGGATCACCGTGATACCGGTTGCGCGGGTAAAGGCGTCGACCCAGCTTTTGGTCAGGTTCGCATGCTGTGCATTATAGACCGTGATGCTCCCGGCCGTGGCGGCGGTCTGAGCCGAGGTTTCCGACGGCAGGACGACCGCGGCGAGGGCAACCGCGACCACTCCGGCGAGGACGAGTTTCATGAGGACTCCTTCGATGCGATGGCCTGGAGCAGGTCACCGCTAATGCGACGCATTCTTACCTAAGGCTTCGAACTTGCCACCGATCGCCCCGTCAGAGCAAGCTCGGCAGGGCCACGTTGCGTCAAATCAATGTCTGCCCGGTTCCATGGCTCGCGTTGCGCGACCTCTCGACAGCCGCATCGACCAAGTGAGGCGTTCCCCGGCGCGCAGCCACGAAACCATTTTATGGCCACCTCGTCCCGGGACCTCTCCCGGCACAACGCGCCGGCGAAGTGCCAGTCGTGCTGCGTCCGTTTCAGGCGATCGCGGCACCGACGCCCGGCCGGACACGCAACCACGCCAGCAGCGCGGTCCGGAACGGCAGCAGGCTCTTGTAGTGCTGGATTTCCGGCGGCAGGGCAAGCACAGCCTCCGCCAGTCGCGCGGCGCGCTCTGCCGTGTCGATCACCTGATCGAGCGGGTACACGTGCACCCGGATGCCGAACAGCACTGCCTCGGTTGATGGCAGGCGGCGCAGCGTCTGCCGCTCAACCCGCAGGAACACCCGGGCTCCGGCGTTCTCCGGCGTTATGTCCGCTGCTCCGTCCGTGCGCCACTTCCCACCCGGCTGGAACAGCGCCGGATCGTCGAGCAGCGACCAGTTCAGCCGCGCGGCGATATGTCCCGGCTTCAGGTGTCGCATGAACCGGTCCACCGGCCGGGCCAACCGATTATCATAGAACGGAACCGGTCCGTGGACCGCCGCCAGCGGTTTTCCGATCTTGTCCAGCAGTCGCCACCGGCTGGGAAAGCAAAGCACGGCGGCGGTGAACACCGGGCCGTCGTCGCCATTCTGGATCAGGCACAGGTCGTCCTGCACCAGTCGCCCGGCCAACTCCAGCGGATCGGTCGACCCGGGCTTCCAGCTCTCGCCCGTCAGGTGATTGTAAACCGTCCCATCCGGCCCGCGGCTGAACCAGTCGGGATGACGCGTGGTCAACGCCGCCAGGATCACGCCCAGCGCCTCGTGCCGCGCCATATCGGACCCCGGCAGCGCGGCGAAGACATCGGCATGCGTGTTCGCCAACAGCTCCCGCCGCTCCGCCATTTCGGCACTGTAGCGGTCGTCGAATTCGAACCAGTCAGCCTCCGGCACCGTGACCAAGTCCATCGCCATCCGGTATGGTCCGGGTTCGAACGGCAGATGCACGGACTGGGGAGGCAACGGGCGCATCACCCCGGTTCCCGGTGACGGCGTGAACACCTCGTCCGGCGGCATCCGGTCATCCGGCCAGGAACGACCGGATCGCCTCGATCTGCAGCGGATCCAGCAGTGCGGGAGCATGCCCGGTCTCGGGAACCTCATACGCCTCGGCGCCGGAGGCCTCCATCCGAACAACCGTGTCGCGCAGCAGGATGTCGCTGTTCGCGCCGCGGATCACCAGCCGGGGCACCCGGATACGCTCCCACAGCGGCCACATGTCCACGTCGGCCGGCTCGTGACCGCGCATCGGTTCGGCGATGCGCGGGTCATAGTGCATGGCGAAGCGTCCATCCGGCAGCGCCCTGGCCGAGTTTCGCGCGAGCTGCGCCCACTGCTCGTCTGACAGCGCGCCGAACGGCGCGTGGACGAGGCGCAGATGCCGCTCGACCGCCTCGATGTCGGGAAAGCGTGACATGATCGGGGAGTCACCGGACGCGACCATGTAGTCGCGGATCCGGCGCAGTGCCTCCGCCGGAATGGACGGACCGATATCGTTCAGCACCAGCCGGTTGATCGGGGCACCGTCGGTGGCGGCGATCACCATGCCGCAGATGCCGCCCAGCGACGTGCCGATCCAGGCGACGTCACGGCCCACCCAGGCCAGCAGATGCGCCAGTGCCGTGACGTAGTGCTGCGCCTGGTACAGCATCGGATCGTCCAGCCAGTCGGAATGGCCGCGTCCGGGCAGATCCGGACAGATCACCCGGTATCCGTCCGCCAGCGCAGCGGCCAGTGCGTCGAAATCCCGCCCGTTGCGCGTCAGCCCGTGCACGCACACGACCGGCGGTGCGCCGGCATCGCCCCATTCCTCAAACGCCAGCCGGTGGAATTTACCGGCCAGCAGATACGGGATCGAGACCGGCCGAGGCCGCATCAGATGACGTTCTTCGCGCGCAAGGCAGCCAGTGCGGCGCCATCCAGGCCCAGCCGGTCACTCAGCACCTCGTCGGTGTGCTCGCCCAGCAGCGGCGGAGCGAGCCGGTAGTCGGCGGGGGTTTCGGACAGCTTCACCGGATTGGCGATGACCTTCACCGGCTGGCCTGAGCTGTGTGCCATCTCCAGCACCATGTTCCGGGCGACCACGTGCGGGTCCGAGAAGACCTGCGACAGCTTGTTGATCGGGCCGCAGCCGATCTTCAAAGCCTCCAGCCGTTCGATCCACCAGTCCGTCGGGTGCTGCTGCATGATCGGGGTCAACGTGTCGGTGACGAGTTGACGGTTGCCGACGCGCGCGGCGTTGGTGGCGAAGCGCGGGTCCTCCAGCAGGTGCGTCAGGTTCAGCGCCTCGCAGAAACGCTTGAAGGTGGGGTCGTTGCCGACCGACAGGACGATATGGCCGTCCGCTGTGGGAAACACCTGATATGGCACGATGTTCGGGTGCTGGTTGCCGAGCCGCGGCGGGTTCTCGCCGGTCGCCAGATAGTTCATGCCCTGGTTCGCAAGCCACGCGACATGGGTGTCCAGCATGCCGATGTCGATCTGTTGCCCCTGGCCGGTCAGGTCGCGATGGCGCAGCGCCGCCAGGATGCCGATGCAGCCATAGAGGCCGGCGAACAGATCCGCGACCGGAACGCCGACTTTCTGCGGCAGGCCGTCCGGCTCGCCCGTCAGGCTCATGACGCCGCCCATGGCCTGGATCAGGCTGTCGTAGCCCGGACGTGGCGCATACGGACCTGTCTGGCCGAAGCCGGTAATGGAGCAATAGATCAGGCGTGGGAACTTTGCATGCAGCTGCTCGTAGCCCAGGCCGTATTTCGCCAGCGCGCCGACCTTGAAGTTCTCCACCAGGATATCGCAGCCGGCGATCAGCTGCAGCGCGATTTCCTGGCCCTGCTGCTGGGCGATATCCAGCGTCACCGATCGCTTGTTGCGGTTGACCCCGACGAAGTAGGCACTTTCCTTCGTCCCCGGCATGGTCGGCGGCGCGAAGCCGCGGGTATCGTCGCCGGCGCCGGGCCGTTCGATCTTGATGACGTCCGCACCCAGGTCGGCCAGCATCTGAGCGCAGGTCGGTCCCGCCAGCACGCGGGTCAGATCGAATACGCGCAAGCCCTTGAGGGGACCCGAGGGCTGCGATCCGGTCGATTCGGTCATATTCGTCTCCAAGATGCCGGGTTGCTCTGGCCGGCGGTTCCTCGATAAAGGTTCATACAACGCCCCCCGGCACAAGCAAACGACCGGGCGGGCAAAACGCCGGGCGACAACCGACCGGATCGGCAAGACGGGGCAACCGACCAGGTGGGCAACCGACCAGGCGGGCGATTAACCAGGCGGGCGATTAACCGGGCGGGCAGAGGTCCAGGCCGGTAACGGCCGGCTGGACGAGGTGAGGAAGACAAGTCCATGAACCGAGATGCCGCGGGCAGCACCGCGGGTAGCATCGAGTCGGCGCGCTCTTGGCACGCGGCGTTTCTGGCTCTCGCTATTCTGTCCCTGTCCTTCGGCTCGCCGCTGCTCGCGGTGGTGGGCATGCGCGACATCCAGGCCGCACTGCACACCGATCGTTCGGTGGTATCCCTGGCGAGCGCCCTCGTCTGGATCGGCAACGGTGTCGGCGGCATCCCGATGGGATGGCTGGCGGATCGGATCGGCATCCGCCGGACCGTCAGCATCGGCGTGGTGATGATGGCGGTGGGGATGGCGCTGTCGAGTCTCGGCTCGATCTGGGCGTTGTATGTCGGCCATGGCCTGTTCATCGGGTTGCTTGGCAACGGCGCCATCTACGCGCCGCTGATCGTCTACGTCAGCCGCTGGTTCGATCGTCGTCGCGGCACCGCGCTCGCACTGATCTCGTCGGGCCAGTACATCGCCGGCGTGATCTGGCCCTCGATCCTGGAGGCCGGGATGCAACGCTACGGCTGGCAACCCGTCATGCTCGGGTATGGCGCCGTGGTGCTGGCGGGGGTGCCGCTGCTGACGCTGTTGCGGCCGCCCCCGGATCCTTTTGTCTCAGGCGCCGGCCATGCCGTTCCCCACCCCGGCGAGCGCGTGCTCGGGCTACATCCCAATGTGGCGATGGGGTTGCTCTGCATCGCCGGCTTCTGCTGCTGCGTGCCGATGGCGCTGCCGGCCTCGCATCTGGTGGCCTTCTGCGGCGATGTCGGGATCACGCCGAACCATGGCGCGGCGATGCTGTCGGTAATGCTGGCCTGCGCTTTCATTTCTCGGCAGTTCTGGGGTGCCTTTGCCGACCGGTTCGGCGGTCTGCGCAGCGTGCTGACCGGTTCGGCGTTCCAGGCCGTGGCGGTCGCGGCGTTCATGCTGACCCGGAACGAGGTCGGATTGTTCGCCGTCGCGAGCGCGTTCGGACTGGGATTCAGCGGGATCATCCCATCGTATTCGGTTGCCGTCCGCGACCTGTATCCCTCTCGGGAAGCGTCCTGGCGCATTCCGATGGTGCTGATGACGTCGATGGTCGGCATGGCGTTCGGCAGCTGGCTTGGCGGCGACCTGTTCGACCGATTCGGGTCCTACCTGCCGGCCTTTGCCGCGGGCGTCCTGTTCAACCTCGTCAATCTCGCAGTGCTTGGATTTCTCGTCAGCCGCCTGGCGCCGCGCGGCAGCGTAAACCTGGCGTCGGCGTCGTGAAGCCGGGGATCCCCCCGGCGCCGCGAAACGCCGGCGGCCTTTCGACCCGGTTCATTTTGTAACCGGCTCGGCAGGGCGTAGCCATTGTGCCGATCGTGATGTGGCCTGGTTCTCTCGTCGCAGCAACACCAGCATCAACACCATTCCCGGCAGGGCGCCGGCCATGCAGACCAGATAGAACGGGGTCCATCCCAATGACGCTGCCATGAACCCGGACACCCCGCCGATTGTGTGGATCGCGAGCTGCGGAACCGACGAGAGCAGCGCGTACTGTGTCGCGGCGAACTGGCGCGCGCACAGCGCCGACAGAAATGTAAGGAACGCGGCGTCGGCCAGTCCCTGCGCGAACGCCTCGGCCGTCACCGTCGCGTACAGCACCGGATGCTGGCCGGGCGAGAGAGACAACACGACGTACATCGCCATCGCCAGGGTCTGCGCCCAGCCAGTCCACAACAGCGCACGGCCCACGCCGATGCGAATTACCAGCCAGCCGCCCAGTGTGATGCCGGCGAGGGTGGCGGCCAGGGAGAACGGACCGGTCGCCGCGATAGCCGCCTTGTCGAATGTCAGGTGCCGGTAGAACGGCGCGGTCATGATCCCGGCCATCGCCTCGCCCAGCTTGAACAGGGCGACGAACGCCAGAACCAGCAGCGACGACGGGCGGGCCAGGAAGGACTTCACCGGATCGATGATCGCGTGGCGCAATCCGGCTACGTGGCCCGGTTCGGCAACGCGGTCCGGTCCGGCTGAGGATAATCCACCGTCGGGGGCATCCTCGGCGCGTGCTCCCAGGGTCACAACGACACCGGCGGCAATCAGCACCGCAACGCCCAGCAGAGCCTTGTGCCACCCGATCGACGCCGACATGCCGATCACGCCGGTGGTCGAGGCGAGCAGGGCGATACGATAGCCCCAGACATAGGCGGCCAGCGCAACGCCCTGACGCCGTTCGGGAAATACCTCGATGCGCCAGGCGTCGATTGCGATGTCCTGGGTTGCCGACAACACCGCGACGGAGGCTGCGGCCACAAAGGCGACCATGGGCGCGACCGCCGGATCGGACAGCGCCAGCAGGACCGCGGCCAGCGCCAGGGCCGGCTGGATCAGCAACAGCCAGCCGCGGCGGCGGCCGAAGCCGCGCAGCACCCGCAGCGGCGGTCTCTGGTCGAGCAGCGGCGCCCACAGGAATTTCAGCGAATACGCCAGGCCGATCCACGCGGTCAGGCCGACGATCGCGAGACCGGTTCCGCTGTCGGACAGCCACAAGCGGAACGTGAACCCCGACAGCGGCAGCGGCAGACCGGAGACGAACCCGTACGCCGCCATCGCCACCAACGATCGGTCGACCCGCATCAGCCGAAGCTGCCTCACGAGGGGAGCGTCGTGTCGCCTTTGCCCAACGCGCGCTGCATCGTGACCACGTCGATCCAACGGCCGAACTTGATGCCGGCCGCCTTCATCGTGCCGATCATGTGGAAGCCGAGGCTGGCGTGCACACCGATCGACCCGACGTTCTCGGAATCCCCGATGACCGCAATCATTTGCCGCAAGCCGGCCGCCGTGCCGAGTTCGATCAACCGCGACACCAGCGCTTTCCCGACTCCCTGGCCGCGCACATCCTCGCGGACATAGATACTGTCCTCCACCGTGAACCGGTATGCCGAACGGTCGCGAAACGGCGCATAGTACCCGTAGCCGAGGACCCCCGTGGCATCGGTCGCGACCAGCCAGACGCCAGCGCGGTTTATGACTTTGTGGAAGCGCTCCACGATGTCTTCCACGGAGGGCGGCTCCTCCTCGAATGTGCCGGTTCCATGCAGCACATGATGGGCATAGATCGCCTGGACCTCAGGCATGTCGCCTTCCGTGGCGTCGCGGATGTCCATTCCCGTCGAATCCCTTTCCACCGGCCTCGAAGCGGCCGGCGCGTTGGCCTTATAGACTGTGACGATCGTGTTGACGACGGGGTGGTGCGCCGACGGGTCAACTCTCGGGGCCACCGCACGGCTGTCGGCCTGGGAGCGGGTTCCGTTCTGTCGGAGCGGAAGCCACATTCTGTCTTTTGCGTAATTGATGCCTAAGCGACCCTGGTTTGTTCTCGGAATCAAGATTTTTGTTGGTTCTGATATCTCAATCCGCCATACTCGCTTTTGTGATCGATGGCCTGTCAGGAACATGACGGCCTGGGGGACGCAACCGATAAACTCACCGTTGTCCCGCCACGGGAATTTCGATGAGTGTTGGAATTGCACGCCTGTGTTATAAACTTGGCAAGCACCGAGAGACTCCGGAAAGACCCGGGGTCTCATGGCTGCTTGATACGCCGCTAAAAGGGTTCGCTCGTGGATATATCAGACGGTCAGGTGCCCGGAGCGTTCGGAAATAACCGCACGCCCGTGACAGTTGCGCAATCGAGTGGAGGTGGCGGCGCTTCGGGCAGCGGAGTATCGGGCGGAGGCGTAGGCGGCAATCGGGGCCCGATCCATCCGCGCTTGCTCGCGATCATGATGGCGGCACGGTACTACGGCCTGGAACTCGACCCGGGTGATTTCCGGTTGGGCTCCGGTGAAACGACCCCCACCGCCGCGGCACTGTCCGCCTGGGCGCAAGGTGCCGGGATGTGGTCACGGGCGCTGCGGCTGCGCTGGCGCCACCTTTTCACCGTCACCGGCGCGGGCCCGGTCGTGCTCCTGTTCAACGACGGTTCAGCGGGTCTGTTGACCGGCTCCAACCCCGAAAGCAAGATCGTCTTCATCCGCGACCCGCGCGCACCCGAGGCGGACCCGCCGGTGCCGGTCGACGAACTTCGCCTGAACGAGGTCTGGAGCGGCGAGGCCGTTCTGCTGCGCGCCGAACGCTCGCAGGCCGAAGCCGACCCGCCCTTTACGCTGCGCTGGCTCATCGGCGTCGTCCTGAAAGAGGGGACGCACCTGCGCGATCTGCTGGTCGCGTCGGTCGCGATCAGCTTCCTCACCATCTTTCCACCGCTGATGGTCATGCAGGTGACCGATCGCGTCCTCAGTCACCACAGCTTCTCGACACTGTTCCTGATCGCGCTGATCCTGGCGACCGCGGTCTTTTACGAGACCTTGCTGGGCTATGCTCGCCGGATCATCATCCTGGTGGTCGGCGTCCGGGTCGATGCCAAGCTCAATCTGCAGGTGTTCAACCGGCTGATCCGGCTGCCGCTGGACTATTTCGAGCGTCACCCGGCCGGTGAGACGATGTATCGCGTCTCCCAGGTCAACACTGTGCGGCAGTTCATCACCGGCAAGCTGATGACCACGCTGCTCGACATGATCACGCTGCTGGTTCTGCTGCCGTTCCTGTTCTACCTGAACCCCACGCTGGCGTGGATCGTCCTGGTGTGCGCCACGTCGATCATGTTGATCATCCTGGCGTTCCTGCGCCCCATCCGCACCATCTTCGGTAAGGTCATCGTGGCCGAGACGCTGAAGAACGCGGCGCTGGGCGAGACGATCTTTGGGATTAAGACGGTCAAATCGCTCGCTCTGGAACCCCAGCGCAAGGCGCTCTGGGACGAGAAAGTCGCCGAAGTCGGGAAGTGGCGCTACCAGCTTGGGCGGATGTCGAACTGGCCGCAGACCCTGGTCACACCGATCGAGCGGTTCATGTGGATGGGCGTCATCCTGGTCGGCGCATACCTTGCGATCTCCGATACCGCCGGGGGCGGATACCAGGTCGGCAGCATGTTCGCCTTCATGATGCTGTCGCAGCGGGTCAGCGCGCCTCTGGTCGGCCTGGCGCGGCTGATCGAGGAATGGGAAGAGGTCGGCGGTTCCATGGGGCAGGCGGCCGAAGTGCTCAACCGTCCGCTGGAAATGGACGCTGCCTCCGGCGGGCTGCGGCCGAAGTTCGCCGGTGCCGTCACGTTCGAGGATGTCACCTTCACCTATGCGGGCACCAAGCTTCCGGCACTCGATCGCCTCAGCTTCTCGATCCCGGCGGGGACGATGCTCGGTCTGGTCGGACGTTCCGGGTCAGGGAAATCGACGGTCACGCGGCTGCTGCAAGGCATCAACCGCGAGTATTCCGGCTTCATCAAGATCGACGGCGCGGATCTGCGGGAAATCAATCTCCGCCATCTCCGCTCCAGCTTCGGTGTCGTGTTGCAGGAGAACTTCCTGTTCCGTGGCTCGATCCGCGACAACATCCTGGCGGGGCGTCCCGGACTGACGCTCGAGGACGCCATCCGCGCGGCCCGGCTCGCCGGAGCCGAAGAATTCATCGAGCGGATGCCCAACGGCTATGAAACCTACATCGAGGAAGGCTCACCCAACCTTTCGGGCGGCCAGCGTCAGCGTCTCGCCATCGCCCGCGCGGTCATCACCGACCCGCGAATCCTGATACTGGACGAAGCCACCAGCGCTCTTGATCCCGAATCGGAGGCGCTGGTGAA
Organism: Rhodopila sp.; assembly: GCA_036398735.1. Lineage (GTDB taxonomy): Bacteria > Pseudomonadota > Alphaproteobacteria > Acetobacterales > Acetobacteraceae > Rhodopila. Next base: position 14,154 of record DASWON010000237.1, read on the forward strand.
CGCCAACATGCTGCGGATTGCCCGCGGCCGGACGATGGTCATCGTCTCTCACCGCCTCTCATCTCTGGTCAACTGCGATCAGATCATGGTTCTCGAACGCGGCAAGATCATGGATATCGGTCCGCACGCCACCCTGCTGGAGCGCTGCCCGATCTATCGTACCCTCTGGAACCAGCAGAATCGCCACATGCAAACCGAAGGATCAGGCCATGCAGCTCCTGCCCCGACCCTCCTCCAAGGCGATTAGCGCGCGCGACGACCGGCTGGACCCGACCCTGCCGGCCATCCTGGAGTACCAGTCCCCCTCGTCGGCCATCATCAATCTGCCGATGCCGCGCGTCGCACGCAAAATCGCGCTGACGCTCTGCAGCATGCTGGTCCTGATGCTCATCATATCGGGCATTATTCGGGTCGACCGGGTGGTCACCGCGGAAGGCGTCGTTGTGGCCAAGACCTCGACGACGGTCATCCAGCCACTGGAAAACGCCATCGTGCGGTCGATCGACGTCAGCCCCGGCGACACGGTTCATGCCGGCCAAATCCTGGCCCGGCTTGATCCGACCTTCGCCGCGGCGGACATGAGCGCGCTCGTCTCTCAGGTATCGACCCTTCAGGCCCAGGTATCGCGCATGCAGGCCGAGATGGAGAACCGTCCGTTCAGCTACAGCGGACTCGACCCGAACATGGCCTTTCAAGCCGCCATCTACGGCCAGCGCCAGGCGGAGTTCAACTTCAAGCTGGAGAACTACCAGCAGAAATTGGACAGCCTGCAGGCGACCCTGGCGCGCTCGCGCGCCGACATCGCCACCTACAGCGACCGGTTGGAGTATGCGAAGACGCTGGAGACGATGCGCCTGCAGCTGGAGCGTCTGAACGTCGGCTCCAAGATCAACACACTTTCGGCGATGGACACGCGGGCCGAAATGACAGGCAACCTCGCCAACGCCCGCCAGCAGGCACTGGGCGCGCAGCGTGACATGGCCGCGCTGATCGCCGAACGCAACGGCTATATCCAGAGCTGGCATACCGAAATCGGCGACAAGCTGACCGACGCCCTCAGCAAGCTGTCCGATGCCCGTGAGGAACTGAACAAGGCACAGCTGCGCCGCCAGCTCGTCGAATTCCGTGCCGAACAGGACGGCACCGTCATGGCGGTCAGCAAGGTTTCGGTGGGCTCGGTGTTGAAGGCCGGTGATCAGTTGATGACGATCGTGCCGACCGACGCCCCATTGGAAGTCGAGGCCAACATTTCCGGCAAGGACGATGGCCACGTGCACGTGGGTGATCTGGTCGATATCAAGTTCGACACCTTCCAGTACTCGCAGTACGGGATGGCTCATGGCGTCGTGCGAATGGTCAGTCCCGACAGCTTCACAGCCCAGGACGAGCAGCGTAATCCGACCGGCTCGGCGCCGGTGCCGCAATCGCTCGGGGTTGTCTTTTACCGGTCCAGGATCACCTTGGATAAGATCGAGCTGCACGGTACGCCAGCCGGTTTCCACCTTGTGCCGGGCATGCCGATCACGGCGGACATCCGGGTCGGCAAGCAGACCGTGCTGCGATACATGCTGGGCAGGGCGGTACCCCTGGCCACCGAGGCCATGCGGGAGCCGTAAGGCCGCCCGCACCCTCTAACGGACGCAACGAAGAAATGGCTCTTTTCGATCCACTGATGGCTGCCCTGTCTCCTGCCGCTGCATTGCGGCGGGGGATCAGGCAGTTCGACCAGGGCGACATGAAGGGCGCGTTCGTCCTGCTGTCCCGCGCCGCCCGCTCCGGCATTCCCGAAGCCGAGTTCCGCGTCGGACGGTGCTACCTGGAAGGCACCGGTGTTCCCCCCAGCCGGACCGATGGCGTGCGCTGGGTCGAACGCGCCGCCGCCCAAGGCTACGTCGAGGCTCAGGCTCTGCTGGCCACGCTTTGCCTGCACGGCATGGGACCGGGCTTTGCCGCGGCCGGCGCGGGCGTCGGCCTGTTCGGCGGCCAGACCGCGGCAGAACCGGACTATCAGAACGCGGCCAAATGGGCGCGGCGTGCCGCCGAGGCCGGATCGGCCGAGGGCCAGGCGGTCCTCGGCTTCATTCTCACATCAGGCCCCGAAGACCTTCGCAACCTCAGCGAAGGCGACCGCTGGTATCAGAAGTCCGCCGCCGGCGGCTGCCCGCAGGGTCAGCTTGGCTACGCACTCGTTCTGGCCCGTGACACCAGCAACCCCGAGACCCAGGTCGAGCTCCTCCGGCATCTCAGCCAGGCCGCCGAAAAGGGACTGGCCACCGCGCTCTTCCTTTACGGCATGGTCCAGGAACGCGGTCTCGGCATCGCGCAGGATCGCGCTTCCGCGGCCGCCTGTTACAAGGTCGCCGCCGAAAAAGGCCATCGCGGCGCCCAGGCCCGCTGGGGCTTTGCCCTCATGGAGGGCAATGGCGTCGAACCCAATCCGGTCGAAGGCGAGTCGTGGCTCCGCCGGGCCGCCTTGGCCGGCGACGCGGAGGCGGCGGCGCTGGTCGGCGACATCTACGCCAAAGGGGGTTCGCTGCCGCCGAATTACGCCGAGGCGGCAATGTGGTTCCGGCGCGCCGCTGACGCCAACCACCGGGGTGCCGCGCGTGCGCTGGGCATGCTCTACCTGACTGGCGCGGGCGTCACGCGTGATCAGGACGAAGCGGCCAAGCTGTTCCGTTTCGCCGCTCAGGCCGGCGATGCCGGTTCTCATGTCGATCTCGGGAACCTGCTGCTCCGCGGCCACGGCGACGAGCAGGACCAGGTCCGGACGCGCGAATGGTTCGAGCAGGCCGCGGCGTCGGGCGATCTGATCGCAGCGTTCAATTTCGGCGTTTGCCTTGCCGAGGGTGTCGGCATCGAGCGCGACGACCGCAAGGCCGCCGAATGGCTGCGGCGAGCGGCGGATGGCGTGATCAACGCGCAATACTGGTATGGCCGCATGCTCGTTGAGGGTCGTGGTGTCGAGGCGAACCCCGAGGAAGGCCGCATCTGGATCGCCAAGGCCGCTGAAATCGGCATGATCGAAGCCCAGGTCATGCTGGCGGACATGATGCTGACCGGCCGCGGCGGCCCGAAGGATCATCCCGCCGCCCTGGTGCTGTTCGAGAAGGCCGCCAACCAGGGTCATGTCGGCGCAATGTTTGCAGTCGGCGCCATGCTGGGCGGCGGTCATGACGTGCCCTGGGACCGTGTCGCGGCCCAGCGCTGGTTCCGCACCGCCGCAGAACGCGGCCATCCCTACGCCCAGATGATGCTCGGCCGCTATCTCGCCCGCAACCTGGCAGGCGAACAGAATATCGAGGAAGCACGCCGCTGGACCGAACGTGCAGCCGCCCAGGGCCTGCAGGAGGCGAAGGCGGATCTGGCTGCGCTGCCGCCTCTGGCTCCCCACGCGGCGGCCCAGATCGCGGCATCGTCACCCTTGGAAAATCCCGCCCGTGTGGCCGGCGAGTAAGCCATGCCGGACAGCGGCGTCGAGGCCGAATCGTCGGTAGCCGCGCTCGCGCGGGCCGCCATCCGGCACGGCCTCACGGCGCTGGCACAGCAATCATCGGCAGCACCGGATGGTGCGCAGACCTATGCACCCGATGCAATGCATGTCTCGCCCGTCGGAACATCCGTCCCTGGCCCGATCACGGCGCTGCGTTGGCTCGAGCGGGCACACCGGCTGGTGCCATCTGACCCGACCGCGGCGCTGGCGCTGGCGAGCGCCTGCCTCGCGCGTGACCCCTCCCGAGCCGCCCCCTTGTTTCAAGGTGTCGCGGAAAAGCATAACCTGCGCCAGGCGTGGCTGGGACTCGCCGCCGCACGCCTGCGTCTGATCGGGCCAGACGGGGCCGCGGAGCCATTCGCGGTCGTGCTGGCGCGCTTCGCCTTCAATCCGGACGCTACCGGCCTGGCCGAGGTGATCGGCGGCCGGCCCGGCAGTCCCGGGTGGTGTGCGCTCCGGTCGGACGGCACGCTGGAGATCCACACCGTAACGCCGGCCGTGTCTGATCCGGGCACTCGCGCGGTGGTCTCCCTGGATGGCCAGCCATTGCGCGGCAACGAGCTCCCCGCGACGTGGCAGCGGTGCCGAACGATCGACGTGCGGATCGGCGATGCTCCCCTGCTTGGCAGTCCGATCCGGATCGCGACGATCCGGCGTCTGGCCGGGTGCGTGGAAGTCGGGGACGGTGGTATTCGCGGCTGGGCTTGGTATCCAGCGGATCCGGAGACCGCGCCGGTGCTCGATCTGCGCGACGCCAACGGATGTCTGATCCGGCGCTTCACCGCCCACGACGAGTCGATCGCCATCGCCGACATCGGTCCACTGGCGCGACCACGCTCATTCAACCTACCCCCCGGCGAACTGCCCGATCGACCGGGACTCCTGCACGTCATCGGCCCGGACGGAAATGATCTGCCCGGCAGTCCGCTCGATCCATTTTCCGATATGGCGGCCCATGTTGCGGCGGCTCGGCGGCTGGCCTTGTTCTATCCGGCAGCTGTGCCGCGGGCGCTCTCAGGGTCTGGTGGGGTGCCGATCGCGATGGCGCGGTCCGGCGCCCGGGCGGCGGCGCCGGACAGCCCGCTGCTGCGTCCGGATGCGCCTGTTCCGACCGAACCGGTCGGTGCCGATGGTCGCACCCGGCCGGCGACCGTCGTCATTCCGGTGCACGACGGGGGGACGGTCGTCACAGCCTGCCTGGACAGCGTCCTGGCGACGCTGCCGGCGCGCACCAGGGTACTTGTGGTCGACGACGGCTCCTCGGACCCATCGGTGATCGCGGCGCTGGAGGCGCTGGCGCGCCGCCGGAGCATTACGATACTTCGCCATGAGCGCGCACAGGGATTCCCGGCTGCGGCGAACGCCGGCATCCGCGCCTCCGCCGGCCGCGACGTCGTGTTGCTGAACAGCGATACGCTGGTACCTCCCGGCTGGCTCGAGCGACTGCGGGAAGCCGCCTACGCCGACCGAGACATCGGAACGGTCACGCCACTGTCGAACGATGCGAGCATCCTGAGCTACCCCGGTCCGGCGGGGACCAACGAACGGCCGGACCTCGCGACGACCATCCGCCTGGATCGCGTGGCATCCCGGGCGAATGGTGCCACCGTGGTGGATATCCCAGTGGGCGTAGGCTTCTGCCTTTATCTCCGCCGGGACTGCCTGAACGCGGTCGGAGCGTTTCGTGCCGACTTGTTCGCGCAGGGATACGGTGAGGAGAATGATCTCTGTCTGCGGGCCCACCGGCTTGGCTGGCGCAACGTCGCGTTGCCCGGGCTGTTTGTTGGTCATGTTGGTAGCGCATCATTCGGCGGCGGGGCGGCGCATCTGCGGGCGCGCAACGGCCGTATCCTCGAACAGCTTCATCCTGGCTACCATGCGCTTGTCCAGCGCTATCTCGCTCATGATCCGTTGGCGCTGCCGCGACGATCGATCGACTTGCAACGCTGGCGCGAACGTGGCCGCAAGTGGAAGCGTTCGGCGGTCCTGATCACCCACGACGACGGCGGCGGCGTCGAGCAGCGGCTGATCCGGGCTATCGGACTGCACGATCAGGCGGGACGCCGCCCCATCATTCTGCGGCCGGCCGAGACAGCGGATGGCGAACCGGCGGTCGCCGTGCGCGACGGAACCGCGGACGACCTGCCTAACCTGATCTATGCCGTGCCGCGGGAACTGCCTTCGTTGCTCCGACTGCTGCGCGCGACGAAGCCCGAAATGATCGAGGCCCACCATTTCGCCGATCATTCGCCGGCCATCTACGAACTGGTAGCGAAGCTCGGCGTTCCCTACGATGTGCATATTCATGACTACGCCTGGTTCTGCCCGCGCGTGTCGCTGGTTGCGCATAACCGCTACTGTGGCGAACCAGATCTGTTGGACTGCGAGTCCTGCATTGCAGACAACGGCCATTTCCTGAAAGAAGACATCTCCGTCGCCGAACTGCGCCGACGCTCCGACGCGTTTCTTTCGGCTGCGCGACGGGTGGTCGTGCCGTCTGACGATACCGGCCTGCGGATGCGGCGGCATTTCGCGGGACTGGCGACGACGACCGTGCCGCACGAAGACGACGCCGCGATAGCCGCCGCATCCCGGCTCGGCGGGACCACGCAGCGCCTCGGCCCGGTGTCCTCCGGTCTTGCTCGCTCCGGCGTTGCTCGCTCCGGCCTTGCTCGCTCCGGCCTTGCTCGCTCTGGCCTTGCGTTTCCGCTCCCGACGCAGTCCGGACTTCGGCCTGCGAGCGGGGCATTTTCTAGCCCGTCGGAGGCAGCCGGACGCACGCGGCCGAGCGTCTGCGTTGTCGGCGCGATCGGCGTGCACAAGGGGTATGATATCCTGCTCGCCTGTGCCCGTGATGCGGTGCGGCGCGACCTGGACCTCGATTTCATCGTTGTCGGGCACACCATCGACGATGCGCGGATGTTGGCGACGGGGCGGGTTTTCGTCACCGGGCGTTTCGAACCTGACGAAGCGGTCAGCCTGATTTCGCGACAGAATGCGCGACTCGGCTTCGTCGCGTCGATCTGCCCCGAGACCTGGTGTCTGAGCCTCGGCGACATCTGGCGTGCCGGACTGCCGGCGGCGGCGTTCGACATTGGGGCGCCGGCGGAGCGGATTCACAGCACCGGACTCGGAATTCTGCTTCCATTAGGTCTATCGGCCAGTGCTATTAATAACGCGCTGATTGCAGCGATGTGGACGGCGGTGCACTAATGATCGACAATAGGGGCACCGGTGCGAGAGGCGAATCGTAGATGTTTCAACCGCGCCATCACGCAGGTCATGCTTTGTTGCTTCCTCCGATCCTCATGACCCTATAGATCGCAAATGGCACGAACCCCTAAAGAGCGAGTGAGTCGAATGCCCGAAGCCGCGAGCGCGGAACGCCCCCTTGTCAAGGCGGAGCAGCCGGAACCGGCCAATCAATCGACCGATACGTCAAACAGAATCGCCGAGTTGCAGGTTTCGGCTCACCTGATGTCACTGGAAACGGGCCTGTTCTGCGTTTTTCAGACCGCGGGCAGCCCGCAATCGGATCCCGCCACTGGCCTGCCGGGCGTGCGGATCACACCGGCACCCGGCCTCGCCGGACGGCCGGAGGCGGTGAGCGTCAGCACGTTTCGCGAGGACGGCTGGCTGAATGGAACCGCCGCGCTGGTTCGCGTGACCGACGGTTCGGCGCAGATCCTCGTCACGATCTATCAGCACAAGGGACTCGACGCCGCTCCCCGGCTGCAGGTGCTGCGCCTGAGTGGGGAACCGAACGCGGCTGCGTCCACGCCGGATCAGGCAGGAGCACCGGTCGGCGTCAACGCGCCGGCCGCTGGCAGCGCACCGGTCGCCGCCAACGCTCCGGCCGCCGTCAACGCACCGGCGGCGGGCAATGCGCCAGCTGCCGAAGTGGCGCCACCGGTGGCCAATCCCGAAGTCATGGCGCACATCCAGCGCATGGGTGACGTGGGCTGCTCGCTCGGCGAATGGCTCGGCGTCAAAGGCAGCCGCCAATGGGTTGAAGGGTTTGGTCTGAAGCCGCTCGAAGGTCTGGCGCCCGAAGATCTTGAATATCAGGCAGTGCTGGGACGCAATTGGCTTTCCCCATGGGTCGAAGCCGGAAAGTTCTGTGGTAGCCGTGGCATGGCACTCCCTCTGCTTGGTCTCAAGGTTCGCCTGAAGGGCGCGGCCGCGAAGGCCTTTGAATGCTCCTACTCGGCGACGTTCGTAGACGGCAGCGAGGCCGGGCCGATCAGCGGTGGTGAAACCTGTGAAGCCGAGAGCCTCGCTGCGCTCGAATCGTTTCAGATCGTTGTTCAGCCGCGTGGCGGCAAATCAACCATCACCAAAACGAACCCGGCGCAGAAGCCCGCAGGCAAGAAGGCGGCTGCTCCCGCAAAGCCCGTCGAGGAAAAGACCGGTAGGTCCCCCTCCCGAGCACGCGCCAGGACATAAGCGGCCTGAAAAGATGCAAAGTCGAAAGCACCGCGACAGGAACGCCACACTTCGCCCTCAATAGTCCGTCATGATGAGGCCCGATGGAACCATGGCCGGTGCGGCATCGTCCGGCACCGTTTCGTTCGCAATCCGGGCCCGCGCCAGGTCCGTCGCTTCGCGGCGGAACGCTTTGCTTTCACGGAAAGTGGGCACAACGCCTGGTGTGACGACTGGCTTTCAGAGCGGCTCGATCAGACGAGGTAACCAGATTGAAGTTTATGTTTGTCCATCAGAAC
>DASWON010000238.1:0-2121 GCA_036398735.1 Rhodopila sp.
CCGCCTTCGCACGGCGATCAGGGCGTCAACATGAGCCTCAGCTCGGTCGATCCTTCGACCATGTTCCGTTACTACGCCAAGGACAGTTTCTCGCCGGTCAACTATAACTGGGGTCATTTCGACGACGCCGAGATAACCGCAGAGCTGAAACAGGCGCAGGCAAGTTTCGACCCCGCGGAGCAGACCCGGCTGCTCGCGGATGCGCACGCGAGGATGGTGGACGAGGCGCCCTGGCTGTTCATCGTGCACGATCTCAACCCGCGGGCCATGTCGAAGAAGGTCCAGGGCTTCCAGCCGGTGCAAAGCTGGTTCGTGGATTTCACCCAGATCTCGATCACATAGCGGACGCGCTCCTGGTGGGGGCTTGGCGGCGATAGGTGCTTGCCGTCAAGCTGCCACAACGCTGTCGGCAGCAAACGAGCCATACACGGATGCCGAAGCCGCATGGTCCGGAGGGCGATGAGCACCTGATGGGTTGCCCGGCGAGCCACGCCGCAATGCCGGCCGGACTTGTCGCGCGGCCACGGGTGCCGCGAATTCCTCGTAAAATCGCCATCTCCAGGTCGCCTGACACCCCAACGGGGCGTGCACTACGTCGCTGGATTCACAAAGCTTCCACGCGGTCGGCACGGGTATCACAGATTCACGAGAGCCCGCCGTGCCGTCAAATGATGGCGAGAACTGTTAATCACGGGGTTGTCATCCCAGTCAAAAGCCGGCATCGTAGCTGGCATGGTGCGAGGAACAACCTCAAGCGGCACGAAAAAATGCCGCAGATTCACCGTCCTGGTGAATTCCGACATCACAACGCCGGTCATTTCGACCTCGTTGATGGGGGAATATTGCGCCCTCATCCATTACCGCAACGGTTATCCGACTTTTGTTGACCGTTTGTTCCTTATTTAGTGAGGCACGATGACAAACTATTTCGCGGCCGCATTCATTGCGGTTACCACGCTTGTTGCGGCCGGCTCTCATAGTGCTCTCGCGCGAACGCCGGCGCGCCCCACGGAACCGCCGGCGCCAGGCGATAAATCGTCCTGGATCGGCGAATCCGGCAAGGCCTCCTATTACTCGTCGATCTATCACGGCAGACGCGCGGCAAGCGGCATTCGTTTCGACCAGACAGCACTGACCGCCGCACATCCCTGGTTGCCGTTCGGCACCAAGGTGCGCGTGGTCCTCGCCGGCACCAGCCGCAGCGTTATCGTCACCATAACGGACCGGCTCTATTCCAGCCGCCGTGTCGTCGATTTGTCACTGGCCGCGGCTCGTGAGCTCGGGATGGTCCGGCGCGGCATCGCCGAAGTCCGGCTCGTCCCGGCCTGACATCCCGTTCGCGCGCGGGAAGCATACTGCGAGGAAGTCGTGCGACTTCCTGGAGTGCCAGCCGATCCGATCGCTTTGACCGCTCGCGCTTCACGCTGACGGCAATGGTGCCGTGCTCCGGCGGATCTGCCGGAGCGGCCTGCCCAGGGTCGTTGGCGAGAGCAGCTGGCGATCCGCGTGGTTATGGCATGACGAATCGCTGTCGTATCGGACGCCTGAGCATCGATTTGTGCTATGGACCGCACCGGGAGGGTGGGTGATGTTCAACGATTGTCGCGGGCTGCCGCTGACGACGGTATCCGAGCAGGCGGCGGCCGCGTTCGACCGTGCGATCGACGGATATCTGGGATATCGCGCGGACATGGGCGAGCGGATGGACGCGTTGCTCGCCGGCGACCCGCATTTCGGTCTGGCGCATTGCCTGCGGGGCTATCTGTTTATGATGAGCTTCCGGGCTGACGCGGTCGGGGCGGCAAAGGCGGCTCTCGCCGATGCCCGACGCTGCGCCGGCACCGCCAGGGAGGTCGCGCACGCCCATGCGCTGGCCCACTGGATCGAAGGCGACCCTGACCGTGCCGTCGCGGTCTGGGATCACATCCTGCGCGATCACCCGCACGACATTCTGGCATTCCGGCTGGCCCATTTTCTGAACTTCTGGTCCGGCCGGCCCGAGGCAATGCTGGCGTCGGTGCTGTCGGTAGAGCGGCATTGGAGCGATGCGCTGCCCGGCTTTGGGTCGCTGCTCGCCTGCCGCTGCTTCGCCCACGAGGAGGCCGGATACTACATGGAAGC
>DASWON010000239.1:0-3384 GCA_036398735.1 Rhodopila sp.
AGCACGTCGCCGCCATCGAGGCCGCAATGGACCGCTTCGCCGTGCTGATTTTCCATGACCAGTGCTTCGACGACGACACCCAGTTGGCGTTCAGCCGGAATTTCGGCGAACTGGAGATCTCCGCGGCCGGAGAGATGGCCCGTCCGGAGGAGCGGCGGCTGAAACTGGAGATGGCCGACGTCTCCAACCTCGACCGCGATGGCCAGGTGCGGGCCGCGGACGACCGCGTGCGCCTGAACGCTCTGGGCAACCGGCTGTGGCATTCCGACGCCTCGTTCCGTGCCATCCCCGCGAAGTACTCCCTGCTGTCCGCCCGGGTTGTCCCAGGCAGCGGCGGCAACACCGAATTCGCCGATATGCGCGCCGCGTACGACGCGCTCGACGACGCAACGAAGGCCGAGATCGAGGACCTCGTGACCGAACATTCCAGCGCCCATTCGCGCGAGGTGATCGGCTTCACCCGGGAGGCGTTCGGCACGCACAATCAGGACAAACTGCGCCCGGTCCGCCACCGCCTGGTTCGGACGCATCCGGTTACCGGCCGCAAATCCCTGTACTTGTCGGCCCATATCGGCACGATCGTCGGATGGCCCGTGCCGGAAGCCCGCGCGTTCATTCGCGACCTGACGGAACACGCGACGCAGCGGCGCTTCGTCCACGCCCATGTCTGGCGGCCCTGGGATCTGGTGATCTGGGACAACCGCACCACGATGCACCGCGCCCGGCGTTATGACGATCTGCACCAGGTCCGCGACATGCATCGCTCCACCGTCCGCGGCGATGCCATGACCGCACCCCAGCAAGAGGCGGCCTGAACCATGCACATCACCCCATTGCACCCTGAGTTCGTCGGCGAAGTCTCGGCCATCGACATCAGCGTCCCGCTGTCGCCCGATCAGGTCGCGGCGATTGAGGCCGGAATGGATCGTTACGCAGTCTTGGTATTTCCCGAACAGCCGCTGACCGACGACGAACAGTGCGCGTATAGCCGCAACTTCGGCGATTTGGAGGTCACGTTGATCGGCCAGATGTCGAAGCCCGGTGAACGGCGACTGGGCCCTGTCGAGATGGGCGATATCTCGAACCTCGATCCGACCGGGAAGTTGCGTGAACGCGACGATAATCGCCGGATGTATGCGCTGGGCAATCGGCTTTGGCATTCCGACGCTTCATTCCGGGCAACCGGTGCGGGATACTCGCTGCTGTCTGCGCGCGTCGTGCCGAGCCATGGCGGCAACACCGAGTTCGCCGATATGCGCGCCGCCTATGATGCGCTGGACGCCGCCACCAAGGCGCTGATCGAGGACCTCATTACGGAACATTCGATCGCGTTCTCCCGCGGCGTGCTGGGGTTCGATGACTACGGCGAGGGGAACGCTGACAAGATCCGTCCGGTGCGGCATCGGTTGGTGCGCACACATCCCGTCACGGGGCGGAAATCACTGTACCTGTCGGCTCATATCGGCTCGATCGTCGGCTGGCCGATGCCCGAGGCCCGCGCCTTCATCCGCGACCTGACCGAGCATGCGACACAGCCGCGGTTCACCCATGCCCATCGTTGGCATGTGAACGATCTGGTGATGTGGGACAACCGTACGACGATGCACCGCGCCCGCCGATACCGGGATCTGGAGGAGGTGCGAGACCTGCGGCGCACCTCGATCAAGGGAACCACGGTGACCGCCGAACAGGTGCCGGCGATGGCCGCTGAGTGAGGAAGACGGATATGGCGATCACCATCACGGAACTGACACCCGGCTTCGTCGGCGAGGTGTCCGGCATTGACATCACCCAGCCGCTGACCCGCGCGCAGGCTGCTGAACTGGAGGCCGGGATGGATCGTTACGCCGTCCTGATCTACCATGATCAGCGTTTCACGGACGACCAGCAGAAGGCGTTCAGCGTCAACTTCGGTCCGCTGGAACAGACCGTTGGCGGCAACGTCACCAGACCCGAAGACCGGCGCCTGGACCCCGACATGGCAGACGTGTCGAACCTTGGCGCGGACCACAAGCCACTGGCACGTGAGGACCGGCGACGTCTGTTCAACCTCGGCAACCAGCTGTGGCATTCCGACAGTTCTTTTCGCGCAATTCCGGCAAAGTATTCCCTGCTGTCCGGCCGCATCGTTGTCGATTCCGGCGGCAACACCGAATTCGCGGACATGCGGGCCGCGTATGACGCGCTCGATGACAGAACAAAGGCAGAGATCGAGGACCTGGTCTGCGAACACTCGCTGATCTACTCGCGCGGCACGCTGGGCTTTACCGAACTGTCCGAGGACGAGAAGCGGATGTTCAAGCCGGTACGCCAGCGGCTGGTGCGCGTGCATCCGGCCAGCGGGCGCAAGTCGCTGTATCTGTCATCGCATATCGGCACGATCATCGGCTGGCCGATGCCCGAAGCCAGAGCTTTCATCCGCGATCTGACCGAACACGCGGTGCAGCCTCGCTTCACGTATTCGCACAAGTGGCGGCAATACGACCTGGTAATGTGGGACAACCGATCGACCATGCATCGCGTCCGGCGGTTCGACGAAACCAAGGTGCGGGACATGCGCCGCACAACCGTCGCCGGTGACTCCACGACCGTTGCACAGCTGGCCGCCTGATGAGCACGAGCCCACGCTGGAAACGTCGCCCTGAGGGTTCCACCTGGGGCGATTTCGGACCCGACGATCAGCTCGGGCGGCTCAACCTCGTCACGGCGGAGAAGGTCCTGCAAGGCATCGCCGAAGTGAAGGTCGGCAAGACGTTCTGCCTGTCGCTGCCGCTCGATTATCCGGGCGGCAATGTCATCAGTCCGAGGCGCCTTCCGCCGGTACTCAAACCGACCGAGCGCAACGGCCGGCCGAACATGAACTATCCGCTGCGCTGTGACGATCCCACGGCGCTGGACATCGTTTGCGACGATCAGGTTGTACTGACACTGCAATATTCCACGCAATGGGACAGCCTGTCGCATGTGGGGCAGATGTTTGACGCCGACGGCGATGGCATTGCCGAGGACGTCTTCTATAATGGGTACAGGGCCGGAACGGATATCGTCGGGCCGGTCTTGTACGACGCCAAGGGCAACCAGACCGCAACCAACGAAGTGTCCGGCGCCCGGCGGCTCGGCGTCGAGAACATGGCGGTCGCCTGCGTGCAGGGACGCGCCGTCATGATCGACCTCGAGGCCCATTTCGGCCGCTCCGGGAAGATCGTCGGATACGAAGATCTGATGACGGTTCTGGAGAAGGACAAAGTGGTTGTCGAGCCGGGCGATTTCGTTTGTATTCGTACCGGGTTCGCACAACTTCTCCTCGACATGAAGAAGCAGCCCGATCCGAGAGTGCTGTTCTCGACGACGTCCGCATTCGACGGTCGCGATACGCGACTGCAG
>DASWON010000240.1:0-12189 GCA_036398735.1 Rhodopila sp.
GTTTGCCTGGACGAAGGGAACGTGTCGCCGAGCCTCGATCAGCAGCCGAGCCAGATCTTCGGTTTCCAGCCGGCATCGTTTCGCCAGCGCCTCGCGTCCCTCTGCGGTCAGGCTCTCGATACCGGCCTCGATCGATACGCAACCGGCGAGACCGAGAAGACGCAGCATATCGGGTTTCCAGAGGTCGATGCGGGTCTGCACGCCGAACCCGACGTCCCGGACGGCCAAGGCTTCCAGCAGCGGCTTCTGAGGCAGGAATATCTCATCGACGAAATAGAGGTAGCGAACGCCCTGGGCGATCAATCCGTCTATTTCCGCTAGCAGGATCGACAGGTCGCGGCGTCGGTACTGGTCACGAAAATCAATCTTGGCGCAGAAGCTGCAGTCGTAAGGACAGCCGCGGGATGCCTCGACCTCGGCGCCCAGGCCGAGGCGAGGTTCGTCGAAGCGGTGGTGGTGATGCTCATGGCGCGCCACCCAGGCGTCAGGCCAGCGCAGCGCCGGAAGGTCGATGAACCGGCTCGCGGCGGGGCCCCCATTCAGGACGATGCCGTCTGGACCCCGGACGGCGACGGATGCAACGCGTGACCAGTCCGGCGCGTCTGCCAGCGCCGCGACAACATGTTCGCATTCGCCGCGAACTACGGCGTCCACTCCCAGTTTGCGCAAGGTGGCGGCCGGGGTCACCGACCCATGCGGCCCGACGGCGACCGTTCTGCCGCCGCGTCGTCCCAGCGCACGAAGGAACTGTGCCGGCACGCGAAGTTCGGGTGGGGCGCAGCGCCAGAACAGGTAGGTCGGCGCGGTCGTTACAACCGTTATATCCGCTCCGAACCGCTCGATATCCCGGCAGGCAGCATCAGCCGGACGGGCGCATAGATGGCAGTCGAGCAGCAAGGTGTCGTGGCCCGCATCGCGCAGCAGGGCTTCCGCGTAGCCGAGTTCGAGCGGAAAATGCGGCTCACGGCAGCCGAAGTAGATGCTGCCCTCGAAGCTCCAGGGCGGGTTGACGAGCGCGACCCTCATGCCGGGATACTACGCTTCGCACGCCGCACCTTGACGGCGGCCAGTCCAAGATCTGCCGACAGCCAGTCGGCGAGGTCCCGTATTCCGCTACGCCAGCCAATCGTCGGCTTCCAGCCTGTCGCCTCGGCCAGCTTCCCGGCATCTGCAACGAAGTAGCGTTGGTCACCGGTTCGGGTTTCGGCATACTCAACCCGGACCCCGCGCCCGACGATCGCTTCGATCTCCGCGAGTACGTTACGCAGGCTGACGGCGTTATCCACGCCGCCGCCCAGATTGAAGGCCTGACCTGCAACCGTGTCCATGTGGGTGAGGACGGACCGGTAGGCTGCCACGGCGTCGGTCACGTGCAGAACGTCGCGCACCTGCTTGCCGTCGCCATAGATCACGATAGGCTCGTCGCGCAACGCGCGGATGACAAAATGCGCGACCCACCCTTGATCCTCTGTGCCAAACTGGCGGGGCCCATAGATGCAGCTCTTGCGCAGAACCGCGGTACGCAGTCCGAACGAATGGGCGTAATCCAGGACGTACTGGTCAGCGGCGCCTTTCGAGCAGCCGTATGGCGTGCAGAATTCGAGAGGGCGCGCTTCGTCCACGCCGCGAACGCGCAGACGTTCAGTGAGAGGAATGTAACGGTCCGCCGCCTCCTCCAGGCCGACGTCCGGCAGTGCGCCATAAACCTTATTCGTGCTGGCGAACACCAATGGAGTCGCGGGCGACAGCTGCCGGATCGATTCAAGGATATTCAAGGTACCCTGAAGGTTAACCGAGAAGTCCTCGACCGGATCGATCAGGCTGGAAGTAACTGCGACCTGGGCAGCAAGATGAAACACGGCCCGCGCATCCTTGATGACCGCGGCAACCGCGGCGGGGTCTCGGATGTCGCCGGCGACGAAGTTCAGATGGCCTCCCTGGCGTGCCGTGAGCCAGTTCAGGTTCCGCTCGACGCCCGGGCGACTCAGGTTGTCGAACACGATGACGTCTTCCCCGTCACGCATCAGCGCATCGGCGAGGTTCGCGCCGATGAAGCCGGCTCCGCCGAAAATCGCGACCGGGGCCGTGTCGCGCACGATCCTGGGCATGGAGATTGCCGCTGACCGTGTCGGGGCGGGTCCTCCGCATGCCTCCAACTGGCGGCGCAGCATCTTTGGCCGTCCGGTCACATCCGTTACACCAAGATGGTAGTGTCGCGGATCGAAATACAGCCCTTCCTGCACCGGCACTGAATGCGGAATGTCCTGCCAGCCGTACCAGTAAAGCCGGTCCGCCGGTGCGGCCAGTGCTTCCTGGAAGTGCTCGACCTGTGCCGCCTCATCGTTGCGCCAGGTCGAGTATCCCGCCTCGGTGATCCAGATCTCCGCCGCGGGATTGTGCCGGTCGAGCACTGAACGCATATCGGCCAGGTGGGTCTCATAGCCGAGCCATCCGCCTGCTTCGCTGTCCCAGGTTCCGGGGAACGCGTGAAATCCAACGGCAGACACTGTGCCCAGTATGCCGCGCTGTCCCATCAGCTCCAGCCAGTTTGGATCGAACGGACAAGGCCCGCCAAGAACCGGCTTCCAGCCGCGATGCCGCGTCCAGTGAGCGGCCGCGCCGATCATTTCGCAGAACTGTAGCCAGTCAGGATCTTCCCGCCAGTCCCAGTCCAGTAGATTGTTAGGCTCGTTCCAAAGCTCGATATGACTGAAATGGGCGCCATATCGCGTCAGTACATGATCGACGAAATCCGGAAAATCCTTCAGGCGCCGCGGCGGACCGGAGGAGCGCCCGGTTCGTGACAGCGACGGCGGCGTGTAATGGACGCACGGCAGAAGCTCAAAGTCACGGCTGAGAGCCGGGATCAGCCAGTCATACCATGCAGCGCCCTCTGGCGTATGGTACGTGGCCCATGACAGATGGGTTCGCACCGATGATGCGCCGGCTGCGCGCATCCCGGCGATCGCCGTGGAGACCCGCTCATGCTCTCCGGGCCGAAACCATTCGACGAAACCAAAACGGCCAGCGGTCATCCGACGAGCCCGTGTGCTTCAAGCTCCCGCTTGGCATGCTCGCCACGGTCACGCGCGGTGGAGCTGGCAATCCATTCGGCCATTTCGTCGAGCGAATCCTGCAGCCGCCGCGTCGGTGCGTATCCGAGTTGCTGCTGCGCCTTGCTGATGTCCGCGAAGCAGTGGCGGACATCGCCGGTACGGGCTTTTTCGATTATTTCGGGAGACAGATCAGCGAGGCCCATTGATTGAGCCAGCATCTGCGCCACCTGTTCGATCGTATAAACATGGCCACTGCCGATGTTGAAGACTTGGCCGGCCGCCGCCGGGCTCTCCATCGCCTGGCGAAATGCCTTGGCGACGTCGCGCACATGGACGAAGTCGCGCCGCTGCTGACCATCTTCGAAGACGATCGGGCGCTGTCCATTCAGCAGTCGGGCGCCAAAATTGGCCAACACGCCGGTGTAAGGATTAGACAGAGCCTGACCGGGGCCGAACACGTTAAACAACCGCAGCGCAACGGCATCGAAGCCATAAGCCGAAGCGATGATCATGCAGCTCCGCTCCTGGCTGTACTTTGTCAGGGCATAGATCGATGCGAGATCGGGCTCCTTCGCCTCATCGGTCGGCACCGGGGTCAGCCGGGTGCCGTCGGGCAGCACCGGGTCCCATCCGGAAGCGTCACGGCTGGTTCCACGTCGCACTGCGGGAACCGGAGTTCCATCGGGTGTTCTATAGCGGCCCTCGCCGTAGACGCTCATGGAGGACGCAACGACCAGCCGCTCCACCGGATTGCGGCTGAGTTGCTCAAGCAGCACGGCCGTGCCGAGATCATTTACGCCGACGTATCGGGCGATCTCGTACATACTCTGGCCGACGCCCACTTCGGCGGCCAGATGGAACACGCCGTCCACCCCCTTCAAGGCCGTCGCCACCGCCTGTCCATCGCGCACGTCGGCGTGGACCAGTTCCACGTCGTTCGGCAGATAGACGTCCGTAGTGCCGTGGACTTGCTCCGACAGGTTGTCTATGATGCGTACTTGATGTCCCTGTGTCAGGAGATCACGGCAGAGGTAGCTACCGATGAAACCAGCGCCACCGGTCAAGAGATAGGTTCTTGGCATCGACCCGGCGTCTCCGTGCAATGATTCACCTGAAAGAACTCCAGATTCGCCGCTGAGTTCCTGATGATGAAGAAAAAGATGTGCGTGATGAACAAGAAGAAGCCGATCATCGCCTGGCTGGACCCGCGCGACGGGGCCCGCTGTCGACCGGCCGTGCGCGCAACCACGTTCAACCGACACCAGTAAGTCGGAAATCAATGTGTGAATTCATATTCCTACGCAATGGTGTCTGACACGGACAGAGATTTGCCGGAGTTCATATTGGCCGTGGCGATCAACGAATTCCGCACGGTTCACGTCTCAGCTAGCCTGCCGTGTTGTCGAGTGACGGCGACGGCGCCTGTGCGGTAGCGCAACTGAAATCAGACCTTCCACTGCGACAGGATCTCATCCGTCGTCGCGGTTTCAACCTGCTCGCCGTATCTACCACTGTAAAGCTGCAATGATGCGTCATGCGTTTCATCCGCTGAACTGCATATAGCGTCGATCGGCACCAATACGCGATAGCCATGATCAATGGCACCAAGCACCGTTGCAAGGACGCAGACATCGGATTCGCTGCCCGTAACGATGATGCTGTCGACACCGCGTGCCTGCAGGCGCGAATGCAGGTCGGTGTCTATCCAGGGCGAATAGGTCTGCTTGTCGACGACCTCCGCCGGCGGCACCAGCGCGGCGAGTTCCGGCACAAGATCAATCATTTTGTATCCGAGGTGTTCTATGGTCATGCAGGACCAGCGCTGCCAGTAGCGTTTCCACATCCCGTTGCCTTCGCCCGGGCGCGCCGCCGGAATGAACCGGGTAAAGATCGTGTTTGCCGGATGCGCTTCTGCAATGCGACGGATCTGCGGCAGGATGCGCGACATCCAACTGGTGTGCCAGGGCGTATCCTCAAGGAACATACGTTGCACATCACAGCATAGGTGGACGCATGAAGCGCCCAGCTCGATGTTGGACTGCGCCGCGACGGAAGCTGCACCAGTGCGTGTTCGCGTTCTGCCAGGCGGCTCAGAAGCAGGATCAAACGGCAGCAATGTCTTCTGTGGCAGAGGCATCAGGCCGACTGAGACGCGATTGCCGGCGCCCGGTTGCACTCTCCGTCCTCAGAATTCGGTGAGGCTGCCGGCGCGGCGGTGCAGACACCGCGATGTGAAGTCGCAGTGTGGTCACGTCCTGTGCTCGGTCGGCGTTGCGCAACACGGACCCTGCCGTTCGACGGATGTGCCGCCGAGGTGCCCTGTCAAGCCATTCGGACCGAGGCCGCCGATGTGCGCCCGGTTGCCGCCTGGACGCTCCGGCCCGGGCGCCATGCCCGGACGCCTGTGGACGGTCGTCCCAAGGGGCGGACGCGGTCGGGTCGGGCAAGAGTTCGGTGAACGAGGAGAGGAGTTGCACGATGCCAGATGACGCCAACGATCGACCGCGGCCGCCTCAGCCTGAGCAGCGCCAGGCCCCACCGGGTGCAACCGCGGGGATGATACCCGCACCGGACCACGGGGAACATTCCTACAAGGGCAGCGGTAAGCTGTCCGGAAAGGCAGCGATCATAACCGGCTCCGATTCCGGGATCGGCCGAGCCGTTGCGATCGCCTTCGCTCGTGAAGGGGCCGACGTCCTGATATCCTATTTTCAGGAGCACGATGACGCGAGGGAGACGCAGCACTGGGTAGAGCAGGCCGGGCGCCGAGCCGTGCTGATGCCCGGCGACATTTCGAACGAGAGCGATTGCCAGGCACTGGTGGAACGGGCTATGCGGGAGTTTGGCAAGCTCGACATCCTGGTGAACAACGCCGCGATGCAACGCACCCACGATAGCATCGACGAGATCAGCGCTGAGGAGTGGGACCAGACGTTCCGCACGAATATTTATTCGGTGTTCTATCTGTCCAAGGCTGCGCTCAGGCACATGAGACCAGGCTCGGCAATCGTGAACACGACGTCGATCAACGCGAAGAGCCCGTCGCCCAACCTGCTGGCCTATGCCACGACCAAGGGTGCGATCGCCAACTTTACCGCCGGGCTTGCGCAGATGGTCGCCGAGCAGGGGATACGGGTGAACTGCGTTGCTCCGGGTCCGATCTGGACACCGCTGATTCCGTCCACCATGCCGCCGGAGCAGGTGAAGAATTTCGGTAAGAACACTCCGCTCGGGCGGGCCGGCCAGCCTGCGGAACTGGCACCGGCGTACGTACTGCTGGCGTCGGACGAGGCCAGCTACATGACAGGCGCACTGGTTCCCGTCACCGGCGGACGGCCCATGCTGTGAGTTGGGTCAGCCGATGATCAGCGATTGACCCCCGGCTGCGCCGGCCTTGATCCCCTCCGGCGTCGCCGGCCTCGATCCCCTCCGGCGTCGCCGGCCTTGATCCCCTCCGGCGTCGCCGGCCTCGATCCTCTCCGGCTGCGCCGGCCTCGATCCCCTCCGGCGCCGCCGGCCTGCAATTCCCGGCGCCGAACGCGTACTCACACGATCGCCAGCCACGTGATGCAGCCGGCCACGAGGGCCAGCCCGAAGACGATCCACGCGACATAGTCCCCTACGAGACCGCTGTGCCATGCCTCGAGAAGCGCATGCAGCGGGCGGAACGATGCGTCGGCCGCCGCTATCAACATCCCGGGCAGGTGCTGGCGCGACAAATCGTAGGCCGCGATGAGTAGCGCCAGCATGACCGTGAGCCACGGTAGATAGTCGTGGGATGATGCCGCCGGAGGCGATTGCAAGCTGGCGGCCGGCGCACCGATGAACGGGGTGATGGCGCGCAGTGCGAATGTCTCCACGGATGACGGCGCTGCGAGTGACAGGGCCAGCAGGCTCGCACACGGCGTCAGCATCAGCCATAGTGGTCTGTCGGATGCTTCCTGCTCTGCTTCGGTCGGGGAGCGGTCTTCCTCTCCGGGCAGCGCTCCCAGGCCAAGGAAGATGCGGCCGGTGACACGCAGCACGGCTCCCCCGGTCAGTGCGCCGCCCAGGATCATCACACCGGCCACCCAGCCCCGCCCCGCGGCGGCCGCAGCGGTCTCGATCAAAGTCGTGCCGTGCTGCATCAGCCCGACCGGTGCGCCCGCCAGCAACAGGCCGCCGCCGGCCATGGCGATCCCCGCGGGCCGGATCTGCCGGCCCAAACCGCGCAGCCCGATCTCATCGATGCCGCCGCAGGTCGCGAGCAGGATGCCGGCGGTCATGAACAGCGCGCCCTTCACCAGTCCATGCCCCAGCATATACAAGACCGTTCCGGCCTGGCCTTGCGCGGTGAAAATCGAGCAACCGATCAACATGATACCGGTGTGGGAGATGGTGGAGAACGCGAGCAGACGCTTCACGTGCCGCTGCGTCACACACATCACGCCGCCGACGATCGTGCTCGCGACGCCCATCGCCAGCATCACGTGTTGCGCGCCTGCCCGGATGACCGGGTCGCTGCCGAACACCTGCCAGGCGAGCTTGCTGGCGCCGTAGAGGCCCAGTGTCACCATGGCGCCGGAGAAGATGACGCAGACCGGTGACGGTGCCAGTGCGTGCGCATCCGCCAGCCAGAGCTGGAAGGGAACCATCGCCGCCTTGATCAGCAACCCGGCGAGGAGGAGGCAGAACGACGCCAAGATCACCGGATTGCCACCCGACCGGCCCACGACGCCGGCCAGGGCGGAGAAGTCCAGCGTGCCGCCGATCGAATAGATCAGCGCAATGCCGGCCAGCATGAAGAAGCTGGCGAGCGAGTTGGTGACGGTAAAATTCAGCCCGGCTTCCAGGGCGGAGGCTTCCAGACGATAGGCCGTCAGGGCAAACGCCGCGACGCTCATCACCTCGAACCAGACGAACATGTTGAACAGGTCATGGGTCAGGCAGAAGCCGCTCAGCGCCGCCATGAACATCAGCATCAAGACGTGGAAGACCGCGTGGACCTCATCGAAGAAGCCCCAGGCGAACACGAAGGACCCGGTGAACAGAATGCCGATCAATGTGACCATGGCGGCTCCGACCTGATCGACCTGGAAGCTGATCCCCAGGACGACGCCGTCGCGTGGCTCCCACTGGCCGAACCAGTAGGTGATCGGCCCCCCGGCTGCCCGCAGCAGCAGCAGCAGGCCGATGCTGGTGACAGCCAAAGCCGTCAGGGCGGCAATGGTGTCGGGCACCCGGCGCGGCCAGACATGGGCGAGCGTCAGCAACACCGCAGCGATCAGCATGGGAAGCGCGACCGGCAGCGGCGGCAGCATCGCGGCCGTCACCGCATTGGCCTCAGGGCCTCGGGATCGAGCGATCCCTTCTTCTTATGAAGCTGCAACGCCAGCGCCAGCAACAGGGCGGACACCGTCGCGCCGACCACGATATCAGTCAGCACCAGCGCCTGAACGACCGGATCCACCGCCGGGGTTCCAGGCGGATGGTCGTAGAAGATCGGCGGCCCGGCATTCCAGCGGTAGCCGATCGCCAACAACAGGACATAGGTGGCGGATTGCACCACGGTCAGGCAGCCGATCAGGTGCACATAGTTGCGACTGGTCACAATCCCATACAGCCCGACCGCCATCAGCCAGGCCGTGACCAGCCATGGCAGCAGATCGATCATTCTTCGCCCTTCGGCGCCCGGGTTTCTTCCAGAAACTCGAGGAACAGCATGGCGAAACCGCCGGCAACGGCAAATGCCACCGCGAGGTTCTCGATCTGCATCAGCCAGCCGGCAAGCATGTCGCGAAACTGGCCTGTCGGCAGGATGTTCTCAAGGAACGCGTGGCCCAGCAGCATCGGAACAAGACCGGTCAGAACGAAGGCTGCCGCGGCCCCGCCTTCGCAGAGATGCAGCAGCCTGGAGCGGACAATGCTGCGCCAGACGCGATAGCCGTCACCCAGGTAGAGCAGCAGCACGGCGGAGGCGATGATCACCCCGCCCTGAAACCCGCCGCCTGGCGTCGCAGTGGCATGCAGGACAACGTAGATCCCGAACAGCAGCGACACCGGCAGCATCAGGCGGCAGATCAGCACGATCGCCTCACCGGCTGGCTGGACCGACCGGCCCGGCACCTCCTCCGGCTCCGCGCCTGGGGACTCGCCGCGGGTGCCACGCAGCAGCATGACGGCTCCGGTCACCGCGGTGACCAGCATGAATTCCTCCCCCATCGTGTCGAACCCGCGATAATCAAAGTTCACCGCGGACACCATGTTGCTGATATGACGTTGCCCGGGTGCGTCGCGGTTGATGGCGTCGCCGTAGGGCAAGGGATGCGCCCCGAACGCCGGCATGCCGAGCGCCAGGACCACGACTGCCGGCAGCAGGATGATTGTACTGGCGATCAGCAGCAGCAGCCGGAACCGGACACTCATTGACCTTTCCTGTCGTTGCGGATGCTGGCGAGTACTACCAGGAACAGCAGCGGCACCGCGGCGGTGCCCACGGTCAGCTCCGAGAACGCAACATCCGGCGCCTGCAGCGCCAGGAACAGCAGGGTCAGACCCAGCCCGTGAGCGGCGATGGCCATGACCTGGCGCACCGGATCGCGTGACAGGACCACGCCGGTTCCGGTCGCGGCCACGAGCACGAACAGGGCTGCCAACAGCAGCGTCATTTCATCACGCCAGGGCCACGGCGCATTATCGCGCGCGCGGTGGCGTGGCTGACGGCTGCTCCGTTCACCAATGTCGCCAGGAGGAACAGCACCGCCTTCAGTGCTCGATCCGACAGCCCGTCGGCGCCGCAGGCGGCGGCCGCGATGAACAGCCCCGCGGTCACCCCGACAAACGTCACGCAGTGCAGCCGGTCATACGGCGATGCGAAGCGGGCAAAGCCGAAGCAACCCAGCCAGGTGAAGGCAACGGCGAGCAGCAACAGGGTCGCGGTCACAGCCAGCGTTCCAGAAAATGGGCGAGCAGGAGGCTGCCGGGCAGGGAGAGCAGCGCCAATGCGAGCAAGAGGTCGATGATCGACGGCTGATCGGAGGCGAAACTGAAGATGATGCCGATCAGGCCGGCGAGCAGGGTAGCGAACTGCACCGCCGCCAAGCGGTTCATGGCCGATCCGCGCGCAGCGATCCACAGCGGCACCGCGAGCGCGGGCAGGAGCGCAACGTCGGCGGCCAGCCAGGGGTTCACGTGTGGGGCGGCCCGATCAGGCGGTGGATGATGACCTCGCCGGGGCGTGCGAGGCGACTGACCACGTAGCTGCTCGGCGGGAGAGAGGTCGTCAGGGTGAAGATCGCCCACCACGCGGCGTCATCAGCGGGCCTGGCGTTGCCGATGAACTCCTGCGACATCATGCCGGTGCGCCAGCCGCCCAGGAGCATACGGGGGATCAGCTTCAGACTGTCGGTCACCAGCTTCGGGAGCGTCTGCAGGACCTGCCGCGCAACCGTCGCCGGGGCGAAGCGAAACCGCACGGCGTGCCGTTGATGGACGGCCAGGGACGCACTTGTGAGCGTCGCGGCTGCGAGCACGGCCGCTACGCATTCATCGCCGCTCAAGTGGCCGGCAAAGGCCAGATAGGTTACTGCCAGCAGCACGAAACGCACGCTCACGTTCATCATCATCCCACGCAACGATTCGGCAGGGCTGGGGTTCCCGTCCTCTGCATCTGCCTGGTTATGTGATCGCTGCATCCGAGGACACCTCCCGTTGCGCCGCAGTGGGGCCACCGAATTGCGAGTCCGGCGCACGCGGATGCCATTCGCCCGCAGATCCCGCCCGGGCAGTTCAGCGCGCGCGGAATCGCGGCCCTTATTTCAGGGTTCGGTTGTTCGCTGCCGACGTTCGCGCAGTGCGATATACACCCCCGAGCCGATGATGACGGCGGCGCCGGCGCCCGTCCATGCGTCGGGGAAATGAGTGAAGATCAGGTAGCCCAGCACAGTGGCGCCGATCAATTCGACATATCCGAACGGTGCGATGACCGCCGCTCTGCCGCGTTGGAAAGCCAGTATGACCAGATAATGTCCGAAGCCGCCGAGGAACCCGAGGCTGCAGAACAGCAGGCCATCGAACAGGCTTTGCGGCATGACCATAACGAATGGTATGGCCAGGCTCATGGCCAGTGAGCCGAACAGCGCCGCGAAAATGATGCCGGTGGCGGCGTTGTCGTAGTGGCTGACCCAGCGCGTCGCGATCTGGTAGACGGCGTATGCCAGGGACGACAGCAGCAGCAGGAGGACCGCGGGATCGCCCAGACCGCTGCCGGGACGGATCACCATCATTGCGCCGGCAAAGCCGACGAGCACCGCGGCCCAGCGGCGCCAGCCAACCTTCTCCCGCAGCAGCGGCACCGAGAGGGCGGTAACGATCAGCGGCGAGGTGAAGCCGATTGCGGAAGCCGTCGCGAGCGGTATGCGGCCGATCGCCATGACAAACAGGAGGTTGCTGGCCAGCATGAGAATTGAGCGCGCGACTTGCACGCCGGGCCGACGCGTCCGCAACAGCGACCATCGGTAGCGCGGCAGGAAGATGAGCAGCATGACAATCATGTGCCCAGTGAAACGAGCCCATGTAATTTGAGTGGCCGGATAGTTCACGGCGAGCAGCTTGACGGCCGTGTTCATGAACGGGAACATCGAGACACCCGAGCACATCAAGAGGATGGCGCGGACCGCCTCGGACGGTTCGGGGAAACCCGCTATGGGGAATACCCGGCGTCGGCTTGCAGGCCTCAAGGGATCGGGCGCCCGGAACCAACGGTGGTCCGGCCCCGGGCCGCGATCGCCGGCCCAGCGCAAGACGAATTCGACTGGATATGCAATTGACAATTATCGCGCCCGGGAATGGCCTGACGGCCGTTGCCCAAGGGTCGGGTTGCGGTGCGTTCCGTCGTTTCCCCAAGCCATCTCATTTCGTTGCCGCCCTGCCGCCGGTTGGACCGGCTGATTAGAGCATGATCACGCTGAGCGGAACGTTCAAAGCGTGTCGATCATGCGATCAGACGGAGAGTTAGCAGGCTGCTGAAAAAGTCCCTTCAAAATCGGAATTCGGGCATATTTACCTCTGATTTACGATCTCCAGGGCGATTTCCGCGGGTTTCCGGGATGCCACAAAGCCGCTGATGCGGCCTTGGGCAGCTTGCGGGCAGACT
>DASWON010000241.1:0-4315 GCA_036398735.1 Rhodopila sp.
GGCTTCTGCATCGGCGGACCGTTCATCTGGAACCTGCTGCGCCGAGCGCCGAATCGTGTGGTGGCCGCTGTGCTGGCGCAGCCCAGCGGCTTCCGCCCGGAGATGCCCAACCTGTTCTATAAGAATAATATCGAGGGCTGGGGCCCGCCGCTGTGCGCGCGCCGTCCTGACGTCACGATGGCAATGGTCGATGCCTTCCTGAAGAAGATGTACGGGTCAAATCCGGATTTCGTCTTCACCGTCACCCGTGATTTCGCGCGCGCCTGCCAGACGCCCATTCTGGTGCTGCCGGACGATGTGCCGGCCCACCCGTACGCCGTGGCGATGGAATCCGCTCGGCTGGCGCCGAATGCGCAGGTCAGCCTGTATCCCTGGAAGGACCCGCCGGACCTGATCCCCCTGGCGGTGCGCAATATACGCACCTTCCTGCGTGCGAACTGCCCGGTGACGACCGCCCGCTGAGGGCTGGGACGTCGGCGCCACCGCCATTGGTTCGCTGGTGTTCGGACAGCCGAGGCTGGCTCTTCCGGCGCAGGGAGCGCGACCACCCCGCGGTGCAGATGCGTCCCGGCTAACGCGGTGATGGTCGCGGTATAAAGGTGCCTCGCTGCGGTGAAGGGACCATCGCGGTATGTCCGGTGGCGTTCGGTATCGCGGGCGCTGGCCTGCGTTGCGGGGTGCGACACACCCGGCACCCCGTAACACGCCTGGTCAGGTGGCGGTCATGCCGCCGTCGACCACCAGGCCGGCGCCGTTCATGTACCCCGCGTCGTCCGAGGCCAGAAACACGATCCCCTTGGCGATGTCCATCGGGACGCCCAGACGGCCCCACGGCACCGTTTCCGTCACGCTCTGCTGCACCGCGGCCGTATCATTGCTGCCCGACCGCTGCGCGCGGGAAACGAACGTTTGGGCGCCCATATCGGTTTGGATTACGCCGGGATGAATGGAATTGACCCGGATCCGATAGCCCTTGCGTGCGAACTCCAGTGCCGCCGATTTGGTGAACAGCGTCACCCCGCCCTTCGTCATGGAATAGAGCGGATCGAGCTGCGAGCCGACGATGCCCGCGATCGAGGCGAGGTTGACGATCGCGCTGCCGTGCTCGCTGGACCTCGCGGCGTCCCGCAGAGCCTGGACCGCCAGCCGGGTGCCGAGGAACACGCCGGTCATATTCACCGCCACCAGCTTCTCCCACTCGCCCAGGCTGATCTCCTCGATCCCTTTGCCGATGAAGACGCCGGCGTTGTTCACCAGGATATCGAGCTTGCCGAATTTGCTGGTGGCGAGGTTGACGGCGGCGGTCCAATCCGCCTCCTTCGTCACATCCAGATGCACGTATTCGGCCTGTCCACCGGCAGCCTTGATCGCGGCGACGGTCTGACGGCCGGCCTCATCCAGCACATCGCCGATCACCACCCTGGCACCGGCCTGCGCCATCAGCCTGGCGGTCTCTCCGCCAATGCCGCGCGCGGCGCCGGAGATCAAAGCGACTTTGCCATCGAGACGACTCATTATGGATTCCCCTGTCTTCTTGGACGAACGAACGCAGTGATTCGCATCCGCATCGCCAAGTCAACCGCGGCCGCGTTGCGGGCCCACGGCAATCCGAATCCGGCGCTCGGTGCGCCGCCCGGCGGCGGTGTCCGCTTCGCGATGACCGCTTCGCGATGACCGTCGCGCTGATCGACGTCCTGCTGCCTCGCCGTGTCCCGCCGGCTCGCCGCGCCTTGACGGTCCGACCGCCACGCCGAGACCGATGCCAACGGTCGTCAGTGCTCCGGCGGATCGCTGGCGGGAAAGCTCTCACGCAGGGCCTCGTCGTACCTTGCCTCCTCCTCCCCGATTGCTGCTTCGGCCAGTCGCCAGAACTCATCCGAACGCCCGTCGGGCCGTCCGGCCGCTTCCCAAAGCTGATATGCCTTGGTGCGAGTGCGTTGTTCGGAAAGGGAGTCGGCTGGAATGGTCATGCTGCCTCAATCGTTGCGAAGCCGGGCCTGGCGTGCCGCCGGTTCGGATCCGATCGACAATAAAGCACGGCGGCGCATGCGTCACCTCGCGAGCCGCAACGGCTCCGGAGCTGCTCGACGCGGTACCATGGCGGCCATCGGTGCGGCGCGATGCCGGACGTCCGTCTGCAGGCCCGGGCGAAGTAGATGCGCGACAGTCCGCAACGCGATGCCACGTCGCCCAGGCTGACGTCCCGAGGGAAGTGGCCGGCGGGGAACGCTTCGGCGCGGCACAGCTGGCGGGCGGCAGGCGTCCTTTCATGACGATCGGGGACGGTCTGGCCTCGCCGTACTGCGTCACCAGGTGCACGATGCCGCCAATGCGATGTGGTCGACGAACAATTGGCTTGCCTCGTCCGGCCGCTGAAAGGCAGGAAGCCGGGGCCCCGGCCAGTTGGACCAGGATTCGATCCATGATGCCCGGCGCGCAGGCGGGAGTCGCCGCTCTCATGAGCGTCACGCTGTCGGAGAACTCGTCAGGCGTCAGGCGTGGGATATAGAAGACGAACCTCTCGTGTGCGCCGGTGCACCGTGCCGGACACTCGCCGGCCCGGTTGACGGTCCGCACGGCGCCGGTTTGATCGCCCCGAATGAAAGTACGCCCGTTGCTCAGCAACTCATGATCCGGCACCGGCATCAGATACGGCACGAGATTGGCCGTGTCCTCCACGGGATACTGGGCGAAAGCCCGAATTCGCGAGGGCCGATGTTCAGCTGGCGTACTGCCACCCGGGCGCCTTTCAGCGACCGGTTGAGCCGGCGGGTGCTTTCCCTCAGACGAAACCTGTGCCCCACCACGGCGCCGCACAGTCGTTGTACGATATCAACGAACAGGGGTTCGTTCTGCTCACTGCGTCGCCTCGCGCGAGGTCGCCGGTGCGCGTCGTGGCGTTTGCAACTACGCGGCAGAGCGGAGCCGCGATGCCAGAGCCGTGGTGCAATGGCTATCTTGCAGATTCGCAAGTTCTCGCGTGCCATCGCTGCCTCGGGTCCCAAAGCGGACCAGAGGTCCAGGCTGCTGATCCTCCCTTGATTTTTGCTGGAAGCAAGCATGTCCGCCGTCGCCCATTATGAATTCTTCCTGCTTCTCCTCGTCGCGATCCTCGTGCTCGAATTGCTCGCCCGCCGCCTGCGGCTACCGCCGGCCGCGGCCTTCATTCTGGGCGGCATTGCGCTGGCACTGCTACCCGGCGTGCCGGATGTGCGGATCGATCCGGATCTCGTGCTGGTGGTGTTTCTCCCTCCGTTGCTCATGAGTGGTGCCTATTTCACGGTCTGGCGCGAATTCCGGCAGAATTTGTCGGGCATCCTGCTGCTGGCGGTCGGGGCCACGATCTTCACGACATTTGTCGTCGGGGTGACGGTTCATTGGCTGGTGCCGGGACTGCCCTGGGCAGTCTGTTTTGCGCTCGGCGCGATCGTCTCACCGCCGGATGCGGTAGCGGCGGACGCGGTGCTCGAGCGTCTGAGCCTGCCGGGCCGGATCACCGCGCTGCTGCAGGGCGAAAGCCTGCTGAACGATGCCGCCGGGCTGGTGCTGTTTCGCTTTGCGGTAGCCGCGGCCTTGACCGGAACGTTCAGCGTGACCACGGCATTGTCCTCGTTCTGCATTGTATCCCTTGGGGGGATCGTAATCGGCCTGGTGACAGGCAAGTGCGGCCTGTTCGTCATCCGGCGCTTGCAAGACAGTGACCTCGCCATCACCGCCACGCTGCTGCTGGCCGGCTTGTCGTACATCGGCGCCGATCGCCTGCACGTGTCCGGTGTGCTTGCGACCGTGACGACCGGTTTGATGCTGGGCTGGCATCAGCATTCAGATTTTACGGCGGGCACACGGTTGCGCGCCCAGGCCTTCTGGAAGGTCCTGGTCTTCCTCCTGCAGTCGGTCCTGTTCATCCTGATCGGTTTGTCGCTGCGGGGGGTGCTGGCTCGGTTGGAGAACCGCCAGGATACGGTCGACAGCCTGCTGCTGCCTGCTATTGCCATCGTGGTCGTGGTGATCGTGTCGCGCTTCGTATGGCTCTTCGGCTCCGACGCCGTGCGGCGACTGGTCCGGCTGCTCAGGGGCCCGTCAGGGCCGGAGCCGTCACTGGTGGTTGCGACCATCATGAGCTGGGCCGGCATGCGCGGCGTCGTGACGCTCGCCGCCGCTCTGTCCCTGCCGGACGACATGGCCGGACGCGATCTGGTGCTGACCTGCGCCTTCGTGGTGATCCTGGTCACGGTGCTCCTGCACGGCACCATGCTCGGGCCGCTCATTCGTCTCCTGCGCATCAGCGGCGCGAACGAACTCGAAGTCCTGCAGA
>DASWON010000242.1:0-20191 GCA_036398735.1 Rhodopila sp.
CTCCAGGGATTTTGCCAGCAGGATCGTCCAGGTCAGCACCGACGCCAGCAGCAGGATGATCATGACCGACTGAACGAGCACGTCAGCGGTCAGGAACATCCGCCACGGCGTCAGCGCGACCGTTGCTGGCACTAAAGCATCGCTCGGCATATCCGGGACTCCATCATAACAAACATGTTCATTCGGCCGCCTGGTTGGCGGCAGCCGAACCTGGGGCGGGGCGGCGGCCGCGGGTCAGCCGCCGACGTGCCGACCGCTTGCGCCACCACATCAGGCATCCGGTGACTGAGAGCAGGGGCAGCGAGAGGCCGCCGGCGGCCTGCGCCAGGCGCCAGACGTCGACGATTCCGTTGCCGGTGTGCAGATCATGCATCCAGCGATACACCGATTCAGCGGGCTTGCGCATCGCCGGATCGTCAGCCACGCGAACCCGGCCGTCGGTTGGATTAACCTGCACCTGGATGACATTCACGGCGCCGCCCTTGCCCGGTGGCGCGAACATCAGCCGGGTCGGCTCACCCTGGCGGAGCGGCAGGAAAGCGGCCCGCAGCGCGGCACCGGGGACGGCCTGCTGCGCCAGGCCGATCACCCGGTCGAGGTCCGCGGCGGCGTCTGTCGCGGGGGCTGCGGACCCACCGCCGGAGCGCTGACCGGACGGGGGCTCGCGCTGTTCCAGTCCCATCAGGCTGCGCGTGGCGCGTGGGAATGCCGCGGTGATTCCGGTGACCGCAAGAACCAGGAGGATACCGAAGATCCAGGCGCCGGCGGCGCCGTGCAGGCGGCGGTGGAAGATCACTCCGCGGGCCCGAAAGTCAGGCAGGAAGGCCTGCTGCAAAGGACTGACCCGGCGGCGCGCCGGCTGGCTTGCCGCGCTCCCGGCTGCATCAACTGGCTGGGTCGCGTCCTGGCTCCCGCTGCGGCCATCGGCCTGCCCCGTCGACTGGCTCACCGGGCGGCCGCCGATCGATCCCGCTGGCCGGCTTCCAGTTCCGCTCCCGGCCCGGTTCCCGCGGGGCCACCAGATCGGCACCGCGGTCAGCAGTAACGCCAGCAAGCCGACGCCGAGCCAGCCGACGATACTGCGCCCGCCATATGCCGGCATCAGCCATTGCTCGTGCAGCGAGCGCACCCACAGCAATGCGCGCTCGGCGAACGGATCGACCGCCAGTATCGCCAGGCTGGCCGGGTCGATATGCAGCATATGCGGCGCCTCGCCCGGGACCATGACCTGCACCCGGGCCTCGTAGCCTGCGCCCTGCGGCGCGAAATACCGCGTGGCGTGCGCGCCGCGGCCGGCATGCTGCTGCGCTGCCGCAACGACCTCGCCGGCCGGGCGCGGCGATGCGGCAACCGTCTGGCGATCCGGCAGCAGGTCCGCCAGCGCCATCACGCATCCGCTCAGCCCCTGCACCGCGATTGGCAGCGCGATCAGCAGGCCGATCCAGCGATGCAGTCGCCGCAGTAACGGCAGGATCATCTCAGGTCTCGGCCCAGCGGCGCAGCAGATTGTGATACACCCCGGTCAGGCCCACCAGCGACTCATGATCCGGAATGTCCTTGGCGAGTGCCTGAAGGCCGCTGTCGAGATCGAATAGAATGGTGCGCGCGCCGTCATCGCGCACCATGCTTTGGATCCAGAAGAATGATCCGAACCGGATACCGCGCGTCACCGGCCGTACGTCGTGCAGGCTGCCGGCCGGGTACAGCACCAGATGCCCGGCGGGCAGCTTCACCGCGTGCGCGCCGTAGGCGTCCTCGACCACCAGTTCGCCACCGTCGTATTCCTCCGGCGGCGTCAGGAACAGTGTCGCCGACAGGTCCGTTCGTACCCGGTGCGGCGTTCCCGGGATGGAGCGGATCGCGGTATCCACATGGGTGCCGAACGACTGCCCGCTGTCGTAACGGTTGAACATCGGCGGGTAGACCTTCAGCGGCAGGGCCGCCGAAATGAACAAAGATGTCCGCCCAAGCGCCTCCAGCACCACATCGCCCAGCCGCCGGGACAGTTCGTGCGTCTCCGGCAGCTGGGCATTGTGCTTGACCTTTGCCGCCTGATACCCGGCGGTGACGCGCCCATCGACCCAGTCCGCCGCGGCCAGCTGCTCGCGCATCTCCGTTGTCTGGGCTGGCGTCAGGACGTCCGGAATTTCGATCAGCATTGTGCGTCCCTACAGACTGAATGACAGTGAGAACAGAACCGTGCGCCCGCTGCCCGGCACGACGTGCGCCGGGTGCAGCAAATCGTAGTACTTGACGTCGGCGAGATTGGTGGCGTTCACCTGCGCCGTCAGACCGGGGCGGATCGGCACCTTCGCCATCGCCTGGAAGGTCACGTAGCCCGGCGCCAGGTTGAACGCGTTGCTGCCGCTCGCCGGCGAGGAACTCGCCAGGCGGCTGGACAGGTACTGCGCGCCGCCGCCGATGGTCGCGCCATACCAGGGCAGCTCATAGGCGGTCCATACGTTCAGCGAGTGCTTCGGCGTGTTCTGCAGCGCCCGACCGACGGAGGAGGCCGTGGTCGACGACACCGTCTCGCTGTCGAGGAACGCATACCCCGAGTACACCTCCCACCGCTCGGTCAGATGGCCTGCCGCGCCGACCTCGAACCCGCGCACCCGCTGATTGCCGCCGAGGATGTTGAACAGCGAATTGTTCGGATCGGGCACCCGCGCGTTGGTCTTTTCGATCTGGAACAGGGCGCCGGTCAGGCTGAGCCCGCCGTTCAGCACATCCCATTTGGTGCCGACCTCGTAGGTCTCGTTCTTTTCCGGGGCCAGGTCGGCGGTGGATGAGGCGAGGCTGAGCGATTCGGCCGACGGGTTGAACGACGTGCCATAGGCGAAATAGAAGCTGCCCATCGGCACCGGCTTGTAGACGATGCCGCCGCGCCAGCTCACCAGCGAGTCCTCGCGGCTGAAGTGGGAGACGGGCGCCACGTACTGATCGAAGCCGACACGGAAATCGTCCCACCGCACACCGCCGATCAACTGCCACTGGTCGGTGATCTTGATGGTGTCGACCCCGTAGAGCGCGGCCGTCTGGCCCGTGGTCCGCGACTGCGACTGCAAGCTGCCGATGCCGGTGAACGGGACCGCCACCGGGTTCAGCAAATTGGTGCCGGGCACGCCGGTCCACCGCGTCCGGTCCGGCGACGACGACTCGGTGCCGAGTTCCACGCCGGAGACGAGGTCATGCTCGAAAATGCCGGTCTTGAAGCGAGCCAGCACGTCCGTCTGGTCCTGCAGGAAGGTCTCGGTGCTGCTGACCGCGATCATGTTGCGGGTCACGCCGATCTGCGACAGCGGCGTCGATGGCGTGATCCCTGTATAGACGATCTGCGGTTCGGTGACGCGGATCGAACGGGCATAGTTACCATAGCGGAACTGCGTCCGGACGGTGAGCGAATCGTTGATGTCGTGTTCCAGCTTGATGGTGCCGATATCGACATTGGTGCGCAGGTAGTCGCTGTCCTTGAACCCATAGAAATTGCCGCGCGACACATTGGCCGGCGCGCCGTACAGCCAGGGCAGGCCGTAGTCCGGAGTGTCGTCCTCCTGCTGGTGCAGATAGTCGAACGTCAGCCGCGTGTCGGTGCCAAGGCCGAAGACGACCGACGGCGCCACGCCGAACCGGCGGTATTCCGCATCGTCGCGTCCGGCGGTGCCGTTGAGGTTGCCCATCAGGTTGAGCCGGACGGCGCTGCCCTCCAACCCGTCGATCGGCCGCCCGATGTCGCTGGTGAAGCGCTTGGTGCCGTCGGTGCCGAACGTCAGGGTGCCGGACGTGATCGGCGGCAGCACGGCGTGCTTGGTCACCTGGTTGATGACGCCGCCCGTGGAGCCGCGGCCGAACAGCACCGAGGCCGGGCCCTTCAGCACCTCGATCGACTCGAGATCGAACGGGTCCCGGGTATAGCTGCCGAAGTCACGCATGCCGTCCAGGTAGAAGTCGTTGCGGGCGGAGAAGCCGCGCAGGGTCAGGTTATCACCTTGCGCGCCGGCCTCGCCCGCACCCAGACTGATGCCGGGCACGTTGCGCAGCGCATCCCGCACCGCGACGTCCCCCTGATCCTGGAGCAGCTTCTTGGGCAGCACGTTGACCGACTGCGGGGTATCGAGCAGCGGCTGGGTCAGCTTGCCCAGCGCCGGAACCTGCGTCTGATAGCCGCCCTCGGCACCTTGCACGGCGACCGGCGGCAGCTGCACCGGCTGTGCGGCGGTCTGGGCATACGCGCTAGGCACGAAGCCGAGCGCGCTGCCCAGCAGGGTGCCTGCGGCACCCCGGAGGGAGGGGACTGTCGAGAACCGGCGGATGGACTTAGGCGGCATTGATGAACCCTAACTGATAACGACTCGCATTTGCATCCCTAAAGCACGCATGAACGGAAGGCAATGTTGTGCGAGTGCGAATAAATCGCAAATTTTGGATCAATGCTCACGCGGCCGTCACCGTCATCCTGCGGTCGTGAGCGTTCAGCCAGGGGCTTGCCGATCCGCGCGAGCCTACGACCTGCTAGGTTCGCACACTTGGCCGACCATCGCCCGACCCGCTGGCAGGGCCGGAATCCGGCCGCCGGGGGGTGGCGCGCCGCACCTGGACAGCAAAGCGCAATGCAGCCACGATCGTCCTTGCTTCTTCTTACCGGGCCAAGCGAAGATGACTTGCTCGTCGACAACAGCCCGGTTACGGCAGGTTGAATGAATCAGATCACCCCCGGCTCCGCGCCGCGCCCGGATGAGCCGCAGCCGGATCTCGCTGCGGCGGTTCGGCGTCTGGTGCACACCAACGTACTCGTTATCGGCGATGTCATGCTGGACCGGTACACCTACGGGGAGGTGACCCGGATCAGTCTGGAAGCCCCGGTTCCCATCCTGGCCATCGAGCGGGAAGTCGCGTTGCCAGGCGGTGCCGGCAACGTCGTGCGCAATCTTACGGCGCTGGGTTCGGCCACGGCGTTCATCTCGGTCGTCGGCGATGACCAGGCCGGGTCGGAGCTGACCGGCCTGATCGGCGGGCAACCCAATGTGGAGCCCTGGCTGCTGGTCCAGGGCGGCCGCACCACCACGCTGAAGACCCGGCTGATCGCCGCCGGACAGCAGCTGTTGCGCGCGGACCGGGAGCAGACCGACCCGATTCATCCGAAACTCGCCGACCGGCTGCTGCGGATCGCGGTGGATGCGATGGCGGCGACCAGCGTCACCGTGCTGTCGGACTACGGCAAGGGCGTGCTCTCGGCTGACGTGCCGGCCAGGCTGGTCGAAGCCGCGCGCAAGACCGGCCGCAAACTGATCGTCGATCCGCGCGGCAGCGATTTCGCGCGCTACGCCGGGGCCGACGTCGTGATGCCGAACCGCCAGGAGCTTGCCGCCGCGGCCCGCATGCCGGCGGACACCGAGGCGCAGATCATCGCCGCGGCGCAGCACCTGCGCACCCAGCACGGCTTCGGTGCCGTGGTGGTGACCCGCGGCAACGATGGCATGACGCTGGTGGACGCCACCGGCTCGCAGCATTTTCCGGCCGAGGCGGCCGACGTCTTCGACACCTCCGGCGCCGGTGACACCGCTCTCGCCACCCTGGGCGCGGCACTCGCGGCCCAACTGAGCCTGCCGGTCGCGGTGCGGCTGGCCAACCTCGCGGCCGGGATCTCCGTCGGCAAGGTCGGCGCCTCGGTGGTGCGCGAGGCCGACATGCTCGCCGCGCTGACGCCGCAGCACAGCGCGCTGCGCAAGGTAGTGACGCGCGAGGAGGCGGTGGAGCAGGCGGAGCGCTGGCGGCACCGCGGCTGGCGCGTCGGGTTCACCAACGGCTATTTCGACCTGCTGCACCAGGGCCACATCGCGCTGCTGGAACAGGCCAGGGCCTCCTGCGACCGGCTGATCGTCGGACTGAACGCCGACACCAGCGTGCGCCGGCAGAAGGGCTCACCGCATCCGGTGCAGCCGGAGGCCGCGCGCGCCGCGGTGCTGGCCAGCTTTGCCTGCGTCGACCTGGTCTGCCTGTTCGACGAGGATTCGCCCGAGACGCTGATCGAGGCGCTGCGCCCCGACGTGCTGATCAAGGGCGCCAACCATGCGCTGGAGGATGTGGTCGGCGCCTATCTCGTGCGCGGCTGGGGCGGACGCGTGCTGCAGATCGATCTGTTGGCGGAGCAACTGCCGCAGCCGGTGACGGTGCTGAAGACCTGAGCACCGGCGCCGGGTCTGCCCCGCGCCAAGGTTGCCCCGCATCGGGTCCACCCTGCGCCAGGGTTGTCGGGGTCGGTTCCGGCGCGCGGTTTCGCCGGTGGCAGCCGGTCGTCGCGGGGCGGGCGGCGAGGGCGTTATCACCCCTGGTCCTGCGGCCGCGGCTGCGGCAAAGTCGGTGTCATCCAGCCTGAAGGGAAACGCCATGGCCAAGGTCATCATCAGCTGCGCCGTCACCGGTGCGATCCACACCCCAAGCATGTCGGAGTATCTGCCGATCACGCCGGAGGAGATCGCACGGTCGTCCATCGAAGCCGCCGAGGCCGGTGCCGCCATCATCCATCTGCATGCACGCAATCCGGTCGATGGCTCCCCGACGCCCGACCCCGCCGTGTTCATGAAGTTCCTGCCGGTGATCAAGCAGAGCACCGACGCCGTGATCAACATCACCACCGGCGGCGGCCTGACGATGACCCTCGATGAGCGCCTCGCGGCGCCGCTGGTGGCCAAGCCGGAGATGTCGAGCCTGAACATGGGCAGCATGAACTTCAACATCTCCCGCGCCGGCGATCGCATCAAGGATTGGAAGTTCCCGTGGGAGAAGCCCTATCTCGACAACACGGACAACTTCATTTTCAGGAACACATTCAAGGATATAGAGGGCATTGTTGAGAAGCTAGGCAAAGGCCACGGGACGAAATTCGAGTTCGAATGCTATGACATCGGGCATCTCTACAACCTGGCCTATTGTCTGGATCGCAAGATCGTGGAGCCGCCGCTGTTCGTGCAGTCGATCTTCGGCATCCTCGGCGGCATCGGAGCGGAGCCGCGCAACTTGCTGTTTGCAAAGGAAACCGCGGATCGGCTGTTCGGTGACGCGTATGTCTGGTCAGTGCTGGCCGCGGGGCGGCACCAGATGGCGTTCACCACCATGGCCGGCATCAACGGCGGCAATGTCCGGGTCGGGCTGGAGGACAGCCTGTATATCGGCAAGGGGCAGCTGGCGAAGTCGAACGCCGAACAGGTCGCCAAGATCCGCCGCATCCTTGAGGACCTCAGCCTGGAAATCGCCACGCCGGCCGAGGCGCGCGAGATCCTGAAGCTGAAGGGCGGTGATCGGGTCGGGTTCTGAAAGTTCAGGGCTCTGCCCTGAACCCGCAAAGGGCCGGCGGCCCTTTGATCCCATTCATGGGTCCAGGGGCCGGCGGCCCTTGGCGGGGTCGAGGGGCGGAGCCCTCGCCTTTGCCCTCCGCGACAGGCGCTGTATCATTCGTCGCAATGAAGGAAGGAAGCGCATGTTCGACCTGAACGAGCTCAAGGACAAAATCGCCGTCATCGGCGTGGGCAACACCAAATACGGCAATTTTCCCGAGATCGACGATTACGGCCTGGCGGCGCACGCCTTCCGCAACGCGGTCAACGACTGCGGCATCGACAAGAACAAGATCGACGGGCTGCTGGTGTCGCGCATCCCGTACTACGCCCGCATGGGTGAGGTTCTCGGGATCAATCCGCGCTGGACCATCACGCTGCCCGGTCACGGCCGCATGTCAGGCATGGGCATCATCGAGGCCGCCACCGCGATCGCTGCCGGCCAGTGCGACTATGCCGCGCTGCTTTACGCCAATATCGGCCGTTCCCGCCGCGTCAACTACGGCGGCGACGAGAGCCCCGGCACCTGGGATCCGTGGGGCTTCACCTCGCCCGGTGCGGCGCATGCGATGGCTTTTCGACGGCATATGGAGATGTACGGCACCACCACGCGCCAGCTCGCCGAGGTCTCGGTCTCGATCCGCTACCACGCGTGCCTCAACCCCGACGCGGTGATGCGCAATCCGATCACCATCGAGGATCATGAAAGCGCTCGTTTCATAACGGCACCGTTACGTCTGCTCGACTACTGCTTGATCAACGACGGTGCGGTCTGTCTGATCCTGACTTCCAAGGAACGAGCGAAGGACTTTGCCAAGCCGCCGGTGCTGATCTCCGGCTGGGGCGCGCAGGACACCTTCAGCCCATCCTCGATCGCCAACTTCGACATGGACTTCTGGTATCCCGCGGTCAGCGCCTCCGGCAGGCAGGCGTATGAGATGGCCGGCGTGACCCACGAGGACGTCGATGCCCTGATGTGCTACGACAATTTCTCGCCCACCGTGCTGTTCAGCCTCGAGGGCCTGGGCTTCTGCGGCCGCGGCGAATCCGGCGCATTCGTGGAGAACGGGGCGCTCAGCCTGGGCGGACGGCTGCCGGTGAACACCGACGGGGGCCACCTGTCGAACTCCTACATGCAAGGCTGGGCGCTCAACGTCGAGGCGGTGCGGCAGCTTCGCGGTGAGTGCGGCGCTCGGCAGATCCCCGACTGCGAGGTCGTCCAGTATGTGCAGTCCACGCCCTGCACCCGGTCCATCATCTACACGCGCGGCTGAAGGAGAAACGATCCATGAGCTACAACAAGCCGTTGCCGCGCCCGGATACGTTGAGCCAGCCGTTCTGGTCCGCCGCCCGCGAGGGAAAGTTGCTGTTGCAACATTGCCCCGCATGCGGCGACACGCGGTTCCCGCCCGGCCCGGTGTGTCCGAAGTGTCTGGCGGGAGACCAGACCTGGATCGAGTCGTCGGGGAAGGGGACCCTGGAGTCCTGGATCGACATGCACCGCGCCTACTGGGACGGCTTCAAGGACGATCTTCCCTATCGGGTATGCCTGGTGCGCCTGGAGGAGGGACCTGTCGTGGTCAGCAACCTTATGGACAAGACGGACAACCTGCGCATGGGCGCGCCGGTGCGGGTGGTGTTCGATGCGGTGACCGAGGACGTAACGTTGCCGAAGTTCACGCTGGTCTGAACTCGCCGCTCTGTCGCACGAACGTCTGCCGCGCCGGCCTCGGGAGCGACAGATGTCACGACAGTCCGGGCGAGGCCGCTCCGGTGTCGGGACAGGCGGGTGTCAACACAGATGGATGCCAGGACTGTTAAGATCGGCGCGGTCCGGACAGACGTGTGTCAGCATAGAAGTGCGCCAGGATAGGAGTGCGTCAGGACACACGGCTGTCATGACAAGCGTGCCGAGAAAATCGGATGCCGATACGGGACGGTGTCAGGACATACGTATGTCGGGACATACCGCTGCCGGGGCAGTCGGATGCGGAGATGGGCGGATGGTGGTCGGACGCACATCAGGGCACACGAATGTCGGGACCGCGAACGCCCGGGAATGGTCGATGCCGGAGCGGTCTGATACCAGGACGGGCGTGTGCCAGGACGGTCGGATGTCAGGACGGTCGGATGTCGGGACATACGGATGCCGGGACATACGGCTGCCGGGACCTATGAATGTCCTGGCAGGGGTGCCGGGGAACCCGGATGCCGATACGGAAGGGTGCCAGGACGGTCTGATACCAGGACTGTCGGATGTCAGGACTGTCGGATGTCAGGACTGTCGGATGTCCGGACACACGGATGCCGGAACATGTTGCAGCGCGACCGGAGGCGGTAGCATATGGCCCTCGCCTCTGTGTCATCACCGGGCTTGGCCCGGTGACCCACGACTTCGGAACGCTGTGCACTACAGACCGTGGGTCGCTCCGGCCGAGCATGCCCCGTGGGCGGGCCGGAGATCCGCCCCGAGCGAGCGGCCGCGAAACGAGAACAGGCACCACAATCCCAGCCAGGCGGAAACCGCGATCAGCCGGCACAGGCGGACCGAGGACCCCGTGACATCGGCACACGACGGTATCGGGGACAGACCGCCGGGTGCGCCTACCCCGACGCACTCGGCCGTGCTATGGCAGCGGCCAGAGCGGCGTACCGGCGCCCGGTGCCGTCCGGCAACCGGCTGGCGTCCGGCGCGTATGCAATCCTCGGGCGCGGCCGCCAAAACCTCCTGGTGAACCGCGCATTGTAAGCGGTTGGCACGGCCCGCCTCGGCGGCTCGCATGACAAGCGGCCGCGGCGCCCGTGATGCCCTCCGAATTGTGACCGTGGACCTTCGAACCGCCGCGCGGACGGACACCGCGGACCAGATCGCGCGGGCGAACAAGGAGCGAAAGAAATGCCGATCCCGGTGATCCTCGACTGCGACCCCGGCACGGACGACGCCGTGGCGATCCTGCTGGCGCTCGCCTCGCCCGAACTCGACGTGCTCGCCATCACTGTGGCAGGCGGCAACGTCGGCCTGGTGCAGACGCTGCCGAATGCACTCGCCCTCACTGCACTCGCCGGATCGGATGTGCCGGTCCATGCCGGCGCCGACCGTCCGCTGCTGGGTGCCTTCGCCAGCGAAACGCGAATCCACGGCGAGAACGGGCTGGGCGGCGTTGTGCTGCCGCCGGGCGGACCGCCCGCGCCGGGCCTGGCCGCCGACGTGATCCGGCAGATCCTGCGCGACGCCGCCGAACCGGTCACGCTGATCGGCATCGGACCCGCCACCAACCTCGGTTTGGCCCTGACCACCGAACCGGCGCTCACCGCCCGGGTCCGGCAGGTCGTGCTGATGAGCGGTGCCTGGGGCGAGGGCAACGTGACGCCGGCGGCCGAGTTCAATGCCTGGAGCGATCCCGAGGCCCTGGCAATCCTGCTGGCGTGCGGCCGTCCCGTGGTGTTCGCCACCCTGGACCTGACGGCTCAGGCGCTGACGACGCCCGCCCGCATCGCCGGGTGGCGCACGCGCGGTTCCGGACGCAGTCTCCGCGCCGCCTGTGAGATCCAGGCAACGGTGCCGAGGCTGCCCCGATTCGGTGGCCTCGGTAACCCGCTGCACGACCCCTGCGCCGTCGCCTGGCTGATCCGGCCCGACCTGTTCACCGCGCGGGACTGCGCCGTGCGAATGGACCTGGGGCCAGGCCCAAGTCGCGGCCGTACGCTGGTTGATCGCTGGGGACGCACCGGCGACCCGTTCAATGCGGTGGTGCTCGAGACGGTCGATGCCGACGGGCTGTTCGAATTGCTCGGCGAGAGGCTCGCGCTGCTGCCCTGATCGTGGCACGGTCGGCGCGAACCTCCTGGAGAGCCTGAATGGATCCGAACGCGTTGCCCTTTGACACCGAAACCATGCTCGCCGGGCTGCGTGAGTGGGTTGAATGCGAAAGTCCGACGTTCGACGCGGCCTCGGTCAATCGCATGATGGATATCGCGTCACGTGCCCTGGTCCTGGCCGGCGCGCGCATTGAACGGGTGGCCGGCCGCATGGGCCTCGGCGACTGCGTGCGCGCCACCTTCCCGCATGCCACCCCGGATGTGCCGGGGATTCTGGTCATGGGCCACCTTGACACCGTGCACCCGATCGGGACGCTCGCCAAACTGCCGTTCCGGCGCGAGGGCAACCGCGCCTGGGGGCCGGGCATCCAGGACATGAAGGGCGGCAACTACCTGTCGCTCGAGGCGATCCGCCAGTTGCAGCGCGCCGGCCTGCGCACCAGGCTGCCCGTCACCGTGCTGTTCACCAGCGACGAGGAGATCGGCAGCCCGTCGACCCGTGACCTGATCGAGGCCGAGGCCGCGCGCCACAAATACGTTCTGGTCCCCGAACCGGCGCGACCCGACGGCGGCGTGGTGACCGGCCGCTACGCGATCGCCCGTTTCAATCTGGAGGCCACCGGCCGCCCCAGCCACGCCGGCGCCAGTCTCTCGGCCGGTCGGTCCGCCATCAAGGAAATGGCGCGCAAGCTGATCGAGATCGAGGACATGACCACCGACAGCTGCACCTTCAGCGTCGGGGTCATCCATGGCTGCCAATGGGTCAACTGCGTCACCACCACCTGCACCGGCGAGGCGCTGTCGATGGCGAAGCGGCAGGAGGACCTGGATCGCGGCGTGGCAGCCATGCTGGCTTTGCGGGCATCCTCCAACGAAGTGCAGTTCCAGGTGACACGCGGTGTGACACGGCCGGTGTGGGAGCCGGATGCCAAGGGAATGGCGCTGTATGACACCGCGCGGGAGATCGCCCGGAGCCTCGGATACGCCATCAGCTCGCAGAGTTCCGGCGGCGGGTCGGACGGCAATTTCACCGGCGCGATGGGCATTCCGACCCTGGACGGGCTGGGTGTGGCCGGGGCAGGGGCCCACACCCTGGACGAGCACATCCAGGTCGACAGCTTGGCCTATCGCGGCAAGCTGATGGCCGGGCTGTTGATGGCATTGGCCTGACCAGGTCGAGGCACCTGACGGGTGCGGTCCGATCGTCTGGGTGCCGGTCGGACCGGCGCGCGCTTGGGGAGGTGACCTGATGGGTTCGGTGTGGCGGTCGATCCGCAGCCGGCCGCGGATGCTGACCGGTCTCCTCGTCATCATCGTGGCCTGGCCTCTGTTGCCGTCCGCCGTGCCGATGATCACGCGCGGCGTCATCGCGTGGGACATCGGGGTAACGGTGTTCCTGGTGCTGGCAGCGCACCTGTTCGTCACCGAACCCCCCGATGCGATGCCCGCCGCCGCCGAGGCGCAGCAGGAGGGCGAATGGACGATCTTCTGGCTGACCCTGGCCGTCGTCATCGTGAGTTTCGTTGCTGTCGCCAACGAATTCGCCGCGCTCAAGAATGCGCCGGCCGACCGTCGCGGATCGGCGGTCGCGCTGGTCGCGATCACGCTGCTTCTGTCCTGGCTGGTGACCCACGTCTCGTTCGCTCTGCGCTATGCACACGAGTTCTACGCCCGCGACCTCGGTGGTCCGGACATCGACCGCGGGCTCAGCTTCCCCGAGGAGACCGAACCGGACTACCTCGACTTCATGTATTTCGCGCTGGTGCTCGGCATGACCTTTCAGGTTTCCGATGTCCAGATCACCAGCCGGAAACTGCGGCGGGTCGCTGCGTTGCACGGGCTGGTCAGCTTCCTGTTCAATACCGTCATCGTTGCGCTGACGGTGAACATCGCCGCCGGACTGATGGGATGACGTAGGCGGCGGGCCTGCCGGGCTGACGCACGCTGTCGGCCGGCTCGCGGACTGCGGGCTGTCCGCCCGAGCCGGCTCGATCACGGCCAACGTCGATTGTCCGTCGCCCGAACGGGTATCCGGATTATCCTGTGGCGCTGGACAGTCCGTTCGGATGTCGCGTTCGCGCGTTCGTCCTGTCGATCGCCTGCGCGGCAGTCCACGGCAACTTTCGGACACTGCCAGATCGCCGACACCATCAGACCGCGGACACCCACCAAGCCGCGGACATCACCAGACCGCGGACACCACCGGACCGCGGACAGTACCGACACCACCAACGGCCCATCAGACCGTGGACACCACCAACCGGCCGCCGGTCCCATCAGACCCCGGGCACCACCGGACCGTTGGCACGCTGGACAGTGGCGCC
This sequence comes from Rhodopila sp., assembly GCA_036398735.1. Classification (GTDB taxonomy): domain Bacteria; phylum Pseudomonadota; class Alphaproteobacteria; order Acetobacterales; family Acetobacteraceae; genus Rhodopila. The sequence goes on from DASWON010000242.1 coordinate 13,478, forward strand.
TCGCCGACTCTCAGCGCGCGACCATCCGCATCAGCGCGCCCGCCACGTCGAACAGGTCGAGTAATCGCGCCACGTAATGATCGTGCACCACGAACCCCGGAGCCTCTGGGTCCGCCATCTGCCGCTCCAGCGCATCCAGCATCCGCCGCAACCGAAGCTGGTGCAGCCCCAGCTTGCGCTGCACCGGATCGGCGACCACGCCGGCGAATGCCGAGGCGACGGTCGACGCCGCGAACAGGCCGCCGGTCAGTCCCGCCACAAGCACTGCGGAAGGAGCGATCGGAAACAGTGTGTACCATATCGAACCGAGCGCCCCGCCCATCGGGAACGACATGACCGCGGCCCGCTGGGCGATCGCCGCGGCCAGGCTCGGGCCAAGCGATAGTGCCCCGGGCGTGAGCTTGCGCAGCGCCAGCGCGCCTGCGCTCAGGCTCAGCAGCGCCGTGGTGATCTCTGACGCCGCCGCTCGGGTTCGGGTGTATTCCGCCATCGCCGCTTCCAGCCGCAGGCGCAGCGTCGGGTCATCGCCCCGCGTGCCGAGCGCCTCCAGGGCAGGGGTCAACGCCGCGATTACCCGGGGATCGGAGAGGATGGTCTCGGCCAGGGCGTCCTTGGTGGTTACTCGATCGCCGGACTGGTAGGGCAACTCCAGCAGATCGGCGTGCAGCCGCCACGCGAGTTCCTGTCCCACCGCGGTGTGCACGACCAGACGCTTGCTGCCGAGTTGTGCCGCCACCCTCGGGGCGCCCAGTTTGCGGGCGGTATGCGAGGCTACCAGCAGCCCGACCTGTGGGGCGGCCATCGCGAGGTTCAGCGGGGCTCGTGCGATATCCCAGCCCACCGCCGCCCGATGCAGACGGATCGACCCGCGCAGCGAGAAGTTCCGGTCGACAAACGGATCGACGCGTTGGCGGCGGTCCGCGAAATACCGCCGCACCCCGTCGTCGACGATCTGACTGACGAGTGCCTTGTCCGTCACAGGTTCAGCCGAGGCAATGGCAACCTCGGATCTCGTGTCCATGCTCTGTCCCCTTGGCTGTGGTCCACTTTGGGCGGCGTGCCGTCGGCCCATGCATTCGGGCCACGCCTCGCTCGCCCGCCATCCGTCGCACCCGTCTTCCGTCTCGCCCGCCGTCCGTCCCGCTGCCGTTCAGGCCCCGTATCCGGACCGCCCGCCGTTCCGATCACCGTTCGGGGCGCTCCCGTCCGTCTCGCCCCGCCCGTCTCGCCCTGTTCGTCTCGCCCCGTTCCTCTCGTCCGCCTCGTCTCGTCCGCCTCGTCTCGTCCGCCTCGTCGCGCCCGCCTCGTCTCGTCCGTCTCGTCAGTCTCGTTGGGCCGCTCCAACCGGACCAGCCACATGCTGGGCACCCCCGTTCGCGCCAACGGCGTCCGGCCAGCGCCTTTGCCGTCCGGGCTCTGGCCGGCTGAGCCGGATCAAGCTAGCGTTTCCCTCAACATCAGGGAGAAACAAATGTCCATGGCTACGAGCGACGACAAGGTTGTCGAAAATGTCGTGATGCGTCGGGTGTTCTGGCGCCTCATGCCGTTCCTGCTTGCCGCCTACCTCGTGGCTTACATCGACCGGGTCAACGTGGGGTTTGCATCGCTGCAGATGAACAAGGCGGTCGGGATCGACCCGAAGACCTATGGCCTCGGCGCCGGTATCTTCTTCATCGGCTATTTCCTGCTGGAGGTTCCCAGCAACCTTGGCCTGGAGCGCTTCGGCGCGAGCCGGTGGATTGCGCGCATCATGATATCCTGGGGCGCGATCTCGGGGGCCTGCGCGCTGATCGGCGGTCCCACCAGCTTCCTGGTGCTGCGCTTTCTGCTTGGCGCCGCGGAGGCCGGCTTCTTCCCCGGCGTCATCCTGTACCTGACCTACTGGTTCCCGTCCGAGCACCGCGCCAGGATCGTCGGCATCTTCATGGTGGCCATCCCGGTGGCGGGCCTCACCGGTTCGCCGATCTCCGGCGCCATCCTGGGCATGGACGGCGTCCTCGGGCTGGGCGGCTGGCAATGGGTCTTCCTCGTGGAAGCGTTGCCCGCGGTCCTGCTCGGGCTGTTCAGCCTGGTCTGGCTGACCGACCGGCCCGAACATGCGACGTGGCTGACGCCGGAGCAACGCGCCTGGCTGGCCGCCAAACTGGATGCGGAGCGTCAGCGGACGACCAAGGTGCGCCAGCTGTCGGTCTGGCAGGTCATGGTCAACAAGCACGTGCTGATCATGGCGCTCGTCTATTCCGGCGCGGCGGGCGCCAGTTCGGCGATGGCGCTATGGCAGCCGCAGGTGATCAAGGCGTTCGGCCTGAGCAATCTGGAAACCGGGTTTCTCAACGCCGTGCCGTACGCGATCTCGGCCGTCCTGATGATCCTGTGGGGGCGGGCGTCGGATCGCAGCGGGGAGCGAGTCTATCACAACGCCCTGCCGCTGGGCTGGATGGCGTTGGCGATGGTGGCGACGTTCTGGGCGCACAGCCTGTGGACGCTGCTGCCGCTGCTGACCTTGATCCTCGCCGGCACCTACGCGAGCAAGGGCCCGTTCTGGGCGTTGTCGTCCGAGTGGCTCGCGGCGCCGGTCGCCGCCGCCGGGCTGGCGCAGATCAACGCCCTCGGCAACCTGTCGGGCTTCTTCTGCAACTATCTGATCGGCTGGATCAAGGACGAGACCGGGAGCTTTCCCTGGGCGATCATGCCGATCGCGGCACTGGCGGCGGCGGGGACGTTGGCGGTGGTGCTCGTTGGCCGCGGTCAGCCCCGCACCGTCGCCGTGCAGCGGTAGCGCCGCGCTGCGAAGTCTCGGCGCCTCACGCGGCGGGCGCTTGGACGCGGCGGGAACTGGCAGCCGAGACGCCAATATCCTGACGAGGCTTCGCCGGCCGCGGCAGGCCTCGCCTTCAGGACCAGCCCCCGGCTGCTCCGGTTCCTCGCAGGTCGCGCCCGCGCGCGGCGGACATCAGAGTAGTCGGACGCCGCCTCGTGGGCTGCCTTGCCGGTTGCATGCGCCCGGCCGACTTTTCGTCACGATTAGGGAACCCTTAACATTTCTATGCCACTGTAAGGCCTTCTCCGGAGGGCAGAGATGGCTGGTAAGCGGGACAAGAAGGGCGGCAAAGGCAACGTTATCGTCAAGAAGTATGAGATCGTCGAGGGCGGCCACCACGGTGGCGCCTGGAAGGTCGCATACGCCGATTTCGTGACAGCCATGATGGCCTTCTTCCTTCTGATGTGGCTGCTCAACGCCACGACCGAGGACCAGCGCAAGGGCCTGGCTGACTATTTCAGTCCCTCCAACCTGATGTCGCACGCCTCTTCCGGCACCGGTGACCCGTTCGGTGGCCATACAGCGTTCGATGAGGGCGCGCTCGTCTCGGACCGCGGCAGCGTCGAAATCACCACCGGCAAGCGTCCGCAGATCGACAGGACCGAAGACGGCGACGATCCCGTCTACACCGAATTGCATCGTGCCCGGGCCGGCGATGGCGTGGGCAAGGGTCCGGTGTCCGATGACCAGGACAACGACACCGGCGAAAAGGCGATGGGACAGAAGGGCACACGACCCGCGGAGGGTCCCGGCGGTGCCGCCGACGTGCTTCGCGAAGGCCAGCCGGAGGCTCGGATCGTCACCGCGGCGGACCTGGCCGCCGAAAAGGCCCGGGTCGAAAAGGCGACGTTCGAACAGGCGGCGCAGCAGATCCGCGACGCGGTGCGCAACGACCCGGCTCTCGCGGAACTCGCCAAGCAACTGGCGATCGACATGACGCCGGACGGCCTGCGCATTCAGATCATTGATGAGGTCAGACTTCCCATGTTCCCTTCCGGATCGGCGACGCCGAACGAACGCGCCAGGCTGCTGATGCAGAAAGTCGTGCCGGTGCTGATGCGGCTGAGCCAGCCCATCTCGATCGCCGGGCATACCGACGCCGCGCCGTTTCCCGGCCCGGGCCGCACCAACTGGGAACTGTCGGCCGAACGCGCCAACGCCACCCGGCGACTGCTGGTAGACGGCGGATTTCCCGAGACGCGGGTCAAATCGGTGACCGGCAACGCCGATCGCGATCCGTTGCTGCCCGCTGACCCGCTGGCCGCGGCCAATCGGCGGATCGCCATCCTCGTGCTCCGCGAAGCACCGATCGCTCCGTCCGGAATGTCCCCATCCGGTACGTCCCCATCCGGCACGTCCCAACCCGGAACGTCCCCATCTGGAATATCCCCATCTGGTACGTCCGCATCTGGTACGTCGTCATCTGGCACCTACGCATCTGGCGTGGTCGCGGCCGGGCAAACGCCCATAGCCGTCTCATCGCGGCCTCCGCCGGGATCTGCCGGTGACACCCCCGCGCGCGCCAGGCCGTGAGCGCCCGCAATGCTGACCATCGGAGGCCTGGTCCTGCTGTTCGCCTGTGTGCTGGGCAGTTATCTCGCATCGGGCGGCAGCATGGAGCCATTGATCGAAGCGGTGCCGTTCGAGCTGTGGACCATCGGCGGCGCCGCGATCAGCACGATGCTGATGGCCAACAGCATGCACGACGTCAAACATACGTTCGGTTCGTTCGGCAAGATGCTCAAGGGGGCCGCCTTCAAGAAGGCGGATTACATAGATCTGTTGAGCCTGCTGTATTACCTCGTGCGTCTTGCCAGCACGAAGGGCGCCATGGCGTTGGAGCCGCACATCGAGAAACCCCAGGAGAGCACGGCTTTTCTTAAATTCCCGAAGGTTCTCGCCAATCATCACGCCAGCACCATTATCTGCGATTACCTGCGCATGGTGGGGATGAACGCAGACGATCCAAATCAAATCGAAGATGTAATGGCAAGGGAATTGAAAAAGACGCTGCTCGAGGAACTGCATCCGTCCCATGTCATGCAGACGATGGCCGATGCGCTGCCGGCGCTGGGGATCGTGGCCGCCGTTCTAGGCGTCATCAAGACGATGTCGCACATCGACCAGCCGCCCGCGATCCTTGGGGCGATGATCGGTGGCGCGTTGACCGGGACATTTCTCGGCATATTGCTGGCATACGGTGTCGCGGGGCCGTTCTCGACCCGGATGAAGGGCATTGTCGAAGAGGAGGCGAAATATCTTGAGGTGATTCGAGCCGTGCTGGTCACGCATCTTTACGGCAATGCACCGCAGGTCAGTGTGGAATCCGGACGGAAAATGGTGCCGACCGAGCACATGCCGACTTTTCTGGAACTTGAGGAGGCAGTTCAGGCTGTGCAGATGTAACCGCTTTGTTACTCTGCTTGCAATCGTCGGCGGAAAGGACCAAACATTTGGCGCGACGATAAAAATCCCGCATCAGATGAGATGGATCACATGCCGCGATCCGCTGCTGCCCTGATTGGGCTCCTACTTCCGGGCGTGGCCTTGGCGCAGACGCCGCTCGCTCTTCATGCCACGTATTCGACATATGCGGCCGGCATGCACGTCGCCGAGGTCGATTCCGGGTTCAGTTTCGGGCCCTGGAATTACCAGATGAACCTCGGTTACCGCACCACCGGCATGGTCGGGTTCTTCTTCCGTGGTCATCAGTTCGACTACGTCAGCGGCTCCTGGCATGGCACACAGGCCGTACCAAGTCAGTTCATCGGGCAGGGCGAGTGGCACGGCGAGGAGCGCGTGGCGGCGATCGACTACCCGCAGGGCAAGCCGGCCATTCGTCAACTCGTTCCACCGAACGCGGATGAACGGGAACAGGTGCCGGATTCCCTCCAGGCAAACAGCATCGACACGCTGAGCGCGCTGGCCGAGTTGATGCACGTTGTCAAGGACACGGGGCGCTGCGAAACGACGGTGCGGACCTACGACGGCCGCCGTGTCGTGGAGATCGAGGCTCATACCGTCGGCAACGAACAACTGGACGTGACGCCGCGGTCCAGTTTCGCCGGCAAGGCGTTGCGCTGCGACTTTTCCGGCCGGATGCTCGCAGGTTTCAAGTTCGGCGACGATCGTGAGCATGACAGCAAGCCGATGCACGGGTCGGCGTGGCTGGCGCCAGTGGTCGCCGGAGGGCCGCCTCTGCCGGTGCGGATGGCATTCGAAACCAAATGGTTCGGTGACGCGACGATGTATCTGACCGCGGTCGATCGCAGCCAGGACGTGAAGATCGCCCGGGGGAACTGACCCGGGGATCGGGTTCAACCGACCGGCGCTCCCGCGGGCTTGGCGCTTCAACCGACCGGCGCTTCTGCGGGCTTGGAGCTTCAACCGACCGGCGCTCCTGCGGGCGTTGCGCTTCAGCCGCCCAGCGCTTCCGCGGGCTTGGTGCTTCGGCGGTTTGTTCGCCTGGGGCCACGGCTCACCAGGCCGGCGGTTGGCCCGTCGCGGTGTCGCCCAGCCGAAAAGCATCGGTGATGCGGCGGACGGTCCCGTCCGGAGCCACCACCAGAAAATCGAACCGAACGCCGTTGACGCCCCACTCGGGATGCTCGCCGACGATGATTTCACAGGCGCCGATCAACCTCGACCGTTGCCGTTCGGTGACCGCGACGGCTGCCTGAGCCAGGGTCGGGCGGGCTTTCACCTCGATGATCGACAGGATGCCGCGGCATTCGGCGACCACGTCCACTTCACCGGCCCTGGTCCTCAATCGGCGCGCGTGGATAGTCCAGCCGTCTCTCGCCAAAGCGGCACAGGCGGCATCTTCAGCGGCCAGGCCGCTCGCGTAGGCGGTTTGGCCCCTTCGTCGGCGCGCGTGCATGATCGCAGGATGC
>DASWON010000243.1:0-6855 GCA_036398735.1 Rhodopila sp.
GACGCGGGCCGCTGAAGATCCGTGTCGGCGGGTAACCACGAGCGTGCTGGCCAACGGATGGTCGATCGCGGCCACGCTGCTGGCGCCGGCACTTCGCCTGAATCTGCGCCGGCGGGCGGCGCGCGGCAAGGAAATCGCCGCCCGTCTGCCCGAACGTCGCGGCATCGATCCGACACCGCGTCCCGCCGGGCGCCTGATTTGGATGCATGCGGCGAGTGTGGGCGAGACGATTTCGATCCTTCCGGTGCTGGAGGCTTTGCGGCATCGCGCGAAGGTCCTGCTGACGACCGGAACCGTGACCTCCCAGGCGCTGCTGGATCAGCGCATTCCGGAACACGGCTTGGCTGGCGACGTTCTGCCGCGATTTGCCCCGCTGGATGTCCCGGCCTGGGTCGGACGGTTTCTGGCGCACTGGCGGCCCGATGCCGCCTGCTTCGTCGAAAGTGAGCTGTGGCCCAACCAACTCGCCGCATGTCAGGCGATGGGTATCCCGTTGATGTTGGTCAACGCGCGCATGTCGGATCGCAGCTTTGGCTATTGGCAGCATGTGCCGGGCTTCGCCCGCCGGGTTCTCGGGGGCTTCGCGCGGGTTCAGGCGCGCGGAGAGCAGGATGCCGAACGTCTGAAAGCGCTGGGTGCGACGCATGTCGAAAGCCCCGGCGACCTGAAGTTCGCCGCCCCGCCGTTGCCGGTGGACTCGGTTGAGATGGCTCGCCTGAGCAAGCTGCTGGCCGGGCGGCCCGTGTGGCTCGCGGCCAGCACGCATGCGGGCGAGGAGGCCCTGATCGCCGCGGCACATCGGGCGCTTGTCTCGGCATATCCTGGCCTGCTGACGATCATCGCGCCGCGGCACCCGGATCGGGGCGTCGCTCTCGCGGCCGAACTGGGCGCTCCGCGTCGTGCGGCCAGGCAGGATCCGCCACCGGGCGAGGGCATCTGGATCGCCGACACGCTGGGCGAACTCGGACTGTGGTATCGTCTGGCTCCCATCGCATTCGTCGGCCGCAGCCTCGTCGGGCCGGGCGGGGGCCAGAATCCGCTGGAGCCGGCGCGGCTGGGATGTGCGATCGCCGTCGGGCCACATACCGGCAATTTTGCTGATCATGTGGCTCTGCTGAATGATGTCGGCGGCCTGGTGGAGGTCGCGGACACCGCCGGTCTGGTGCGGTTCGTGGCGGGGATGCTGGATGATCCGGATGCGCGGCGTCGGCTCGGCGAGCACGCTGCGGCCTGCATCCGTCGGCACGCGGATCTGCCGGATCGTACGGCTGATGCCTTGTTGTCTCTGCTGGCCCGGGCGGACAACCGGACGGTCGGGTGACGCGCAACACCGCCCCTCCGGCGGCGTCCGCCGGCATCGAGGAGCCACCGGGATTGTCGGGCTGGCATCGAGCCTGTGGCGGTGAAACCTCATCGTATATGGAGCCGCCCTTTGCCACACGGTTGGGCGGTTCCAAGGACGCGGGTGATGGTCCGGTCAAGGTGGAACATGAACGAAGACGTGCGCGTGCGAGGCTTCATCCGCCGAAAAGTCCGCCGCCGTGGCCCAGGCTGACGATGCCGGCCGCTCCATCCTTCTGGTCGAACGGCGGCCCTCTCGCCGGGGCTCTCTCTCCGCTGTCCGCGATTGGCGCCGCCTTGACTGCCAGACGGGTCGCGCGGCCCGGCTGGCAGGCGCCGATTCCAGTGGTCTGCTGTGGCAATGTCACTGTGGGGGGAGCCGGTAAGACCACTTTAGTGCTCGATCTGGCGCACCGCCTGTCAGATCGAGGGGTCCATATTCTGCTGCGCGGTTATCGAGGCGCCTCGCGCGGCGTGCATCGGGTCACGCCGGAAGATCCCGCCGCGCTGGTGGGTGATGAGGCGATGCTGCTGGCGGCGGTTGCCCCGACGTGGACAGGGGCAGACCGAGCCGCCAGCGCGCGCGCCGCCGTTGATGCCGGCGCAAGGATCCTGCTGATGGACGATGGGCTGCAGAACCCGACCTTGTCGAAGAGTTTCTCGATTCTGGTGATCGACGGCCGCACCGGCTTCGGTAATGGCCGAGTACTGCCGGCCGGCCCGCTGCGGGAGCCGGTGACCGCGGCGGCCGGCCGCTGCCAAGCCGCCGTGCTGATCGGACAGGATCAGACCGGTGCCGCGAATCAGCTGCCGCCAGTCCTGCCGCTGCTCCGTGCCGACCTGGTTCAAGATGCCGCCATCGCTGCGCTGGCCGGCCAGAAGGTGGTGGCCTTCGCCGGCATCGCCTGGCCCGATAAATTCTTCGATCCGCTGCGTCAGGCGGGGGCCGTCCTGCTCGCCGCTCGGCCATTCCCGGATCACCATGCCTATTCCGACCGAGAACTGGGCGCGCTGCTGCGCCAGGCTCGGGATCAACAGGCTGTCCTGGTCACAACGCCCAAGGACGCCGTCCGCTTGCCGCCCGAGGTGCGCGCCCAGGTGAGCGTCATCGGCGTTGGCCTGAAGTGGCGGGAGCCGGAGCAAATCGATCGGCTGCTCGATCGCGCGGTCGGGGCTGCCGACCGGGACTGATACCGCTCAGCGTTGGCGCTGCGCGGCAAGCGCAGGGTGGCGGGGCGACTGCACGAAATCAGTGAGAGACCGGCCTGCCGGCCGTCGTGGAAGAGTCAACAATTCGGCCGGACGGCATGAACTGTGGCATCCCGGCCTTTCGGTTGGGCGGCGATCGGTGCGGGCGCGGCCATCACTCAGGCAGGTGTACGATGCTGCTCGACCCGGCTCCGAACACCTCCAGCCCTCCGTGAAGCGGCCTGCCGAGTTTGCGCAAAGAGGGATCGAATGATCGGGCCACCGGTGGCGGGCACTCGCCGGGACGCGGCGACCTGGAGGTCGCCCCTTCCGAGGGTGATCGACGGGGGCCGCCATGTAATCAGAGGGTCACGCGTTTAATTGAGTGCGCCGCGGTTGACGCAGCGTCAGGCCATCGCACTCTAATGCATCATGCATGACATCGTGTTCCTGTTCGACGTCGACAACACGTTGCTGGACAATGACCGCGTCCAGCGTGATCTGAGCGACCACCTGACCGCGCACTATGGTCAGGCAGCGCGTGATCGGTACTGGACGTTGTTTGAGGATCTCCGCAGCAGTCTGGGCTACGCCGATTACCTCGGCACGCTGCAGCTCTATCGGCTGGAGGATCTGCATAACCCCAAGATCCTGCGGATCGCCAACTGGCTGGCGGACTATCCGTTCGCCGAGCGCCTGTATCCCGGAGCATTGGACGTCGTGCGGCGTGTCGCGGCCTGGGGACCCGCTGTCATCCTGTCCGATGGAGACGCGGCGTTCCAGCCGCGCAAGGTCGAGCGTTCCGGCCTCTGGCAGGCCTTCGCCGACAATGTGCTGATCTACGTGCACAAGGAGCAGGTGCTGGACGACGTCGAACGTCTCTATCCCGCGCGACGCTACGTCATGATCGACGACAAGCTGCGCATCTTGGAGGCGCTGAAGCAGCAATGGGGCGAGCGTGTGACGACGGTGTTCCCGCGTCAGGGGCATTATGCGTTCGATCCCGAGGAACTGCGCAAGCGGCGGCCGGCCGACATCGCCATCGACGCGATCGGCGACCTGCTGTTGTTCGAGCGCGAGCAATTCACCGGCTGAGCCCGCGGCGGCACTCCGGTTGTCGCCACCGCGGGCGCCGTGTGGTCGATGGGCGCGGCCGCCCGGTGGTGAACGGAACAGTCGCCGCGACGTCATGTGGGCAAGCCCAGATCGGTGGCGAACCGTCCCCTTGCGCCGTGTCGTTCGCGCTGACTATTCCTCGTGCCGTCATCCAGGAAGAAGGAATCGATCGATGTTCATCGCCATGAACCGCTTCAAGGTCCTGCCGGGGGCCGAGGCGGCCTTCGAGGAAGTCTGGACCTCTCGCGATACCCATTTGCCTGGTGTGCCCGGTTTCGTCTCCTTCCATCTGTTGCGCGGCCCGGTTCGCGAGGATCACGTGCTGTATTCGTCGCATACCATCTGGCGCGACAAGGCCGCGTTCGAGGCCTGGACGACGTCGGAGGCGTTTCGCCAGGCGCATCGCAGCGCCGGTGGCAACAAGCCGCTGTACCTGGGTCACCCCGAGTTCGAGGGGTTCGAGGTCGTCCAGACGGTCGAATAACCGGAACCCCCCGCTCGGTGTCGTCAGGTCCGCTGACGGCCCGGGCTACTTCCGAAGCCATCGATGATGATCGGAGTATGCCGGCGTGTCACCGCCAACGGGTATGGGCGTCCAGGCTGCCTTGCTTCGGATGCCAGCCTTCAGGCGCGAGCCGGCCATCCTCAACAGAGCGGCTTTGCCATGATCGCAATGGCCCGGCGCTTCGATCGAAATGGCCCGGCGCTTCCGTCATGCCGTCGCTTCGCGAGTGCTCGACCGGCCGGCCGCGACGTGCGGCGTCTCGAGGCGCCGTCTGACCGGCCGCTCGTTCGCCTGTCCGCTTGACCGATGATGACGCCGGGGTTGGCCACCTGCCGGTCTGCCGGTCTGCCGGTCTGCCGGTCTTGCGGTCTTGCGGTCTTGCGGTCTGCCGGTCACCGCGAACCGGCTCATAGCGTGCCGGCGCCTGACCCGGCCCGCCGCGTTGTTGGGACGGGCTATGCCCGAACGGCGGATAAGCACATGTCGGGCCCGCGGGGCCGGGCGCGGTGGATCGACCGGGCCCCCTGGTGCGGCGGGCCGGGCGTGGCGGATCGGGGCACCTTCCGTCGGCGCCGATTTCGCGAACGGACAAATCGCATCAGCCTCTTGGCCGCCGGGTCGATACCGTGTTCAATGAACCCACAACCTCGCCGCCAGCAGCGAGGCAATCGGGAGTCCACGTCCGTGTCCTGAACCGGAGACGGAATGCATCGACGGTCTTTTCTGGCTGCGTCCACTGCCGCCCTCGCTGCGCCGCGTGTCGCCCGCGCGGCGGAATCAGTGCTGCGCATGGTGCCGCAGGCGAACCTGACGTCGATCGATCCGATCTGGACCACGGCGAACATCACCCGCAACCACGGGTTCATGGTGTATGACACGCTGTATGGCCTTGATGCGTCGCTGCGACCGCAGCCGCAGATGGCAGCCGGTCATCAGGTCGACGACGACGGCCGCACCGTCACCATCACGCTGCGCGACGGCCTGATCTTCCACGACGGAGAGAAGGTTCGAGCCGCGGACGCTGTTGCCAGCCTGCGCCGCTGGATGAAGCGCAACCCGTATGGACAGACGCTCGAACCGGTCGTCGACGAATTGGCCGCAGTGGACGACACCAGGCTGCGGTTTCGACTGAAGAAGCCATTCCCATTGCTTTTCAATGCGATGGCTTCGATCGCCACCGCCGCCTTCGTGATGCCCGAGCGGATTGCGGTAACCGATCCGTTCAAGCAGATCAGTGACGCGACCGGTTCGGGGCCCTTTCGCTTCAAGAAGGATGAGTTCAACTCCGGCAGTCTCGTTGTTTACGAGCGCCACACAGGCTATCAGCCGCGGCCCGATGGTGCGGTCAGTCTGACGGCGGGACCGAAGCGGGTGTTTTTCGACCGCGTCGAGTGGCGGATCATCACCGATGCCGCGACCTCGGCCGCCGCCCTGCAGCAGGGTGAGATCGACTGGTGGGAGCAGCCGACCCCGGAACTGCGGGCGCTGTTCTCCAAGGACAAGAACATCGTCGTCGACGTGATCGACCCGAACGGGCTGTACGCGGCGATGCGGCTGAATGCCTCACAGCCGCCGTTCAGCAACAAGGCATTGCGCCAGGCGCTTTTGCCGGCGATCGACCAGGCGGACTTTATGGCCGCGATTGTCGGCGACGACCCGAAGGACTGGAAGAAGGTCGGCGGCGTGTTCACCCCCGGCACGCCGATGGCCAACGACACCGACGCGGCCAAGCTGACCGGCCCCCGCGATTTTGCCCTCGCGCAGAAGCTGATGCGGGAAGCGGGGTACAAGGATCAGCCGATGCGGCTGATCGGGCCCACCGATATCCTCGCCCCGGCGGCGATGACCCAGGTCGCGGCCGACCTGTTCCGGCGGCTGGGGTTCAACGAGGACGCGGCACTGTCGGACTGGGGCACCGTGATCCAGCGCCGCTCCAGCCGGGAGCCGGTGGAGAAGGGTGGCTGGTCGGCGCTGTGCACCTCGTTCTCCAGCTTTGACTTCGCCGATCCCGCGGTGCATTCGCTGCTGCGCGGCAACGGTGCGGCCGGCTGGTTCGGCTGGCCGGTGATCCCGCAACTGGAGGCACTGCGCACCAGCTGGTTTGACGCACCCGACGAGGCTGCCCGCCAGCTGATCTGCGCAGAAATTCAACATGTTGCCCTAGACGAGGTCGCGTTCATCCCGCTCGGCGTATACAGCTCCTTTACCGCGACGCGGGCCAACCTGACGGACCGGGTCAATGGCTTCGCCCTGTTTTGGAACCTGCGCCGGACATGAGTGGAAACGTCTATGGCGCTCCGCCGGACATTCGGGCACGCTGCACGCGCCTGATCTGGGATAACGCAAGACAACAAATGCAAGAACAGGGATGGATTTGAACATGGTCAACGGGGTCTCCCATGGCCTGGATCGTCGGGGCTTCCTGAAGGCGGCAGCCGTTGCGGCAGGCGGCGCTCTCGCCGCACCCCGGCTTTCGCTCGCCGCGGATGCGAGGACGCTGCGGTTCATCCCGCAGGCGAATCTGGCGAACCTCGATCCGATCTGGACCACGCAATACGTCGTTCGCAATGGCTCCCTGCTGATCTGGGACATGCTGCTGGGCGTCGACGACCAGTTGCAGCCGCGGCCGCAGATGGTCGAGAGCTATGAAAACACCCCCGACTTCAAGATCTGGACCTTCGAGCTGCGGCCCGGGCTGAAGTTCC
>DASWON010000244.1:0-19578 GCA_036398735.1 Rhodopila sp.
GCCGCTGCCCCGCAATATGCAGGTCGCGGAGACCACAGGAAACTCCAAGAGGCGATCGCGACCAGCCTACCCAGGCGCCGCCTCGTGATACCGCCAGGGCCCCACCGTCGCCTACTCCAGCCTGATACGGCGGGCACCTTCGGGTGCGTGCTCCACCTCGCCGATGATCGCAGCGTTCAGCCCGCTGTCGCGCATGGCCTGAAGACAGGCACCCGCTCGCGCCGGCGGCAGGCCCAGCAGCAGGCCGCCCGAGGTCTGCGGGTCCACCAGCAACGCGGTCTCCGGTGCATCGTCCAGCACGCGCCGGTTCTCTGCCGCCAGCGTGCTCTCGATCCCATGCGCGGCGAGCGTCAAAGCGCCGGGCAAGGCCGGGATTGCCTCCAGCCGCAGCACCGCCGCCAGGCCGGACGCTTCCAGCATCTCCTGCAGATGACCGGCCAGACCGAACCCGGTGACATCGGTCCCGGCACGCGGCCGGTGGGCCATGGCAATCCGAGCAGCGACGGCGTTGGTCGTCCGCATGGCCTCGATCGCCGCCAGCAGCCAGTGCGCCCGCGCGTTGCCGCGCATGTGGGCGGCGAGGATGATGCCGGTGCCCAACGGCTTGGTCAGCAGCAACTGGTCGCCGGGCTGCAGCCCGGCCTTGCGCAACAGCCTTCCGGAATCGACCAGACCGGTGACGGAAAAGCCCAGTGCCGTCTCGGCGGCCTCGGCGCTGTGGCCGCCGACCAACGCACAGCCATCCGCGTTCAGGATCTCGCTGGCCCCCTGCAGCATCGCCGATAATTCGTCGCGCATTTTCCGGGAAGCCGCGTAGGGGACCGATGCGATCGCCAGCGCCGTCCAGGGTTCCGCACCCATGGCATACAGATCGGACAGGGCGTGCGCCGCCGCGATCTGGCCGAACACAAACGGATCATCGAGAAACGCGCGAAAATGATCGACCGACTGGACGAGCAACCTTCCCAAGGGCGGCTTCAGCACCGCCGCGTCATCCAGAGTCGCCGATCCGCCCGGCATCTTCGGCAGAACCAGGGACGTGGGCCGGTCGGGCGGCGGCAGCAGGCCGGAAGCCTCGGGGCGGGGCAGGGTGGTAAGCGCACTTGCCAGCACCTCGGCACTCACTTTGGCGCCGCAGCCGCCGCACCGCATCTCCGCCTCGGGTGCCGGCGCCATCCGCATCTCGGTGTACATCCGCATCCAGCGTCGGTCGATGCGGTCCTTCAGCCACCACACCTTGCGTCCCTGCACGGCGACGCCATTGCGCCAGGCGACAGCCCGGCCGTGCCCGAGGCCGAGGATCGCCAGCGCCTGCCGCTGCGGCTGCCACGGCCGCAATACGCGCCCGGTTGCCGCGCGCCGCAGGTTGTCCGCCAGCGGCGCGCCGGCCCGCACCGCCCAGACCCCCGCCTTCGGTCGCGGATCGCCCTCCAGTGCCGCGCAGTCGCCCGCGGCAAAGACCTGCCGGTGGCTGACGCTTTGCAGGTTCGCGGTGACCCGAATGCAGCCGGCCGGGTCGCAGTCGATACCGGAGGCGGCGATAAACGCCGGTCCCACGACGCCCGTCGTCCACAGCGCGGTCGCGACCTCGATATTGCTGCCGTCGGACAGCAGCAGCCGGCCTGGCTCCAGCGCGGTCGCGGTGACGCCGCAGATCAGTTCCACTCCGGTGTCCAGCAGGGCCTGCCGCACCGCGCGTCGGGCGGCGGCCGGGGCGGTTGCCAGCGGCTCCGGCGTCGCTGACACCAGGACGAGGTGCAACTGCCCGGCGAACCGGACCGCCAGTGCGAGCGCCAGTTCCACGCCCGCCGCTCCGGCGCCCACGACAGCGATCCGGCTGCCGCGCGGAAGCTCCGCCTCCAGGCGGTGCAGGCGGTCGAGGAAGCGGCCGATCGGTTTCACCGCGACGCCGCCGCCCGGCGGCGCCGAGGGTATGCCGCCCACATCCACGGACAGAAGATCGTACGGGACCACAGGCCGCCCGGGAACAGTGATGGTGCGGCCCTCCAGGTCAATCGCCGTCGCCTCTGCCAGGATCAGGCGCGCGTTCGCCATCGCCGCGAGCGGGGCGAGGTCGATATGGGCCTCGTGGTGGGTGTACTCGCTCCTGATCAGGCCAGGCAGCATGCCGGAATATGGAGTCTCGGCCTCACGCCCGATCAATGTCAGGCGCACACCCGGCTCGGGCTGCATCGCAAAGCGGCGCAGCACCTCGACATGCGCATGGCCGGCACCAAGCAGCACCAGGTCGGTCTCGATCGGGCGGGACGGTTGCATCCTGTCGGACTAGTGTCCCGACGCAAAAGTTCGTCGTGGCATGGATCGACTCCTAGCGAACGGTCGGATCAACCAGGATACTGGCAACCCTTTGTTTTCTGGTGTGTTTCACGGTTCGGCGGGCCGCTCCGAGTGTGGGTCTGCAGTATGGCGGAGTTCAGAACGGCCACACCAGAGCGTTTCCCTTGGGGCTGAAATCACGCCCGGGCCACTTGTCGCGGTCTGGGTCAGACAAAAATCTCCGCCACGTCATACGTCCGCGGCACGAGTCCCTGTTCGGCGGCGTAGCGCAGGCAAAGCTCGATACCGGCTCGGTTTGCCGCCAGCCCGTACGGCAGAACGTCGGGCCCGACGATCCCGGCAAATCGCGCCTCGGGCGGCGGTTCCGCCGCGGCGGCCTGGGCAGCGACGAACAGGCGCATCAGTTCATCGGGGAGCCATGGATGCGCCGCGACCACGTCGCTCTTCAAACACAGCAGGTGATTGACCGGGTAGGCGCTGGTTTTGCCGTACCAGGCGGCCGCGGCGGCCATCGGATCGGCTATGACCGGCCGCACCGCAGCCGCGTCGATCCCGGCCAGGGCAATGCCCGCGTCGATCTCACCCGACATCAGCATGGTCTTGAGGTCCTGCCCCGGCGCAATCCGCGTCACATGCGGCGGGTCCTCGTATTCCTGGACGTGCGCGTCCTCCTGCGTCACCCAGGTGATGTCGCGGTGATCGACGCCATACGCGTCGTGCAGAATCCCCCGCACCCAGATCCCGGTGGTCTGCGACCAGGCCCGCACGCCGATCCGCTTGCCGCGCAGGTCTGCCGGCCCGCCGATCGTCGATGCGACCGGGCACATCAGCGCGCCGTGGTGAAATCCCCGCATCACCACGATCGGCAGCGCCTTGATCGGCTTGCCGTAAGCGTGCGCCTGGGCAAGCGTCGTCAGGGCAATCTCGCACAGGTCGAAGTCCAGCGTCCGCACCATCCGCCGGAAGGCGCGCGTGATCTCAGGCACCGCCTCGAAGTCGAAGCGGATGCGCGGCGAGTCGACGGAACCGTCCTTGAGCGCTCGGACATGCGGATAGTCCGCGACAGCGGCGTGCAGCGTGATCGTCCCCATCATGGCGCGGCCTTTCCAAACCGCTGCATCCTATCGTCGCGAGGGCACTGCGTGAACCGGCTCCGCCAGTTGACCTCCGCCAGTTGACTGTGGAAGCACCGTGCAGATCCTCGCGTGCCGTCGCCCGCGTGGGAAATCCTTCCGGTCCGCTGCCCGCACCGCAGATTTCCGCCTCGCGTCGCCCCTCGCGCGGATCCTCCGTAGACAGCCCGGCCCGGTCTTTGCCCTGCGGCCGGGGATCCGCCGATTGACACGCCGCCGCTCTCCCGGCCTCCTCCGTTGGAGGAAACACCCGAGGGGGGAATATGCAAATCGGCTTCAATCTTCCTGTCAGTGGACCGATGGCCTCGGCCGAGGTCATGGCGAACATCGCGCAACTGGGAGAGTCGCTGGGCTTCGACTACCTGACCCTGACCGACCACATCGCACTTCCCGATACCAGCACGCCCGGCTATCCCTATTCGACGACCGGGGAGTTCTATACCCCCGATCCCGGGCATCGGGTCGAGCAACTCACCACCGCCGCCTGGATTGCGGCCAAGACCAGCAAGATCCGGATTGTGCTGGCGGTCATGGTCGTGCCGCATCGTCCCGCGGTGGTGACCTCCAAGATGCTCGCCACGATCGACGTGCTTTCGGGTGGGCGTCTTGTGGTCGGCGTCGGCGCGGGGTGGCTGAAGGTGGAGCTGGACGCAGTCTCGACCACGCCGTTCGCTGAACGCGGTGCGGTGACCGACGAGTACCTGGATGCGATGCGCACCATCTGGACCCAGGAGCGGCCGGTCTTCCACGGCAAATACGTCCACATCGATGGGCTGCTGACCGATCCGAAGCCTTTGCAGAAGCCGTACCCGCCGATCTGGGTCGGCGGCGAGAGCGGCCCCTCCATGCGCCGGGCCGCGCGGATCGGCGACGCCTGGTACCCGATCGGCAGCAACAATGCGCACCTGCTGGACACGCTGCCACGCCTGACCGCCGGCATCGCGCGTATGCGGGAGATGACCAAGGCCGCCGGCCGCGACCCCGCCGCGATGGGGATCGTCTATCGCGTCAAGCGGCACGGTCAGCCGGCACCGGCGGCGACCGACGGGAACCGGAAGCTGTTCACCGGCACCGTCGCGAACACGATCGAGGACATCGCGGCGGTTCGGTCGATCGGCGTTACCGCGCTCGATTTCGACTTCGAGGGGCGCGACGCAGCCAAATCCGCTGCGGACATGAAAAAATTCCATGAAGAGGTCTTGTCTAGGATTTAAGTCCTCACAACCTTCGGAGGCATGAGCACCGCCGAAGCACAGGCTGAATACAATCTGGGGTTACATCTCCACCTGCATGACCGCATGCGGGAGGCAGAGCCCCACTATCAGACAGCACTCGCGATCGATGGGGATCTCGCCGAGGCCTGGATCAATCTGGGTCTTGTGGTTCTGGCGCAGGGCAGGGCGGAGGAGGCCTTGTCCTGCCAGCGCGCGGCCCTGCACCTCAACCCCGAAAACGCCGATGCGCTGAACAATCTGGGTATGGCGCACTACGCCATGGGGCACGTCACCGAGGCGGAGAACTGTTTCCGGGCGGCGCTGCGTCTGGACGCCGGGCACGCCAACGCAACACTGAACCTCGGCGCCACCCGCCAGATCCTTGGTCATGTCGAGGAAGCCGAGGGCCTGTTCCGCCGGGCCCTGGCACTTGGCGTTGAGCCGGCGCGGGCAAAGAGCAATCTGGCGCTGGCGCTGATGGAGCAGGTGCGCCCCGAGGAGGCGGAGCAGTGTTGCAGGGATGCGCTGGTGGACCGGCCGGACTATCCCGAGGCTCGGACCAACCTCGCCCTGGCGCTGCTGATGCTGGGACGCCTGGATGAGGGCTGGCGCGAATACGAGGCCCGCTGGCTGGTCGAGGCGATGGACGCCTCCGCACGCCCGCAAGGCCAATCACGCGTTGCCCAATCCCCTCCGGCCGAAGCCTCTTTGGCCTGGCGCCGTCTGGCCGAACCGCCCCTGGCCGAACCGCCCCTGGCCGAACCGCTCCTGGCCGAGCCCTCTCTGGCCGCTGGCCCTGTTGTCGCTGGCCCTGTTGTCGCTGGCCCTCTGGCCCGATGCTCTCCCAAGCAGTCTTCGGCCCCACCACGATGGACCGGTCAGCAACTGCACGGAGAGACGGTCCTGCTCTATGCCGAGCAGGGTTTTGGCGACACGCTGCAGTTCTGTCGCTATGCTCCCATGGTTGCCGCTGCCGGTGGGCGCGTCATCCTGGTGGTGCCCCGAGCCCTGTGCCGGCTCATGGCGACCCTCGACGGAGTCGCCGAAGTTCTGTGCGAGGATGACGGAGCGCTTCCGCCGTTCGACTACCACTGCCCGCTGCTCAGCTTGCCGTTCGCCTTTGGCACGACCATGGCGACCATCCCCGGTCCGGCCTCGTACCTGCGCGCCGACCCGTCCGCCTGGGCGGAGTTTCTCGCCGGGTGTCCGGGACTGAAGATTGGCGTGGTCTGGGCCGGGCGGTCACGTACCGGACAACCCCAAGCGGTGGCAATCGACAGGCGCCGCTCGATGCGGCTGAGCGACATGGCACCGCTGTTCTCCGTGCCGGGATGCAGTTTCGTCTCATTGCAGGCCGGGGTTCCCGCGCTGCAGTTGCAGTCGCTCGCGCCAGCAGGTCCGCTCGACGTGTCCCGGCGCCTCAACGACTGGGCCGATACGGCCGCGCTCATTGCCGGACTTGATCTGGTGATCGCGGTGGACACCGCCGTCGCTCACTTGGCGGGGGCGCTGGGCAGGCCGGTCTGGATGCTGAACCGGTTTGACTCGTGCTGGCGATGGTTTCTTCACCGCGACGACACACCGTGGTACCCGAGCATGCGGATATTCCGCCAGAGCCGCCGGGGCGACTGGGCCGGCGTGATCGCGAGCGTCAGGGAGCGACTGACGATCATCGCATCCGGACGGATTTGATACCGCTCGGCGTTGACGCTGTGTCGTATGCACGATGCGCTGGCGTGGCGGCTGCGTGGGAACCGGTGAAAGTCCATCCAGCCGACCGTCGCCGAAAAATCGGCAATTCGCCTGACTGGTAGGAAACCCGTATTACGGCGACTATTTACGGTTTGTTAAAGGTTTTGCCGTTTATTCTGCTCCTCGCGAGATTAGCCCTTCGATGGAGGGCACGATGAAGGTCATGGCAGGGATAATGACCGCAGGAACAATACGGAAAAGATACAATGTCGTGGGTTCGCGAACGCCTGAGGCACACGGTGCCCGCCGCGATCATTCTCGGTGTGGCCGCCATCGGTGCGCTGGCGAACGCACATACACCGGAACAGGCGCAGATGTTGGCCGAACGGGCCGTAGCCCATATTCAGGCGGTCGGGCGTGAGCAGGCCTTCAGCGATTTCAGCCGTCCCGACGGTGGCTTTGTCGAGGATGAGCTCTACGTCTTCTGCTGGGACGTCAGCGGCGTGGTGGTCGCACACGGCGGAAACCCCCGAACTGTTGGCCACAGCTGGGCTGACCTGCGCGGGGCGGACGGCGGGTTGCTGATTGCCGATCTCAATCAGTTCGTCGCCACCCGTGGCAGCGGCTGGGTTCAGTTTCGCTGGCCGAATCCACTGACGCGACGGATTGAGCTGAAGACCGCCTACGTGCTGAGAGCCGACGACCGGACGGTTTGCGGCTCAGGTTTCTACAAAGGAACGCCGCAATGATCCGCAAGGAAGCCGCCGTCGCGCTTGCGGCGATGCTGTTCGCCGTGACGGCGCTGCCCGCACTCGCCCAGTCTGCCGATGAGGCCCGTGCACTCGCCGAACGGGCTGCGGAACACATTCGCCTGTTCGGACCACAGCAGGCGTTCGTCGATTTCAGTCGGCCAGACGGCGGTTTCGTGAACGGGAGCCTCTACGTGTTCTGCCACGACGCCGCCGGTACCGTGCTCGCAAACGGCGGCAACCCCAGATTGGTTGGCAGGACCCTCGGCACCATGCGCGATGTCGAAGGTCGCCGGACAGTCGCCGAAATGTCTCGCATCGGCGAGGTGAAGGGCGAGGGATGGCTGGAATATTTGTGGCCCAACCCCCGCGAAGGACGCATCCAGCGCAAGCGGTCCTGGGTCTTCCAGATCAACGCCGGTGCCGTCTGCGGCAGCGGCTACTATGAGCCTGATCGGCCATGACCGAACTTCCGGATGCGCGCGTGGAACAGCCGCCGCGGGTGCGTGTTCGTTCGGCACGCCTCGGCTTCTCGCTTGCCCGCAAGCTGGCGCTGATTCCGGCGATTACGCTGCTGCTGATGGGACTGATACTGGCCGTCGCGCTGGAGATGGGCGAACAGCATATCGCTGCGCTTGGTGTTCTGGATCGAGACGTATTCGAGCCGCTCAGCCGTGCCCAGACCATGAAGGACGAGATCACGCTGCTGCACACGAAGTTGTTTGCACTGTTATCAATCGGAAATAATGAAGCGGATCCGGTGGCGCAGAAGGCGGCCGCGAATGCCGTCGTCCGGCGACTTGAGGGTACCGCAGCCGAATTCGATCGGTTTCTCGTCGCAAACGAAGCCGTTTCGAAGCCAGTGGCATCGCGGTTGCGCGGTGGATTCCAGGCTTATGCCAAGCGCTTCCGCGAGACCGCCGATTTCGCGGCCTACGATGCAAGCTACGGCGTGTTGATCGCCGCCAACGCTGATGAACGCTTCGCGGCTCTGCGGGCGGACCTCGATGAGCTTGTCCAGTCGCTGACGTCGCGCCGTGCCATCCTCACCACCGGGTCGATCAGTCAGGGCCGCGCGGCCGAGAACGCATTGTTCGGATTGGGCGTCGGCGCCACCACCCTCGCCTTGCTCGGCGCGATCGCGGTGGGCCGGGGGGTGACCCGCCCGATGCTGCGGCTGACCGGCGTGCTCAACCGGCTTGCTTCGGGCGACACCGAACTGTTTGTCCCCGAGTTGCTGCGCCGCGATGAGATCGGAGCGATGGCCCACGCTCTCGAGGTATTCCGAACCAGTCTCATCGCTCGACGCCAGGCGGACGGCGCCCTGCGGCGAACGCATCTGCAGCTCGACGCCGCATTGAACAGCATGCTCCAGGGCATGCTCGTGTGGAGCCAGGAACATCGCGTGCAGCTGGTCAACGGACGCTTCTTTGCGATGACGGGCCTGCCCGAGGGCAGTATCCATACCGGGCTGACGGTGAGCGAGGTGATCGAAATCTCTCTTGCTCATGGACTGTATCCCGGTAAGCACGCCGACCAGCTTGTCGATATGATCACCGGCCTGCTGCTTGCGCGGCGCTCCGTGCAGCACCAGCTGGAGATGCGGCCGGGCCAGTTTGTCCAGATCGCCATGGAACCAATGCCTGATGGCGGTGCCGTCGCCACCTTCGAGGACGTGACCGAGAAGCGCCGGAATGAGGAACGGATTGCTTTCATGGCGCGTCACGATGCGCTGACCGGGCTGCCTAATCGCACCCGGTTCCAGGAGCAGATGGCGGCCATGCTTGAAGCGCGCGCCGAGGTTCCAGCCTTCGCGGTCTTCTGCCTGGATCTCGATCACTTCAAGGAAGTCAACGATACGATCGGCCATCCCGCCGGCGATGACCTGCTTCGGCTCGTCACGGCGCGGCTGCGCCAGTGTGTCCGCGACTATGACCTCGTCGCGCGGTTGGGCGGTGACGAGTTCGCCATTGTCATCAAGACCACCGGAGACGGCCCGGCTCTTGCCGCTTCGCTTGCCAGCCGGATCGTGGCGGCGGTCGGCGCGCCGTATCAGGTACAGGGGCACAGCGTGGTCATCGGCGCCAGCATCGGCATCGCGCTCTCGGAACCCGGGGTAAGCGGCGCGGATCTGCTGAAACGCGCGGATGTCGCGCTTTATCGCGCGAAGGAAGAGCGCGGCACGTTCGCCTTTTTCGAGTCCGGGATGGAGGAGCAGCTGCATGCGCGTCGCGGGTTGGAGGCCGATCTGCGTCTCGGGCTGCATCGCGATGAGTTCGAGTTGTACTACCAGCCTCTGTACAACCTGGCCGAGGATCGTGTCGCTGCCTTCGAGGCGCTGATACGCTGGAACAGCCCTTCGCGCGGACGCGTGTCGCCCGCCGATTTCATCCCGCTCGCCGAACAGACGGGATTGATCATCCCGATCGGCGAGTGGGTGCTGTCCACCGCATGCGCGGAGGCGGCGCGGTGGCCGGATCATATCGGGGTCGCAGTGAACCTTTCGCCGATCCAGACCAAGAACAGACACCTGGTACAGCTGGTCAGCGAAACGCTGGCTCGGACCGGGCTGTCCGCGGATCGTCTGGAACTGGAGATCACTGAAACCGTGCTGCTGCAGGATACCGAAACGGTCATGACCATGCTGGGGGACCTGCATGATCTCGGCGTCAAGGTGTCGATGGACGACTTCGGGACCGGCTACTCGTCACTGAGCTACCTGCGCCGGTTTCCCTTCGACAAGATCAAGATCGACCGGTCGTTCATCAGCGATCTGCATGGGTCAGCGGCCGACGCCCGGAATGCCGGATCGGATGCGGTATCCGCCGAGGGCAGGAGCGCGGCGACGATCGTTCGCGCCATTATCGGCCTCGGGACGAACCTCGGGATCGCCACGACCGCCGAGGGGATCGAAACGGCGCAGCAACTCGCCCAGGTTCGCCAGAACGGCTGCACCGAGGTGCAGGGGTACTTTATCAGCCCGCCGCGGCCCGCCAACGAGATTGCGGAACTGATCCGCCGTCTGGACCGGATCCGGCCGGGGATGCCGGATGTTCCCGACGTTTCACCTCAGCTCGCGACATGCATGGATCGGCGGGAACCGCTCGCTGCGCCGGCAGGCCGTGACTTGCAGATCGTGGTCCCTTGACGCGCCGAGGATCCAGTCGCCGAGCGGTGTGAGTGGCCGGGCGACCACCATTCGCCGCGCGGGCGCATGCTTCATGCCGCAACCGGCCTATCGCGCTTCACCGATGCGCGATCCGAGCGGCGATCTGATCGCATCTGCGCCGTTTCACCTTGCCCGATGGGAAGTCATCATCAGCTCACGAAATCGCCACCGCGGTGGCCCACCCGCAGGTCGAACCGTCGTTGACGCCTGCAGCTGTTGAACCCGACACTCTGGCGCGGCCAACCATCATCAAATCACCAAGCGGGAGGGAACCATGGTCGACACAAGCAGAATCGGCGATCCGCTCCGCCAAGCGGCGGAAGCGGGGGATGTGCCGGGCGTGGCCGCTGCCGCCGCGACGAAGAACGGTATCATCTTCGAGGCAGCTTTCGGCACCCGCGACCTGACGACCGGCGCGCCGATGACGGCCGATACCGTCGTCTGGATCGCATCGATGACCAAGGCGATCACCGGTGCCTGTGCGATGCAGTTGGTCGAACGCGGCAAGCTCTCGCTCGATGCCGACGTTGCCGGTGTGCTGCCGGAACTTGGCCGCGTGCAAGTGCTCGAAGGCTTCGGCGCCGATGGCAAGCCGAGGCTGCGCGCACCGAGGCGCGCCATCACGCTGCGCCACCTGCTGACCCACACTTCCGGCCATGCGTACGACATGTGGAATGCCGACATCACCCGCTACATGGACGCGACCGGCACTCCGGGCGTGATTTCCTGCCGGAATGCTGCCCTGCGGCTGCCGCTTGCGTCCGATCCGGGAGACAGGTGGGAATACGGGATCGCGATCGACTGGGTGGGCAAGGCGGTTGAGGCCGTCTCCGGTCAGACCCTGGCCGATTACATGCGCGAGAACATCCTCACCCCGCTCGGCATGAACGACACCGGCTTCAGGATCGGCGAGGTGCAGCGTCGCCGTCTGGGCAGGGTCCATGCCCGCACGCCCGACGGTCTGGTTCCCATCGATTTCGAGGTGCCGCAGGAGCCGGAATTCCACATGGGCGGCGGCGGCCTCTATTCGACGGTCGGCGATTACCTGAAGTTCGCGCGGATGATCCTGCAGAGCGGGACATTCGACGGGGCGCAGCTGCTGCGTTCGGAGACGGTGGCCACGATGTCGAACAACGCAATGGGCGACCTCGTTTGCAATCCGATGAAGACCGCCAATCCGGGTTCGACGAACGACGTCGATTTTGTCGCCGGAATGAAATGGGGTCTGAGTTTCCTGATCAACCCCGAGGCGCTGCCGACCGGCCGATCCCCCGGCAGCCTGGCGTGGGCGGGGTTGGCGAACTCGTACTACTGGATCGACCCGAAGCGCGGGGTCGCAGGCGTCTATGCCACGCAGGTGCTGCCGTTCTTCGACGGGAAGGCGGTGCAGGCATTCGAGGCGTTCGAAACCGCGGTCTACGACGCACTTCCGGCCTAGCGTCTGGTTTTTCGTGGCCTCCGATCGGGGACGCTTGCCGCGTCCTGCCACCAATGTCGACGCCGGCGTTTCGTCATGATCTCGACCGGTCAGCCGAACCGTTGGCTCTTCGGCGACGGCCGGCTGACTGATAACATCGGCATCGCGCCGCAGCCGCTACGCCAACCCGCGCGCCCACCAGTCAGTGTCATCGCTGTCTGGTGGCGACGCGGTTCTGGCAAGGGGATGTTCGTGGCTGCTCGCCCCGGAGCGCCATTCGCCGGGGTTGAACCTGTGCCGCGCCGGCCGCTCGCGCCGCATGCGCGCGCCCGCGACGGCTCACGGGGCGGAGCCGGACAACTCATGGACTTTGAAAGCTCGCCGCATGCGCGCGCCCGCGACGGCTTACGGCTGCCCGGGTCGGGGGCGCGGCCTGCCCTTACGTCCGCTCGAGCCGATCGGGATAGGTCATCGCGCCAGGACCATGGCGGCCGGCACGGCACGGTTCCGCCTTAATCATACCCTCCAGGCACCCACGTTCTGCCACCAGCAAAAAATATCAGGCCCCTGTGATCTGAGTAACAGAGCATGTGGTCCTGGCGATGGCACGGTCGCCGCATGCCAAACGGAGGTCGGTCATGCGAGCGTATCTCGAAGTCGTGGTGATGATCATCGGACTGCTTGGGGCCTTCGTCGCTCTGACCCATCTCGCGGCCTGATCCGGCCTTAGCCTGATGCGCGCGGCGCAGATCGCGCGCGGATCGCCAACCAGAAGGCTGCGGGCCAGCGGGCCGCCGCCCGCATCCGGATACCGATCGAGATTGCCCCTCAGCCCCAAGCGCGGCCTAAAAATGGCTCCATCCACCCTTGTCCAGAGCAAGTTGCTCGCCGCTCGCCAGCCGCACCGTGACGTCCGCGGCTCCGGAATGGAAGTGTCCGATCTGCGTGACGGCGACGTTGATCTGCTCCGCGGCATGGCGTAGCGCGTCCGACCGGGCGGGGGGCACCGCCAGCAGAAGCTCGTAGTCATCGCCGCCGCTGAGACATGTCGGAAGCCAGTCCAGTCCGGCCGCGCGGGCCGCGTCGGACAGCGGGACATGATCCGCCGTGATCTCCGCCGCCACGCCGCTCGCTCTGCACAGATGACCGAGGTCCTGCACCAGCCCGTCCGACACATCCATCCCGGCCGAGGCAATGCCGGCCAGCTGCAGCCCGACCCGTGGCCGCGGCAGGCGATAGCGGTTGAGGAGCTCGCCGGTCGGGTCGGTGATGCGGCCCAGTGCCGCCATCAGGCCGAGTGCGCCGTCGCCGATCGTGCCGGTGACCCAGATCCCGTCGCCGGGGCGCGCGCCGAAGCGGTGGATCGCTGTGCCAGGCGCGACGTGGCCTATGATCGTCAGCGACAGTGAGATCGGGCCGGGTGTCGAGGTGGTATCGCCTCCGAGCAGCGTCACCCCGTAGGTCGCCTGGTCCTGCGCCAACCCGGCGGCGAACCCGGCGAACCACGCCTCCGGCGTCTCCTTGGGCGTAGACACGGTCATCAGGTAGCTCAGCGGCACGGCGCCTTTCGCCGCGAGGTCCGACAGATTGACCCGCAGCAGTTTGCGCCCGATCAGGTCAGGCGGATCGTCCGCCAGGAAATGCACCCCGGCCACCATGGCGTCCGCCGTCAGCACCAGTTCACGTCCGGGCGGGGGCATCATGAGAGCGGCATCATCCCGTAAATCCAGGGCACCCGGTCCGGCCAGCGGGCGGAAGTGCCGCGCGATGAGGGAGAATTCAGCTGGAAGGATCATGCGCTGGATGCCTTTCGGCGGCTCGCGGTCGCCGGAGCCCTGCCGGACCTATTTTGGCCCCTCCGCGATGGCGGCGGCAAGCCGGCGGATCCCGCTCCGATTCACGTGTTTGATCAGCCCGCCCCCATCATGGACCTTGCGCGTATGCCTTTTGGTCCGCGCCGGGTCCATCCGCGCCCGACCGACCGGACCCGGCCTCCGAGGCCGACCCCATGAGCTCCGACCTCCGAGGCCCGGTCCATCTAACCTCGGCTGATCCAGGACACCTTTGCTCCGAACCGGCCTTGCCGCAGCGCAGCCGCCCTCCGTGCTGCCAGCGCTGTCAGCCTCGTCCGTGCGCAGCCGTCCCGGTAGAGGTCTGAAAAACACCACGATGGAGATCGGCCGCGAAAGTGGATATTGATCTCCGTAAGCCAGAACCAACCCATGGCCGGAGCGGCTTCTCGTATGTCGTCACGCGGCGCCGCCCTCGCACCACAGGCCCGGACCCGAGCCGGCGCCCGCGATCTTCCATGGTGGATCGCGCTGTGCGGCCTGTGCGTCACGCTGCTGGCGCCGCTGTTCGTGGTCGACGTGCCGCCGCTGCTGGACTATCCCAACCACCTCGCGCGGGCCTTCATTCTGGATTCGTTGCCGCAAGATGCCGTCCTGGCGCAATTCTATGCGCCGCACTGGTCGATCATCCCCAACCTGGCGCTCGACCTTATTCTGCCGCCGCTGATCCATGTGCTGCCTGTGCACATCGCCGGGCGGCTGGTGATCGCGGTCGCTGTGCTGCTGCCGGTATGCGGCTCGGTTGCCTACAATTCCGCTCTCGGCGGCCGATGGTGGTCGCTGGGTGTCGGGCTCATCGCGTACAACGACTGCCTGCTGCTGGGATTTCTGAATTTCTCGATCGCGCTCGGCCTGGCGCTGCTGCTCGCCGCCGGCTGGCTCCGATGGCGCGAGGAGCACCCGGGGCCCGCGATCATCCTGGCGATCGCGGGGGCCCTTGCGTTGTTCGCTTGCCACCTGATGGGGCTGGTGTTCTTCGGCGCGCTGATCGGCGGCGCGGAATTGCTCCGGCTACACCAGCTTTGGCGCCTCGACATTGCCCGCCCCGACATCCCCCGCCCCGACATCCCCCGCCCCGGAATTGCCTGCCCGGGCATTGCCCGCCCCGACGTTGCCCGCTTGGGCATCGCCCGCTCCGGTGCGGCCCAATGCGGGGTTGCCCGTCCGGACACCGGGTGCTCCGGCATCGCCCGTGCGGGCATCGTTCGCGGCTCGGTCTTGCTGTTGATTTTCGCCGGACCCGCTGCGCTGTATGCACTTTCCGCGCTGCAACAGCTTGGCGGTGACGCCGAATTTCTGCCGTTCGGCGAAAAGCTGCAGCAGCTTGTGACGACCTTCGTCAATTACAACTGGCCGCTCGACGTCGCCACCGCGGCGGTCGCATTCGCGCTGCCGGCACTGTGTGTGCTGCTGCGCTGGGGCAGGGTGCCCGGCCCGGCCGCATACGCAATGACGCTGCTGCTGATCACGTTCCTCCTCGCGCCCTACGCCTGGAAGGGAACCTATCTTCTCGACACCCGCCTGGCGGTCATGCTGGGCTTCATGCTGTTCGCCGGTTTCGTCCCGACGTGTATTCCACGCATGCTCGGGTTCGTGGCGACCGTCGTGCTTGCACTCATCTTCCTCGTGCGCATGGCCTTGCTGATCAGCGTCTGGACGGATCGCCGGAGCGACCTCGTCGACCTCCGCCGCGTGCTGCAATCCGTGCATCCAGGCCAGGCGGTCTATCTCGCCGAGGCCGGCATCGAGGAACGTCCGGACTACTGGAGGGCCAATCCGCGTCGGCGGGCGCTGTCGGACGGAACCCGGACGGATGAACATCTCGGCGCGCTGGTGCTGATCGAGCACCGCGCCTACTGGCCGTTCGCGTTCGATAATCCTTCGCAGCAGCCGATCGAGACGCGCGAGCCGTATCGCACGCTGGCCGGCCGGGTGGGTCACATCCCGACCTGGAGCGAGACCGCCGTCGCCGACGTATGCGGTTTCAACGATGTGCTGCTGATGGAGGCGGACGCGCTGCCCGACCTGCCCCCCGAACGCTTCCGGCTGTTGGCCCGATCGGGTTTCGCGGCGCTCTATGCGGTCACCGCCTGTCACCCGCCGGGCTGATGCACATGCTCAACCGGCGTGGGCGCCTGTGGTATCGTCAGGGGCAGTATTACCCCGAGCTTTCCGTCGCTGCTTGTGGGGGCGTTCCGAGGTCCGCCATATTCCGTATCCGCTATCGGGCGGCCTCAGTAACCACGACACGCGCCAGCATCGCCGCCAGTGCAGGGCCACGCACCTCGTGTTTAAGTATTCCATTCACGCGGCTGCCCGTGGTCCCCTTGCGACTCACGCGTCTCTGCGATCGGACTGCAAAACACCGGTTTGCCATGGCCTTGTCGGTCCGAAGTTCGCGAATGCCCGCTCTCAGGGAACCCGCCGGTCGCTAAGCCCAATCGGCCGGAATGTGCCGGGTCCCCACGTGAGCCGGCGTTGGTCATCTGTCGCGCTGCATCGATTCCAAGCATCAGGCGCCGTCGCGCGACGCGGCACGCTTCCGAGCCGGGATACGAGCAGCCATCACTTGTCCCCGCCCCAACGATCCGGCAGGATTGATCGCGAAGAACGAGGGAGCGTCAAAGAGTGATCCTGTTGCAGGTGGTGGTCAGCGGCCTGCTGATGGGATCGGTGTACGCTCTGTTTTCCTCCGGCCTGACGCTGATCTGGGGGATGATGAACGTCGTCAACTTTGCCCATGGCGACTTTGTCATGCTGGCAATGTATGCCGCGTTCTTCGCCTTCACACTGCTGAAGCTCGGGCCGGTCTTCTTCGTTCCGGGCGCGGCGGCGCTGTTGTTCGTGCTGGGGGTCGTGGTTTACCTCGGCCTCGTCCGTCACGTTGCCAAGGGCCCGATGCTGGCGCAGATCCTGGGCACCTTCGGGCTGGCCCTGGTGCTGCGCTATGCCGCTTTCTGGGCGTTCACCGCCAATTTCGTCTCGCTGCCGGATACCCTGGTGGGAGGCACGTTCGACATCGGCGGCCTGCGCATCGAGGCATCCCGTCTGCTCGCCGGCGTCCTGGCGCTTGTCATCACGATCGGCATGCATCTCGTCCTGACCCGCACCGCCTTGGGCAGCCGCCTGCTGGCGGTGGCCGAGGACCGCAGTGCCGCGATGCTGATGGGTATAAGGCCCGACCGGATGCAGGCAATCGCGTGGGGTGTTGGCGCCGCCTCCACGGGCGTAGCCGGCGCCCTGATCGCGCTGTTCTTCTACATATCGCCCACGGTCGGCGAATCCCTGTCGCTGATCGCTTTCGTCGTGGTCTGTCTCGGCGGGTTCGGCAGCGTGCCGGGCGCATTGATCGCGGGCCTTGGGATCGGCGTGATCGAGGCGCTGTCCGCCTATCTGATCGGCGCGGTGTACCAGGACGTTGTGGTCTACGCGCTGTTCCTCGGCGTGCTGTGGGTACGCCCGCAAGGCCTGCTGGGGACGAGCTGACGATGAAGCAATGGCCCCTCGTCGTCATCGGGTTCGCGGCCATCGTCGCGTGGCCGCTGCTTGTGCAGGACGTTTTCCTCCAGCGGGTTGGCGCGTTGGTGCTGCTCGCGGCGATCTCGGCTTCCGCGTGGAACCTGCTGGGCGGATACGCCGGACAGGTGTCGGTCGGACATGCTGTCTATTTTGGCGCCGGGGCCTATGCCTCGCTGGTTGTCTATACGGAACTGGGCTGGCCGCCGATCGCGGGCGCACCGTTGGGCGTGGTCGTCTCGATGGCAATCTCGGCGCTGGTCGGCACCCCGACGTTCCGGCTGCGCGGGCATTATTTCTCCATGGCGACGATCGCCGCCGCCGAGTTGTTTCGCATCCTCGCGGCCAACTGGCCCTTGCTCGGTGCGGCCGTCGGCCTGATGGGACCGCCGGTGCCGCGCAGTGTCGCTGATCTGTCGTTCATCAGTCCGATCCCCTATCACTACCTGTTTCTGGCGGTGCTGGCCGTGCTGCTCGCCATGACCTGGCTGATGCAGCGCAGCCGGATGGGGTATTATCTAGCCGCGATCCGCGGCGGCGATCGGGCGGCGCGCAGCCTCGGTGTGCCGGTCCTGCGCTACAAGCTGTATGCGCTGCTGGTGTCGGCGGGGTTTACCTCGCTGGCGGGCTCGCTGTACGCGGTCATGGTCGGGTTCATCGACCCCGACAGCGCCCTGGGAATCCTGATATCCGTCAAGATGCTGATCATCGCGGCGCTGGGCGGCGCCGGAACGCTGTTCGGCCCGCTGGTCGGCGCTGTCATCCTGATCCCGCTCGAGGAAACCACCAACGCGATGTTCGGTGGCGGCGGCACCGGAATCACCTTCATCGTCTATGGCGCCATCATCCTGCTGGTGGCGCGCTTCCAGCCCGGCGGCGTGGCGGCGTTCTGGGCGGCCATCACCACGCGGAGGACGCCGCGTGTTTCTTGAGGCGCGCGGCATCGTCAAGGCATTCGGCGCATTTCGTGCGGTCGACGGGGCGGATCTGGATGTTGGCCAGGGGGAAATCGTCGGGCTGATCGGTCCGAACGGAGCCGGCAAGAGCACGTTTTTCAACTGCCTCGCAGGCGACGCCCAGCCGACCCGGGGAACGATCCGATTCCTCGATCAGGATGTCACCAGTGCCACGCCCGAGGCGCACGCCCGCCTGGGCATGGCTCGGACCTTCCAGGTGCCGGTGACGTTCGAGGACATGACAGTGGTCGAGAACGTCATGGTCGGCGCATTTCTGCGCCATCCGCATCGTGCCGGGGCGCTGCGAAAGGCCCAGGAGGTGCTCGATTTCACCGGTCTGGCGCAATCCGCCGGATCGCCCGCGCGCTCGCTTGGGACCCCCGGACGCAAGCGGTTGGAGATCGCGCGTGCTCTGGCGACGGAGCCGCGCCTGCTGCTGCTGGACGAGGCACTGGCCGGACTGACGCCGGCCGAGGTGCGGCTGGCAATCGATCTGGTCCGCCGCATCCAGGGGCTGGGGATCACCATCGTGATTGTGGAACACATCATGGAGGTGATTTTGTCGCTCGCTGAACGGGCGGTCGTGTTCCATCAGGGCAAGGTCATCGCGCAGGGCGCGCCGAGGGCTGTGGTCGACGACCCGGCCGTAGTCGCGGCCTATCTCGGACACCATATGAAACGGGTGCGCATGTGATGCTTTCCCGATCGCATTATGACTCCGGCCGGCATGGCCCAATCCGGCTTGGCCCGACCCTGAATGGCCCAACCCGGCTTGGCGCAGCCGCGCGTGGCCCATCCCTGAGCGCCCCAACCCGGCTTGGCCCGACCCTGAACGGCCCAACCCGGCTTTGCGCAACCCGGCATGGGCCAACGCCCCGGGCGCCCGACCGGAATCGACGCTTCCGGCGCGGCCCACCCCTTCACGAACCAGATGGGGCACCCCGTCACGAACCCGATCAGCAGCACTCGGGTCGGCCCCGACGGATGCGTCCTGGTCCGTTGCAGTTCGGTCAGCTGCCGCGGCACCGCCTGAGCGGCCATGCCGGCGGGGCCGGTCATGGAAAACCCCAGGCACCGGCGCATCCATCGCCGCTCCGGTCACGGCCGGTGCGCCGATGACCGCGCCGCTTCTGACGGTGTCCAACCTGCTCGTCCGGTACGGCGACCTGGTCGGCGTCGGGGACGTCTCGCTGTCCGTCCCGCCCGGCGCCATCGTTGCCCTGCTCGGGTCCAACGGAGCCGGGAAAACCACCACGCTGAACGCCATCGCGGGCCTGGTCCCACCGGCCGGGGGGGCGGTAACCTGGCAGGGGCAGCCGATCACCGCCAAGCCCGCGTTCGCGATCGTCGCCTCGGGCCTGGCTCTCGCCCCCGAAGGCTGGCGGCTGTTCGTGCAGCAGACTGTGGAGCAGAACCTGCGCCTCGGCGCTACCGTGCTGGCCGACAAGAAGCGGGTGCCGGCGCTGCTGGACCGCGTGTTTGGGCTCTTCCCGCGCCTGGCCGAACGGCGTCGCCAGCGGGCCGGGACGCTCTCCGGCGGTGAGCGCCAGATGCTCGCCACGGGTCGGGCGCTGATGAGCGATC
>DASWON010000245.1:0-6293 GCA_036398735.1 Rhodopila sp.
CGATCTCGGCGAGGCCGGCGACGGTTGCTGCAACCTCACGTTCATCGACGATCTGGTGGCCGGAATCGTTACTTCGCTAGATGCACCCGACATCGCCGGCCGCGCCTTCAACGTGTCGGGGGCAACCGGCCTGACCTGGAACGAATTCCTGGTCGCATTCGCCAAGGCGCTGGACGCGACACCGGTGCGGCGGATCGGGGCGCGCGCGTTACGGATTGAAACGAAACTGCTGGCCCCCGTGCGTCGCATCGCGGCGATGGGAATTCGCTCGCCCGCCACCGAGGCGATCACGCCGTCGCTCGCCGCGCTCTGGCGCCAGGATATCCGGATCGACTGTTCCGCTGCCGAGACGGCGCTGGCGCTGCCGCGAACCTCGCCGGATCGAATGATCGACGCGGTGGTGCGCCACGAGCGACGCCCGATGGAGACTGCCCTTTCATGAGCGACCGCCGGACTGTATTCCTCGCCTGCCCATATGGTCAGGTCGGTGGCGGGATGGGCAGCATCATGGCCTATCTCGCTTCGATGCGGCGTGACCCGTCCGGTCGTTTCGAGCTCAAGCGGCTGGAGTCGCGCGGCGGCGGGCACATCGCGCTGTCACCATTCTTCCTGTTGGCCGCGGTCGGGCGGATCTTCCTGGAGGCGTCACGTGGCCGCCTGGCGGTGGTCCACCTGAACCTTGCTGAACGCGGCAGCGTCTTTCGCAAAGCCATTCTGCTGGCCGCGACCAGGCTGGCCGGTGGCGGCGTGCTGCTGCATCTTCATGCGGCGCAGATCGTGCAGTTCCACGGTTCGATGGGCCCCGCCGGTCGCGCCCTGCTGCGGTGGATGTTCCGCAGCGCCGATCAATGCGTGGTGCTCGGTGAGGTCTGGCGGCGCTGGGTCATCGATACGTTCGATGTACGGCCGAACCGGGTCGGCATCATCTACAACGGCGTTCCGGCAACGATCGCGCCGCCACGGACGGTGGCGAAAGGGACGCGCTTCGAGTTGCTGTTCGTCGGCAACCTGCTGGAACGCAAGGGCGTCAAGGAACTGCTGTGCGCGCTGGCGACCGCTTCGATCCGGGCGCGTGACATCCACCTGACCATGGCCGGGGGCGGGCCGGTCGACACCTACCGTGCGATGGCCGCTGACCTTGGCATCGCCGACCGCGTTTCGTTCACCGGATGGGTCAGCCAGGAGGACGCGAGGGCGCTGATGGTCCGCTCCGACGCGCTGATCCTGCCGGCCTACGACGAGGGATTGCCGCTGGTGATCCTGGAGGCGCTGGCCTCTCGCACGCCGGTCATCTGCACGCCTGTCGGTTCCATTCCCGAAGTGCTGGAGGACGGGCAGACGGCGTTGTTCGTGCCTCCCGGCGACAAGGATGCCATTGCCGCGGCGATCGCCCGTCTGATGGATCAGCCCGACCTTGCGGCGAGCCTGTCGGCGGCGGGCGCGCTGCTTTACGACCGGCTGTTCACCATGGAAGCATTCGCTGCTTCGGTGGGCTCGCTCTACGCGGCGCTGACGCCCAGTGACCGGGGGCACGATGCCATCGGCCTGGCGGCCCGTACGGGGGGCGAGCGATGATCCAGAGCGCCGACGAGATCGTTCGCGACACAGTTGTTCAAGCCAACATCTGCATCATTGGTGGCGGCCCGGCCGGCATCACCCTGGCGCTGGAACTGGCGCGGACCGGCCAGAGCATCGTCCTGCTGGAATCCGGTGATCTCGGACCGTCCGACGCAGCCCAGGCGCTGAACGTCGGGGAAGTGGCGGACGAGAAGCTGCACAGTCCGCCGGACCGCTACCGGCAGCGCTGTTTTGGCGGCGGAACATCGATCTGGGGCGGTCGCTGCGTGCCGTTCGACCCGATCGATTTCGAGGCACGCCCGTGGATGGCCCATTCGGGCTGGCCGATCGGCTATCGCGACGTGGAGCAATTTTATCCGGCCGCGAACCGGCTATGTGAAGCCGGCGAGTATGAGTACGACGCCCGATCGGCGGCGCCGGACGGGATGCGGCCGCTGCTGCGCGGTTTCGCACCGCGGCACTTCGACATGAACGGCATCGAGCGCTTCAGCTGTCCGACCAATTTCGGCCAACGCTATCAGGCGAAGCTGCGTGCGGCGCCGAACGTCCGGGTGTTGCTGCGGGCCACCGTGACCCGCCTGCGTGCCTCGCGCGATGGCAGCCGCATCGAGAGTGTCGATGTCCGCAACAGCCACGATCTGCCGTTCTCGGTTCTGGCCGATCAGTTCGTTCTGGCGATGGGCGGGATCGAGACGCCGCGCCTGCTGCTGACATCGGATGATGTGCATGCCCGTGGCATCGGCAATGCGAACGATCTCGTCGGGCGGTTCTACATGTGCCACATCGCGGGAACGATCGGCAGCCTGCAGGTGAACGGCGCCAAGGACACCGTCTGGCATGGCTACGACGTTGCCGCCGACGGCACGTACTGTCGCCGGCGCATATCGTTGCGGCCCGACGTGCAGGCGGAGCTTGGGCTCGGCAACGTCGTATACCGGCTGCATCATCCGCGCATCGCCGATCCTTGCCACCGGACAGGTCCGCTGTCGGCGATCTTTCTGGCGCAGAACTTCATCAGCTATGAATACGCCAAGCGGCTGGTCAGCGACACGCCGCCGACCGCGTCGGTGTGGCTGCGGCATGGTCTGAACGCCGCCACGGACGCGCTCGCGACGATCCGCTTTCTCGGCCACTGGCTGCGTGACCGCACGCTGGCGGAACGCAAGTTTCCATCGATCATCATTCGTCCGCGCACCAATCTGTTCAGCCTGGACTTCCACGCCGAGCAGGTGCCGAACAGGGACAGCCGGATCGGGCTGGCCGCGTCGCGCGATCGTTTCGGAAACCGCCAGGTCCGGGTCGACTGGCGCTATGCCGGGCAGGATGTGGAGACGGTCGCGCGATCGTTCGACCTGCTGCGCGCCGATCTGGCGGAACAGTCGGTCGGCAGCCTGACGCTGGCGCGGGATGAGACTGATATCGAAACGGTCGTGCGCCGGGACGGTGCATACGGCGGCCATCACATCGGCACGGCCCGCATGGGCAGCAGCGCAGCCACGGGCGTGGTCGACGCCGACGGCAAGGTGTTCGGCGTCAACAATCTGCATGTTGCGGGCAGCGCCGTGTTCGCGACGTCCAGCCAGGCCAATCCAACCCTGACGATCGTCGCACTGGCGCTGCGGCTTGCGGCGCATCTGGCCGGCCGTGCGGCCCTCGTGCCTGATCTTTCCTCAGTAAAACAATCTGCGATGGTGAGCCAGTATGGTTGAAGCCGCATCAGAGCTGCATCGCTTCGCGCAGCTGGCCTGGCAGCATATGTCGGGTGAGAACGGCATCACGCTCCTGCTGCTATGGGGCACGGTGCTGTTCGCGGGCGTGGTGACGTATATTCGCGCCAATCCGGGGCGCTGGTCCCTGCGCGACTTCGTGCGTCATTTCGTGCCGGCCGGGGTGCTCAATCATCCTTCGGCGCGGGCCGACTTCCTGTTCTGGCTGTCGCGCCGCATTTTCATGCCGCTGCTGGTGTTGCCGCTGGTGATCTCGACAGCCGCCGCGGGCCATTTTGCGTACTGGGTGCTGAGCGGCGTGCTGGGGGCGCCGGCGCATCCGCCGCAGCCGGCCGGCCCGGTGCTGCTGATCGTCTTCACCGTGACGATGCTGCTGGCGTACGACCTTTCCTACTACCTGTATCACCGCGCGCAGCATCAGATCCCGATCCTGTGGGAATTGCACAAGGTGCATCACTCCGCCGAGGTGATGGTCGGCGTCACCAAGGACCGGGTGCATCCGATCGACGAGATCATGAACCGCTGGTGGGACGGGGTCATTCCCGGCCTGTGCTACGGAGTCTGGCTGTTCTTTGCCCTCGACCCGGTCGAGGTCACCGTCTTCGGCCTCAATGTCTACGCCCTGCGAAACATCATCCTGATGATGGACTTCGTGCGCCACACCCACCTGAAGCTCTCGTACGGGCGGGTCCTCGATGTGATCCTGCTCAGCCCGCACTACCACCAGCTGCATCACAGCGTGGCCGAGAAGCACTGGGACAAGAACTTCGGGCTGGGACTGAGCGTCTGGGACCGTATGTTCGGCACGTTGGTCGTCCCGGAGCCTGATGAAGACTTCGTGTTCGGCCTCACCGACAAGGAACACGAGGAGTACCAGTCGCTTTACAGGCTACACGTGGTGCCGTTGAAGAAGATCGCCGCCCGTCTTGGCCTGCGCGGTCACCGCGGCACACCGGTACGGGCGGACCATCATGCCGGAGAAGTCGTTTGACCATCAGAACTGAAATTGTGTCCGACTTCGCGCGGTTCGCCACCGTGCAGCCTGCCTGGCAGCAACTGTGGGAGCGTTCGGGCGGGTACATTTTCCAGAGCCATGACTGGATCACCGGCTGGCTTACCGGCGTGGAGGATCGCAAGGAGATCCGGCTTCAGATCGCTCTGGCGTGGGACGGTGACCGGCTGTGCGGCGCGCTGCCATGTGCGGTGCATCGCCGATCCGGTCTGCGGGTCCTGACCTGGGCCGCCCAGCTGTTCAGCGACTACTGTGACAGCCTTGTGGACCCGGACTATGAGGCAGCGGCCATGCTGGCGTTGCTCTGGGAGCGGCTGCGGGATTTTGGCGGCTTCGACCTTATCAGCCTGCAACAGATCCGCCCCGACGCGAAATGCCGCCCGCTCCTGGATCAGCTCGCCACGAGCAGCAGCCGCGTGCAGCGCGACGACCGCGAAGAGCGATGCATGCGCATTGAAAATCAGTGGCGCGACGGCGAAGCGTTCTTCCGCTCGCTGAACAAGAAGGGCAGGAACAACCACACCCGCGGCAAGCGCATCCTGAGTGAGCTGGGCGGTGAAGTGGTGTTCCGCGTGGTGGAGCCGCCGGAGGACGGTGGGGCGTTGATCGACGAACTGATGCGCCTCAAGCAGGTCTGGCTTCGTGCCAACGACCCGGCGTCCCCGCTGCTCGGTCCGGACCAGGTCATTCTACGCTCAGTTCTCGACAGCGCTTGGCGATCGGGCCTGGCAACGATATTCGCTTTGGAGTGCGGCGGGAAGATTGCCGCGGCGTCGTTCAACTTTGTTTATGCCGGGCGGATGGAGGCCTATTTCACTGCCTATGACGGCGCCTATGAGCGGGCGTCTCCCGGCACGATTCTGATTGTGGACTATGCGCGCTGGTCCTTCGATCGTGGCTTGTCGCACGTCGATTTCCTGCGCGGCGAGGAGGCGTTCAAATTCCGCATGGCCAACGCCGAGACCGTGCTGAGCAGCTTTTCCGGTTCCCGGACGCTGATGGGCCAGGTCGCGGTTTCCGGTCACCGGTGGCTGGCGCGTCGGCGGCAGCGGCAGGAGATCGTGGCGGTGGTGCCGGATGAGGCGCTGGATGCGGTCGGCGAAACGATGCCGGCACCGTCCAGCGTGGCCGGCGCGGACAGCAGGCAGCCGGCATTGTAGGACCCATCGGGCCAGGCTGTCCCTGGGACATAGGCTCCCCCTGGGCGTCGGTCATCCCGAGGCATAGTTTGCCCGGCGGCACGGCTCCCGTGGGGGCATGCTCCGTCCGAGGCATGGGTCGTCTCGCGGCAGAGAGTGTCCCTGAGGCACAGGTGACCGCGGTGCGCGTCGTGCGGAATGATGTGGGTACGGCGGCGGCGGCGTTGCCTGCCCCGCCTTCCATGGCGTCATCCATCGGCCGGCAGAATCGACGTGGGCCGTCTCGTCCAGCACCAGGGAGAGGCTTCTCCTGTAGCACCTGTGCCGCGGCGCGATCCCTCCGATGCGCGCGTTGCTGCGTGTGTTGAAAGGGCTCAGGACAGCTGTCGGCTGTAATATCGGCAGCGATGGGAACCATAGAATACAAAGGGAATGACGGCGGCGCGCATGACAGGAAGCGCGGGTCTGCTGGCGCGCGGGCGCTCATCACAAGCACCTCATCAAGATAGTAATCCCTTTTCTTTCCGTAGCGACCATGGTTTTCTGTTGCAACGGCAGCATATCGCCGGATTGATCTCGCCCTTGACTTGTTCAGTAATGCAATTCTAACCGATGGCAGTGACATGCGTGCAGCGCCAATGGAATTCTCATCCAGCTTAGGCTCGCGTCCGTTCGCGCCGGGTGCTGTTCGATGCCTCCCGGATGCCGCCTCATCCGATCGCAAGACCGTTCGTGATCCGCATATCCTGCTGGCCACGACGGGTCAGTTGCCGTCTACCGCCCGTCTGGCCATGGAACTGCACGACGCGGGTGCTCGCGTCAGTCTGATCTCGCCAC
>DASWON010000246.1:0-3370 GCA_036398735.1 Rhodopila sp.
CCGATCTCCAAGTTCCAGGCGGTGCAGCAAAACCTGGCGGTACTGGCAGGGCAGACCGCGGCCGCGGTGGCGGCAGCCAATGTGGGCATCGAGGCTCTGGGCAGGACGGACGCCGAACGTGAAACGTTTCTGATCGCGATCGCCAAGACGCGGGTGGGCGAGGCGGCAACCCTGGCGTGCGAGATCGCCCATCAGGTGCATGGTGCGATCGGGTTCACCAAGGAATATGCGCTGCAACTCTCCACCCGCCGGCTGTGGTCGTGGCGCGAGGAGTTCGGGTCTGATCCGGAATGGGCCGCACGCGTCGGATCATATGCCTGCGCGAACGGCGCGGACGAACTCTGGGAGATGCTGACCGCGGTGGCATAACGGCCGCGGCTGCTTCGTGGCATCCTGCGGCGCGGCGGACGCGCTCCGGCGGGCGCCGACTGCGATGCGGCGGCACTTCCTTCCCGCCGCATCGCGTGTGTCTCGGCCTGCCTCGTGCGCCGTGGTTGCCTGCTGCCGTCAACTGCTGGCGATGGGGATCGAATGCCCGGTGTCGTAGGGGGTCAACAACACCGACGCCGGGCTGGATACAGGCGGAATGTTGCTGGCGTAGATATGAGATTGGCCGCTGATGTGCAGATCCGCCACTTTTGTCGAGCCGTTATACAAAAGGAGTTCCCCGGCCGTCGGGCTGGTCTTGGTGAAGACTTCACGAGTCGCCTGGGCGCCGACCAGGCTTATCTCGCTGTTCGCGCCGAACGAGGTGACGGGTGCCAGAAACTGCATGGCGGTGCTGCCGGGAAGCGGGCCGCCGCCGATATAGAGATGCGCGGAAACCAGCTGGATCGTCTGGCCGCTGCCGGCCGACAGGACGGACACACTGCTGTTGCCGGTGGCACGGATCACCCCGTTCCCGCTCACCGCGCCGACCTCCAGTGTCGCGCCGTTGACGGTCATGATCCCGTCGTTCTCGATGGGCCCGCGTGGCAGGCTCGCCGTGCCGACGTACTGCACATCGAGTACGGCACCGCCGGTGACACTGCTGTTGCCATGGATCGCCAGGGGCGTCCTGGTGGTATTGAAGGGGCGGATATCGAGTTCCCCGCCGCTCAGCACGATCCCGGTGTTGGACACCGTGACGGACTGTCCTGGATATCCAATGGTAACACTTCCTGGACCGTTCCAGGTGCCTGTCTTGAATGTTCCGGAGGCATTGAACGAGAGTTCACCGCCTCGCAGCGCGAAATTGACGCCGTTGCCGTAGCCCGGCGTCATCAGGACGTCACCGCTGTTGATGATCGCCGTGTCGCCCGCCTGAGGAACGCCGCCCGGCAGCCAGTCGCCGGGGGTGGCGAACGCTGCCGACGCCCCGTTCCAGGTTCGCGCCACGTGCGCCACCGGGCTGGTGGCGGTTCCGTAGTCCGGGCCCCACTGGTCCGACGGCTTGCTCTTGCTCCACCACAGGTCGTCGGTGTTTTCTTGCCAGACTTTCCCGTTCACGTAGGCGATTTCGATCACGTTGGCCGTGGTCGGATCGGCGATGCCGTTGAGCGTGACTTGGCCGTTACTGA
Organism: Rhodopila sp.; assembly: GCA_036398735.1. Taxonomy (GTDB): domain Bacteria; phylum Pseudomonadota; class Alphaproteobacteria; order Acetobacterales; family Acetobacteraceae; genus Rhodopila. Next base: position 1,560 of record DASWON010000246.1, read on the forward strand.
TAGACCATGAATTGCCGGTGGCGTCTGTAATGGATGCCGCGGGTGAATTCGGAACGATGGTGACGATCGTATCGTTCGCCGAGGCAACCTGGTTTGGAATCGGGTCCACCGGGGTTCCGTATGGTGGCTGCCAGGACGCTCCCGGGGTGGTCTTGCTCCACCACAGATTGTCGGTGTTCTTCTGCCAGACGAGGCCATTGTCATAGGCCATTTCTATGACGTTGGCGGTGGTCAGGTCGATGATGCCGTTCACCACGACCTGGCCGTCGACGATCGTCCACCTGTTCCCTCTGGCGTCGACGATCGACTGCCCGGGAACGCTGATGACAGTATTGTTCGGGGATGCCATTCCTCAACCTCGCGCCGTGCGCCAATGTAATTTCGTTGAGGCGAAGTATCAGAATGGACTGTCGCGATGGGGTAACGTCGTGGTGATGGCACGGGTTGGTGATGGTCCCACCGCAGTCTGAAGTCCTAACTAATCCGTATTAGGAAATAATATGGAATAGATATGTATAAGGCGGAATTGTAGACTTATGACAACAAATCGATTATATTTGAGTCGGTACAATAATTAAAACGCCGCCGGGCAAACTCCCGCCATCGCTATTGGCACTCCGCAGAGATCGCCACATTGGCAGGCACCTCGGCCAAAACCGCCACGAGCGCAACGGTCGATCCGGTTCAGCAAAGGTGACGGACACTTAATCGAACCCGGTCGACCGGGACCGCACCCGCCTCGTCATCGAATAGTCGGGCATGACGCTGCGCACACCGCGTCCTCGTCGAACCGTTCACCATGGCGCTGCGGAGACAGCGCCATCGTCGGCACAGGCCATCATCGGACAGGCCACCATGGCCGGCGCTCCCGAGACCGGGGCATGGCGACTACGCCCCGGACTCGGAACAGGCGCTGGTCTCCCACCCGAAAAGGCAGCCGGTGGTGAGCAGGCCCCCGGTGGTCCGCCGCGTCAGATCGCGATGGCGTAGGCCGGCCGCCGCGGGTCGGCCCCGCCGCCCATCAGACCGCTCTCGGGATCGGTCAGGATCGCCTCCACCGAACCGGCCAGCCATGTCCACTCTGGCCAGTCCTGGACCTTGTGCCCGCGCGCCGCCAGTTCATCGCGCGTCGCCTGGTCGATCCGTCCTTCCACCGCGAGGCGCCCGGGGAAATACTCGAAAGGCGCGAACGATGACGGGAACGAGTAGGATGCGACGCGCGGCGCCTCGATCGCGCTCTGCGGATCCATCCCAAAGTGCATGACGTTCAGCAGCACCTGCAGCATTGCCTGGATCTGCACGTCCCCGCCCGGCGTGCCGAATGGCATCACACCGCCTTTGTCGGTGACCAGCATTGCCGGGTTGGGTGTCAGGCGCGGCCGCTTCCCCGGCGCGACGCCCGCCGGATGCCGGGGATCGGGCCGGCTTTGTGAGCCGCGGCCCGAGGGCGTGATGCCGAATCCCGGAACCACCGGCACGTTGCCCGAACCGTCCGAGGGGGTCGCGCTGAAGGCATTGCCCCAGCGATCAACGACACAGCAATATGAAGTGTCCGCCTCCACCTTGGGCAGATCCGCGTCGCTGCCCGCGAACGCCCGGTTCGGCCGGTCCAGCGGGGCAGGCATCTGCCCGAAGGCGCGATCGTCGCGTATCGCCGACGCCCGCCGGGCAATGGTGGCCGGATCGAGCAACCAGTCCACCGGCACGTCGGTGAACCGCGGATCACCGAAATAGTACTCCCGGTCCGCCAGTGCCAGATTGAGGCACTCGACCACCCGGTGCAGATAGTCGGCCGAATTGTGCGCCAGCCC
>DASWON010000247.1:0-3291 GCA_036398735.1 Rhodopila sp.
AAGGCGTCGAGGCGCCGGACTTCGAGGCGTTCTGGGCGGCCGGCGAAGTGATCCTGCCGCAGCTGCCGCTGGACGGCGGCACGCTGCGCCTGTTCCGGGAGGATCCCGAAGGCCATCCGCTGCCGACGACCAGCGGCAAGATCGAGATCTATTCGACCACCATCGCCGGCTTCAACTACGCCGACTGCCCTGGCCATCCGACATGGCTGCCGCCGGAGGATGTGGTCGATGAGGTGAGCCCGCTGCTGCTGGTCGCCAACCAGCCAGCCTCACGGCTGCACAGCCAGCTCGATTTCGGCGGCCACAGTGCAGCCGAAAAGCGCCGCGGCCGCGAAGTGGCGCGGCTGAACCCGGTCGATGCGGCGGCGCGCGGCATTGAGGACGGGGACATCATCAAGCTGTTCAACCCGCGCGGTTCCTGTCTCGCAGCGGTAGTTGTGACGGAAGATGTGATGGCCGGCGTGGTGCAGCTGCCGACCGGGGCCTGGTACGATCCGGAAGATCCGCGCGAGGAGAAGTCGCTGTGCGTGCACGGCAATCCGAACGTGCTGACGCGGGATACCGGCACCTCGAGTCTCGCGCAGGGCTGCACCGGCCAGCTCACCACCGTGAACGTGGAGAAATTCACCGGCAACCTGCCGCCGATCCAGGCCTACGATCCACCGGTCCCGGTGATCCGGCCACGGCCGCCGAGGCTTGAAGCGGCGGAGTAGGTCTCTTCAGCATCAACGACGCGCGGCCACCTCTCCCCGGCGAGGGAGAGGTGAAGGGACGGCGCTCGCGGCTTACTTCCCGAACTCCTCGCGCATCCTGGCCTGGATCTTCGCCATGCCGCCGATCCAGCGGTCGTAGTTCTCGGTCTTCTTGCGCATGTAGTCGATCACCTGCGGGTGCGGCAGGATCAGGAACGTCTCCGCCTCGATGCCGGCCAGCGCATCCTGCGCCACCTGCTCGGGCGACAGATCGCCGTCGCCGGATTGCGGGCCCTTCGGAATCGACTTCAGCATGTCGGTCGCCACGCCCTGCGGGCACAGGATCGAGACCTTGATGCCATCGGCGCGGTGCGCGATGGCCAGGCTTTCCGCGAAGCCAACTGCCGCGTGCTTGGTGGTTGAATAGGCCGGGCTGCCGACCTGCGACAACAGGCCCGCGGCCGAGATCGTGTTGAGGAAATAGCCGCCGCCGCGCGCCTTCATCAGGGGAACCAGGTGCCGCGCCGCGTGGACATGGGCCATCACATGGATCGCCCAGCTCTTTTCCCAGGGCTCGTCCGAACTTCCGCCGGCATTCATCGTCAGCGGATCGAAGCCGCCGCCGATCCCGGCATTGGAGCAGAACAGCGCGATCGGGCCGAACTGCTTTTCGGTTTCGGCAATGACATGCTGGATGTCTTTTTCCTGGCTGACGTCGCAGCGGAACGCGGCCCCGCCGATCGATTCCGCTACGGCCGTAACCCTTTCGCCGTCAAGATCCGCGACAACGACCTGCGCCGCGCCCGCCTTGTGGAATGCCTCGCACAACGAACGGCCGATACCGTTGCCGCCTCCGGTCACGACGACGACCTTGCCGGCCACCTGCATGCTACACTCCAGTCTTGAAGAGGATCAGCTCATCACCAGGTCGAGTACCGCCGTGTAATGGCAGGCCGCGCCCAGCAGCACGAAGGAGTGCCAGATCGCGTTCTGGAAACGCAGCCGCTGCCAGGTGTGGAAGATCACGCCGAGCGTATACAGCGCACCGCCAATGCCGATGAACCACACGGCCAGGGTGGGCAGCGAGGTGAACACCGCATCATAGGCCATCAGCCCGGACCAACCCATCGCCAGATAGAGGCCGACGGCGAGCCGGTCGAAGCGGCCGGGATATTTCAGCTTGATGAGGATGCCGGCGATCGCCACTGCCCAGACGCCGGTGAGCAAAGCGGCGGCGAGCCAGCCGTTCTGCATCTGCGCAAAGAACGGCGTGTAGGTCGCGGCGATCAGCAGATAAATCGCGGAATGGTCAAAGCGGCGCAGCTGCCATTTGCGCGGTGACACCGGCCACAGATTATAGGCGGCGGAGAAGCCGAGCATCGCCAGCAGGCCAGCGGCATAGACCGACGCCGTCACCACTTCATAGGCGGAGGCGAATACAGCCGCGAGCACGATCAGTGCAGTGGCGGCGACCAGGCCGAAGGAGACGCCGAGCCCGTGGACAATGCCATCGGCGATCAGTTCGGCGCGGTCATAGTTCCAGCGGATCGCGCCGGCCACCCGATGGGCGGTGTCCGAGGTCAACTGCTTGAAGGTGAAAATCGCCATGAACTGGTCCGGCCGCGGTGGTGAGCTTCCCCAAGCCCAGTGAGGTTCGCTGACTTCCCCTTGAAGTCAGCGATAAATCATAGACCAGCGAACGTCAACGAAACGCCAATGACCGAGCTGCGACGCTTTGAAGACGAGCTTGATTTAAGCCCGACAATGGCCACTTTCGAGAGTGTTGCCTGTATTCTTTTACTCGGTGAGTCCTCTTTTTATGGCCAGCCTGTCCGAACTTGTCGAGGAAGCGCGCCTCTCTGCCCGCGCGCTGCTGGATTATGGCGATAGTCTGTTCAATCCAACGGTGCGACTTGGCGTGACCGGGTTGTCCCGCGCCGGCAAGACCGTATTCATTACCGCCCTGGTGCATGGCCTGACCCGCGGCGGCCGCTTCCCGGTATTTGAATCCCTGGCGACCGGACGTATCGCACGTGCGCGGCTGGCGCCGCAGCCGGATGATGCGGTGCCGCGCTTTGCCTATGAGGAACATCTGCGCACCCTGATCGAGGAGCGGCGCTGGCCGAATTCCACGGTCGACATCAGCGAGTTGCGCCTCGTGATCGACTACCAGCGCAACAACGGCGCCGAGCGGACCCTGACGCTGGATATCGTCGATTATCCCGGCGAATGGCTGCTCGACTTGCCGCTGTTGAACAAGACCTATCAGGAATGGTCGGCCGAAAGCCTGGCGCTGGCGCGGCAGGGTCCGCGCGCGACGCTGGCCGCGCCGTTCCAGGCGCATCTGGCCACGCTCGACCCCAACGCCCCGGAGAACGAGCAGGCCACGCTGATCGCGGCCAAACTGTTCACCGATTACCTGCGCGCCTGTCGCGACGACCGCTTTGCCATGAGCCTGCTGCCGCCCGGCCGCTTCCTGATGCCCGGCAACCTGGCGGGCTCGCCCGCCCTGACCTTCGCGCCGCTCGACCTGCCGGAGGGCGCAGCCCCCGACGGCTCGCTGTGGGCGATGATGGCCCGGCGCTACGAGGCCTATAAG
>DASWON010000248.1:0-16728 GCA_036398735.1 Rhodopila sp.
GCCCTCGGCTGGCGTATCCGCTACCGCGGCGACATAGTGATCCGCCATAAGGTCGCAACACAGCAGCGGGTCGGATGGTCCGCCGAGCGGTGGTTCTATTTCGTGCGCAACCGCCTGTATATCGGTCGGAAGCTTGGTCAAGGCTGGCCGGCGCTGGCACCGCGCATGGCCGGCTATCTGCTGAAGGGACTGCGCAACCGGCTGCCGATGCAAACAGTCCGCGCAATTCTCGCCGCGGCCGACATGGCCCCCCGCTCAGCGTCCGGACTGATGCCGCTGGCGGCCACATCCTACCTGACCCGCAACGACCGCGCCCACCGCGGATCACTGCTCCACCGCCTCATACACGAAGCGCTTGGCCGTGTCGGCCAGCCGCCAGGCGCTGTTTCACCAGCAGAGCGATGACCATCGGGCTGCTGACCAGATAACGCCGGCACAGCCTGCGTGGCTCACAGACCAGCCGGTGCAGCCATTCCAGGCCCATCCGGCCCAACCATCGCGGCGCCCGCCGCCGCTTGCCCGCAAGAAACTCAAGACTGGCGCCGATACACAGTCCGGTCCCGGTGATCCCCCCCGTGTCGCCGATCGCGGCGGCCAGATATTCCTGTTGGGGTGAACCGACCGCCAGAAACAGCAGCCGCGCCGGATGGGTCCGCACAAACGCGACCGCCGCCGCGAAGGCGATCGGGTCGCGGTCGAACCCCATCGGCGGATCATAGTGCGCCGGTGGCGCCAGCCCGCATCGTGCCACCAGCCCGGGCAGCCAGGCAGGCGCCAGCCCCACGATGGTGATCCGCTCGTTCGCGCCGACGTGGTGCATCAGCAACCATTCGGTGAGGTCACTTCCCGGCACGACCGGTGGCGCCGCCAGCCCGAACAGCCGCGCCAGGCCAAAGACCACGCGCGAATCGAGCAGACACAACACTGGATTCCGATAAGCCGAGGCGAGCCGCTCATCACGCTTGAGACGCACCAGATGATCGGCGTTCGGCGTCACCACATAGCCGAACGGCGCATCGGCCGAACGAGCAGCGATCTGCAGAGCGGCCTGCGACACGGTCAGGTCTGCAAACTCCAGCCCCAGCAGCGAGACAGTCTCGACTACAGACACAGACGCATCGTCACGAGGCCGATCCCGCGGCTGTAACCCGTCGGCAATCCTTCGGCAGCGCTGCTCGAACCATGCAGATCGATCTGGTCGTAGGTGACAGACAACCGTGCGTTGCGGTTCATCACCCAGGTAGCGCCAACGCTGACCGTCGTTCCTGTCTGATAGCCCCCTTGGAAAAAATCGGCCCGCTGCACGCCAAACGAGGCCCTGAGCAACAGATCACGCAGATACTCGTGGTCGATCGTAAGGCGAGCCGCCGAATATATCAGACCGGAGACACCCTCCTGTTCGGCATCCTCGGTGCCGCGGCTGACCGTGGCGCGAACGGTTGTCATGCCGGTGGGGGACCATGCGACCCCGCCCTCGGTGATCAGCGTGTTCTGACGCCGATACTGCGGGCTGGCGAAGCCTCGGGTTTCGCCACCGACCAGCAGGCGCCAGCGCCAGAGCGCGTTGTCATCGTAATCAATTCCGGCCAGCACCTGGTAAGCGGTGGAGTCCGGATTGGGCTGCCCGTGCGGCGTGCGCGTGTAGTTCTGGCCAATGCCGCGCATGACCATCACCAGGCTGCGGAGCGGCGCCAGCTCATAGCGCATGGTCGCACCGCCCTGAGCGACGAGCCGGTCCCGATAGGCCTGAGTTGCCGGCGCGCCCATCAGGGTTGTCGCGCCGTAGGTCCGGTTGGTCGCCTCCACGCTGGGGACGATGTTCCAGCGACCGTCACTCATCTCATATGACGCCCGGGCATCATCGATCTGGATGGCGATGGGCCGATCGCTGGCAATGCTGGCGACCTCGCCGCGATCCTCGTGCTGAGCGAGGTGCGCAACGGCCAGCGTCAGCTTGTCATTGCCGATATCGATCCGCCCGCCAACAGACACCGTCGCATCGGTGCGGTTCTGGCTGGGCAGCGCGAGCGTACGCGTGTCCTGGGCGGAAACCGCGAGGCCGATGGCGTCGTGCGACCAGTCGGACCCGATGGTCAAAGTGGGTGCCGTCACGACCTGCCAGCTGCCACGCCGAGCCGGCCCGGGCGCCGCGTTGCTGGTGTAGCCGAAGCTCTCGTCGAGCTGTGGCCAGAACTGAAATGCCCCCTCCCGCACTCCAAGCGGCATCTGCTCGGGATGCAGGCGGGTTTCGACCGTAACGCCCTGTTCCGTGCCGTACCCGGGAACCCCTGCCGGAAACAGCGCGGTCATCAGTTCAGCGACGGCCCTGCCCGCAAGGCAGACCACCAAGGTGATGACCAGAAAGCCCTGGAGCAGGATCGATCGCGCCCACATAGGGCGCGGACTATTTCTGACAGAAGCTAATTATTGGTTAACAGGCGACGTCACCAGATCGGCGCGACGAGGCCTGCCGCGCGCGTGATCTCAGAACGATTTGGCCGCGGTCTTTGCCTCCGGCATGTCGATCTCCCAGCCGCCGCCCAGGGCCTTGTACAGGGCGACGAGGTTCGACGACACGGTCGTGGTGCTGTCCGCCAACTGCAGTTGAGCCGAGAGCAGGCTCCGTTCGGCATCGAGCACGGTGAGAAAGTCCGACACGCCCTGCTGGTAGCGACTCTGCGCCAACGTCAGGGCATGCTCGTTATCGGTGACCGCCTGGGTCAGTTGATCGCGCCGCGACTGCTCCGCCTGGTACGCGGTCAGTGCATTGTCCACATCGTGCCAGGCCTGCAGCACGGTCTTCTGAAAATTAATCGCTGCCTCCTGCTGCTGCGCCTCGCGCAACTGCAGGGTGGAACGCAGCTGCCCCCCCTGGAAGATCGGAATTGTCAGTCCGGGGCCGACCGCGTACTGTTTGGAGTTGATGTCGAAGACCTTGCCGAACTGCAGCGCCTGCAGGCCAAAACTTCCGGTGAGGTTCAGCGAGGGATAGAAATTCGCCTGCGCGACCCCGATATCGGCTGTCGCCGCGTGCAGTTGGGCCTCCGCCTGGCGGATGTCGGGACGCCGACGGGCCAGTTCGGATGGCAGGCCCACCGGAACGCGCGGCGGCACCGGCGGGACGGCGATCGCAACCGCGAGTTCGGTTCGCAGCGCGTTCGGCGGCTGCCCCAGCAGCAGGCTGAGTGCGTTGATTAGCTGCGCCTCTTGTTGCTCCAGTGTCGGGATTTGCGACAGCGTTGTGCGCAACTGCGCCGACGCATTGGCCACATCGAGGTCGGTTGTAACGCCGCCGGCGGCGCGTTGCTGGGTGAGGCTCAGGCTCTGCCTGGCGGTACGGACGTTGTCCCGGGCGATCTGCAGCTGTGTCTGCACCCCGCGAAGCTGAATGTAGTCACGGGCGACCTCGGCGAGACTGGCCAGCAGCACGGATCGCTTCGCCTCGCTTGCGGCTTCGCTTGAGGCCGCGGCGGATTCGACCGACCGCTTCACGCCGCCCCAGAGATCGACCTCCCACGAGGCGTCAAAGCCGCCCTGCCAGAGATCGAACGGCTGCAGGCCGCCCCCGCTTACTCCACCTGTTGAATTGCCGGAGGCGCCGTTAGCCGCGGTGGCACCCGCGGCGCTGGGTATCACGGCGAAGATGCCGTGGTTGCTGGCCTGCTGGCGTACGTAGGATGCATTGCCGTTGAGCGTCGGAAACAATGCCGACCGGGCGACACCGAGTTGGGCGCGCGACTCGGCGAACCGGACCTCGGCGACCTTGACGTCCAGATTTTCCGCGGCCACACGCCGCTCCAACCCGGTCAGCATCGGATCGCGGAACAGCGTCCACCAGTCGGCGTCGATCGGCTCCGCGACCGGAAGGCTTGGCGACGGTCTGACCGCTTCCTTCGGGCCGGAGAACCATGATGCCGGCGATGTCCACGCAGGTCGTTGAAAGTTCGGCCCCACGGTGCAGCCGGTCAGCGAGACAGTGCCCAGCAGTCCGGCTGCCAAGGCCAATCTTCGTCTTTTCTTGTCGATCATGGGGGTCATCCAGCAAGCCTAGTCGGTGGGGGGCGCAACCTCATGCCAATGCGCGCGGAGCGGCAGCGTCCGGCCGCGTCAGGCCAGGGCGGCGCACCGCAAGATCGCGGAGCGGAGCCAGGACACGGCAGGTTGCAGCATCGCGAGGTTGAAGCATTCCAAATCCCTAGTGTGCCGGCGCCGTGCCTTTCGGCACGCGCGGCAGCAGCAGAATAACCGGGGCTACAATCAGGGCCAGAAGCCCGAGCAACCAGAATATGTCGAGATAGCTCATAATGGATGCCTGCGCCCGCACCAAGGCATCGATCGGGGCAAGCGGCGTGCTCCATCCGAAGCCGTTATACGCGGTGATGTGCTCCGCCAGCCGTGCATGATGGAACTGAGAGCGTTCCTCCAGCAGGTTGGTGACAAAGGACACACCTACGCTTCCGCCCAGGTTGCGCATCAGGTTGAACAGAGCAGAGGCCTCGTTGCTGCGGTTCGGCGGCAAGCCGACATACGATACGGCACTGATCGGGATGAACAGGAAAGGCAACCATACCACCTGCGAAATGCGCGCGGTAGAGATGCTCCAGAAATTGATGCTGAGATCGAGATGAGACGCCGCCAGCATCGACCATCCGGTGCCCACCACGGCCATCAGGATCAGCCATTTCGGCTGGATCAGGCGCCCGGTGACGACCCCCGCGACCGGCATGAGCAGCAGCGTCGCGATGCCGCCGACGCCAAGTGTGAGCCCCGACGTCGTGGCATCGTATCCCAGCAGGGTCTGGGCAAGCTGCGGCAGAAGCTGGGTTGTGGAGATCAGCAGGAACCCGACCAGGAACATCAGGCCGCAGCAGATGGCGAAGGTGCGATAGCTGAGCAGCCGGATATTCACCACCGGCTGCGGATGCAACAGCTCCCACACGATCAGGCCGGCCAGACTGACGCCGCTGACGGTCGCCAGCGATGAGATGAAGCCTGACGCAAACCCATCGTCCAACTCGAACCGGTCCAGCATGATCTGCAGCGTGCCGAAGCCGAGGACCACGAGGACCAGACCCAGAACGTCGATCCGCAGGCCCTTCGCCAGCAGGTCCCGCCGTTCCTGCCGCAGGACGTCCGGTTCCACGACCAGCCATCCGACCAAAGCCAGCGACAACAGGCCGACCGGCAGGTTGATCAGGAACACCCAGTGCCAGGAGAAATTATCGGTCAACCAGCCCCCGAGCACCGGACCGATCGCCGGCGCGCTGACCACGGTCAGGCCATACAGCGCGAATGCCTGCGCCCGTTTCTCGGCCGGAAACGTGTCTGCGAACATCGACTGTTCCGTCGGCGCCATGCCGCCGCCACCGATGCCTTGCAGCACCCGCGCCACCAGCATCATGCCCAGCGACGTCGACATCGCGCAGAGCAAGGAACTGGCAGTGAACAGCGCGACACAGATCATGTAGAAGCGCTTGCGGCCGATAACATTGGCGAGCCAGCCGCTGACCGGCAGTACCACGGCGTTTGAGACCAGGTAGCTGGTCAGGATCCACGTCGACTCGTCCTGGTCCGCCGACAGGCTGCCGCCAATATGGCGCAGCGCCACGTTGGCGATCGTGGTATCGAGCACCTCCATGAAGGTCGCGATCGAGACGACGACCGCGATCATCCATGGATTGCGGTTGCCGGCCGCTGATCGCGGCAGCGGATTGGCACCGGCACCGGCACTGGCATTGGCATTGGCATTGGCACTGGCGCTGGCACGCTGGTCCGACACGTCTAGCGCACCCGCACGCGCGGCGTGACCGACATGCCGGGAGCGAGCGGAAGATCCTTCGCACGGCTATCCTCGAAGACGATCTTCACCGGCAGACGCTGCACGATCTTGACGTAGTTTCCCGTCGCGTTCTCGGCCGGCAGGGTGCTGAAGGCCGCGCCTGTTCCAGCCTGAAAACTGTCGACCCGGCCGCGGAACGTCAGCGTCGGAACGGCGTCAACCGTCACGTCCACATCCTGGCCGGGCCGCATGTCCGCCAGCTGCGTCTCCTTGAAGTTGGCGGTCACCCAGCGCTCGTCCTGCACCAGGGCAAACAGCGGCTGGCCGGCGCTGACGTAGTTCCCGGCGCTGATGCTGCGGTGCGTGACGATGCCGGCCATTGGCGCCCTGATGGTGCAATAGGACAGCTGCAGTTCGGCCGTCCGGGTGTTTGCCTCGGCCTGTTTCAGCGAGGCCTGGGCCGCCAGGACCTGCGCCTGCGCGGCCCGGGCCTGTGCCTGCGCGCCGCCGACCATCGTCCGGTTCGCATCCAGCCTTGCCTGGGCCGCATGGAACGTGGCCGTCGCGGCGTCGATCTGCTGGCGGCTGACGGCGCTCGGATTGATGATGTGGAACCGGTCGTAATCCTGCTTCGCCTGCAGTAGATCAGCGTCTGCGACGCGCACATTGGCGATTGCCTGGTCCAGGTTCGCCTGCTGGACGCCCACCTGGGCCTCGGCCTGCTGCAGGGTGGCCTCGGCACTGGCCTGCTGCGCCCGCGCCTGGTCCAGCTTCGCGACGAAATCGCTGGGATCGATCAGCGCCAGGGTCTCGCCCGCCGAGACGTGCTGATTGTCGGCAAACAGCAACTGGGTGATCTGCCCGGCCACGCGTGGAGCCATCTGCGTCGTGTAGGCGTCAATCGATGCATCATCCGTGGTCTCGAAATGCCTGGCGCTCAACCAGTACCGCGTGCCGCCCGCGATAAGCGCCAGCAGGACCACCGCACCAATCGTGATACCAAGCAGGCGCTTGAGGCGGCCGGATCTGGCCGGGCGGCGGCTGTCCGCCTGCGAGGCAACGCTGTCCTTCGGCTCCACGGTACGAGTCAGATCATCCATCGGCAGCGCTCCGTGATCAGGTGTTTCCGAGGGCTGGGTACCATTGGGGACAGGTACCATTGACCGAACCGTTCGGTCATCTCACATGTGAGAAGTAATCGGCTAACGACCGTTGTCAATACGACCAACGCGCGGGATGCTGTGGCGGATGGATATGAACTTGGCCTTGAGCCCGGAAAAGCGGGCGCAGATCTTGGGCGGCGCCGCCACGGTTTTTGCCGCCGACGGGTACGAAGGGGCGAGCATGGCCCGTATCGCCACCGTCGCCGGTGTCTCCAAGGGCACGCTGTATAATTATTTCGACAGCAAGGCTGCCTTGTTCACCGCCTACGTGGGCGGCAAGTGCGACGAGTACCTGGCGCACGTGTTCGACAGTGCCGACCACGAAGGGGACCCGGCCGAGGTGTTGCGCGGCATCGGCAAGCGCATGGTTCAGATGATGCTGTCCGATATCGGACTGGCGATCTACCGCGTCGTGATTGCCGAGGCGGCGAAATTTCCTGACCTCGCGCGCGGCTTTTTCGAGGCTGGGCCGGCGCGTGCGATCGGGTTCATGGCCGCCTGGCTGGCTGAGGAAACGCGGCGCGGACGCCTGAGTGTCGCCGACCCTGCCTTTGCCGCGGAACAGTTCTTCAACTTGTGCCAGACCAGGCTGGTGATCCGCCGTAAGCTCGCGATGCTGCCCGATCCTCCGGAGAGCGACATCGACGCCGTGGTCGAGGCGTCAATCACCATGTTTCTGCGGACCTACCGCGCCGGCCCCGAACGACCTTGAATGGAAACGGCTCGCTGCCTTGGATCCGTCGGCGTTCGTTCTCGGCCGGCGCATTCGGGGCCAGGCGCTCCCGCGGCCGGTCGCGCCGACCTATGGCCACCGTCCTCTGGCCACTGTCCTCTGGCCGCCTCCTCTGGCCGCCGTCTTCTGGCCTCTGGCCTCCTCAGACGTCGACCTCCTCGACCGTCTTCGCGCGCTCCTGGATGAACGCGAAACGCAGTTCCGGGCGCCGTCCCATCAGACTTTCCACAAGATCATTGGTCGCCGCGCGCTGCTCGGGGATGGCCATCACCTTGAGCAGCGTCCGCTTGGCCGGGTCCATCGTGGTTTCTTTCAGCTGGGCGGGCGGCATCTCCCCCAGTCCCTTGAAGCGGCTGACCTCGACTTTCGACCCCGGCTTGAACGCGCGCCGCATCTTCTGTTCCCGATCGGCGGCGTCCATCGCGTAGATCGACCTCGCACCCTGGGTCAGCCGGTAGAGCGGCGGCTGCGCCAGGTAGATGTGGCCATTCCGGACCAGCTCCGGCAATTCCTTGTAAAAGAACGTCATCAGCAGCGAGGCGATGTGCGCGCCGTCCACGTCGGCGTCGGTCATGATGATCACGCGGCCATAGCGCAGCTTGGTCCGGTCGAACCGGTCGCCGACCCCGCAGCCAAGCGCCTCGATCAAGTCCTTGAGCTCCTGGTTCTGCCGCAGCTTGTCGGCCGACGCGCTGGCGACGTTCAGGATCTTGCCGCGCAGCGGCAGCACCGCCTGGGTCTCCCGGTTGCGCGCCTGCTTGGCCGAACCGCCCGCCGAGTCGCCCTCGACCAGAAAGATCTCGGTGTCGGCCGCATTCTCCCGCGTGCAGTCGGTGAGCTTGCCGGGCAGGCGCAGCCGCCGCGTCGGCGACTTCCGAGCGGTGTCCTTGTTTTCCTTGCGGCGGATGCGGTCTTCGGCACGCTCGATCACGAACGCCAGCAGGTTGTCGGCTGACGCCGGATCCCCCGCCAGGAAATGGTCAAACCGGTCGCGCAACGCGCCCTCCACCAGGCGCGACGCCTCGGCGCTGGTGAGTTTCTCCTTGGTCTGCCCCTGAAACTGCGGATCACGCAGGAACAACGACAGCTTCGCAGCCACCGGATCGAGCACATCGTCCGCGGTGATCTGCGTCGCCCGCTTGTTGCCACGCTGGTCACCCCAGGCGCGCAGCCCCTTCACCAATGCGGCGCGAAATCCCGCCTCATGAGTGCCGCCCTGGGCCGTCGGCACGGTGTTGCAGTAAGAGTGGAGGAAACCGTCCCCCTGCTCCAGCCACACCACGGCCCACTCGACTTTGCCGGTGGATTCGCCGGGCAGCGCCGCCTCGCCCGCCCAGATCTGCGGCAGCACCTTTGCCAGTTCACCAATATCCGCCGCGAGACTATCGCGCAGCCCGCCGGGAAAGTGCAGCACCGCCTCGGCCGGCACGTCGTCCTTGCCGTCCTTCAGCAACACCGGCGCACAGTTCCAGCGGATCTCGACGCCACGGAACAGGTACGCCTTCGACCGGCAGAGCCGGTACAACCGGCTCGGAACGAAGGATAGCGCGCCAAGGATGGCCGGATCGGGCTTGAAGCGGATGCTCGTGCCACGACGATTGTGTACGGGTCCGGCGTCGAGCAGTTTCGTGGTCGGCTTGCCCTGCGCGTACGACTGCTTCCACAGCACACGATCGCGGGCGACCTCGACCTCCATCACTTCAGACAGCGCATTGACCACGGAACTGCCGACGCCGTGCAGCCCACCGGACGTGGCATAGGCCTTGCCGCCGAATTTGCCGCCTGAGTGCAGCGTGGTGAGAATCACTTCCAGCGCGCTCAGGTTCTTGAACTTGGGATGTGGATCGACCGGAATGCCGCGCCCATTGTCGCGCACCGTGAGCCAGTTCCCCTCCTCCAGCGAGACCTCGATGAAGCTGGCATGGCCTGCGACGGCCTCGTCCATGGAATTGTCGAGGATTTCAGCCGCGAGGTGATGCAGCGCCGCCTCATCGGTCCCGCCGATATACATGCCAGGGCGCTTGCGGACCGGCTCGAGCCCTTCGAGGACCTCGATGTCCTTGGCCGAGTAGTCCGAGTCGTCACGTGCGGGCAGCGGGAGACGCTTGTCCGTTTCGGCCCTGGTCGGCGCCGAAGGAGGCTTGGCGGGAGGTTTTGGTCCAGATTTTTCGGCCCGAGATCCGAACAGATCGTTCATGCTGTGTTCCCAAGTCTGAGTCGCACCCTACATGGCGGCGCCCCCGTTGGGCAACTGCCTTGCGCATGCGATCCGAGCGGGATCCCTGCCCGATCCCCTGCGGCCCGAGGGCGATCCGTGCTCGATGCTGCGGGCACGGCCCGGACCGGTGCGGCTGCGCAGAGGCCGCCATGCGTCGTGCCGCGTCGCGGAAGGCGTTGCCAACGGCGTGGAGTCCCGGTTGGTGGTTGGACTGGACTGAGACGGTGGCTGCAAACGAAATACCACGAGGACAATCCGATGTGTTTTGGCGCGCGGACCATTCGGTCACGGCCGAACCGTCCCCACATGCTTCGAATGCAGGCCAGCACTACGATGCCGCCATGAGCGACATAACCCGCATGGCATCGGTCGCCGCGCTGCTCGGTGATCCGGCACGAGCCAACATGCTGACCGCACTGCTCGACGGTCGGGCCCTGACGGCCAAGGAGTTGGCGTTCGCGGCCCGCGTCTCCCCGCAGACCGCAAGCGGACACCTTGCCCGTCTGACCGACGCCAGCCTGCTGGCCGTTGAGAGGCAGGGACGTCACCGCTATTTTCGTCTGTCATCCCCGCTGGTCGGGCATATGCTGGAGAGCGTCATGGCCGTCGCCGGGCCCGCGCCGAGGCTCACATCCTGGCGAGGCGGCGAAGCCTTGCGCAACGCCCGTACCTGCTATGACCATCTCGCTGGACGCCTAGGCGTCGCCCTGGCCGATTCGCTGTGCGAAGCCGGCCACGTCGCCCTGTCACACGACGGGGGCGAGGTAACCGAGAGCGGACATGCGTTCCTGCGAGGCTTCGGCGCCCAGCCGGCAACCGGCAAGCGCGTGTTTTGCCGCCCCTGCCTGGACTGGAGCGAACGCCGCCCGCACATCGCGGGCCGCCTCGGAGCGGCACTCGCCAGCCGCTGCCTCGAACTCGGCTGGATCGCCCGCCAGCGAGACTCCCGCGCCGTCACCGTCACGCCGGCCGGGACGGCGGGCTTCGCGACGACGTTCGGCATCCATCTACAGAGCTGACAGAAATAAGTTGGGGGGCTTCTGTTGCCCGGTGCCCCCCGAACCGCGCCTATCGCTTATGCAGCGACGGCGAGCGCCTGATTATCGTTGGCACTTGTGATTTGACCCGATAACGGCGGTATCATGCCGGGCAAAAGATGAGTCTTTACCACGCGTGTCGAGCCTGTTTCGCCCCCATATGTCCGGACCAGCCGGGATAAATGGTGGAGGCGCCGGGCACTGCCCCCGGGTCCACAACGATTATTCCACGCATCGTTTATCGCCATAGTCAGCAAGCTGACGGGGCATCATCTAGGCTGCCTGCAGCGCCGGTTCAAGGCATTTCGCTGCCATTGTCGCATCGCCGCAGGCGCGATGGGAAGCGCACTGCACGACACTGGGTGACCCCGGCCGGATGATCTGCCGCCCGCGCGACGGAGGCCATGTCCGAACCTCAGGGCGGCGACAGACATATCGCATGGCCGTGGTTGCGGACGGACGTGGTTGCGGAGCGGCAGTGGTTGCGGAGCGACAGTGGTCGCGGAGCGGCAGTGGTCGCGGATCGGCCGTGGTCGCGGAGCGGACGTTGGTGTTCATCCGCCGTGGAGCCTCGGAAGCGCAGATACCGTCATCAGGCCCGGTCATCATCGCGCGATCGCCTTGGTCGGGACCGGCATGCCCGGTGGACATGTCGGCGTCATGTCAATGGACATGTGACAGCACGGTTGCTAGAAGCCGCCTGTTCCCGGCGGCTCGACCGGTCCGGCATCCTTTCCAGCGGCCCTGCTCATGAAGATCGTAGCCTGCAACAGTAATCGCCCCCTGGCTGATGCTGTCGCCGAGATCCTGTCCATGCCGCTGACCAAAGCGTCCATCCGGCGTTTCGCCGACATGGAGGTGTTCGTCGAGATCCAGGAAAACGTGCGTGGCGAGGACGTCTTCGTCATCCAGTCCACCTCCTTCCCGGCCAACGACAATCTGATGGAACTGCTGGTCACGCTGGACGCCCTGCGCCGTTCCTCCGCCCGCCGCATCACCGCCGTAATCCCCTATTTCGGCTATGCGCGGCAGGACCGCAAAACCGCGTCCCGGTCGCCCATCTCCGCCAAGCTGGTGGCCAACCTGATCACCGAGGCCGGCGCCAACCGGGTCCTGACGATGGACCTGCACGCGGCCCAGATCCAGGGCTTCTTCGACATTCCGGTGGACAACCTGTACGCCGCGCCGTTGTTCAGCCGCGACATCCAGGCTCGCTATCAGGGCCACGACCTGATGATTGTCTCCCCCGACGTCGGCGGCGTCGTCCGCGCTCGGGCCATCGCCACGCGGCTGAACTGTGACCTCGCCATCATCGACAAGCGCCGCGAGCGGGCCGGCCATTCCGAGGTGATGAACGTCATCGGCGACGTCGCCGGACGTGATTGCATTCTCGTCGATGACCTCGTCGACTCCGGCGGTACGCATTGCAACGCCGCGGACGCGCTGATGAAACGCGGCGCCCGGTCCGCCAGTGCCTATGTCACGCATGGTGTGCTGTCAGGCGCGGCCGTCGCCCGGATCGCCTCTTCGCCGATTGAGATGATGACGATCACCGACTCGATCCTTGCGACGCACGAAGTGAAGCGCTGCGGCAACATCCGCGAATTGACCATCGCCCCCCTGCTCGCCGAGGCGATGCGCCGTATCAGCGACGAGAGTTCGGTCAGCTCCCTGTTCGACTAAGCGCGCCCACCCCTGGACGCCGCCGCTCGCCGGCGGCATGGTCAGGGCAAGGCCGGCCCATGCCCCGAGCGGACTTGTTTGCGGGCAGAGCAGGTTACATCTAGACGGCAACTGAACGACCGAAGACGACCAGGAAGCACCATCCATGGACCACATCATCGGCCAGGCCGCCCCAGGCGCCGGCACCACGACGACAAACATGATCATCGACGGCGACCAGAAGACGTTCATGCAGGATGTGATCGAGGCCTCGCGCCAGATTCCCGTCCTGGTGGATTTCTGGGCGACCTGGTGCGGGCCCTGCAAACAACTTACCCCAACGCTGGAAAAGGTGACGAAGGCCGCCGGCGGCCGAATCAAGCTCGTCAAGATCGACATCGACCAAAACCAGGCACTGGTCCGGCAGCTGGCGCAGCTTGGCCTGCCAATGCAATCCGTGCCGACCGTCGCCGCCTTCTGGCAGGGTCAGATCGCGGACGTCTTCCAGGGCGCTCAGCCTGAATCGGAGGTGAAGCGCTTTGTCGAGGCGTTGCTGAAGGCAACCGGTGGCTCGATGCCGGCCGCTGATTTGCTTGCCGAGGCAAAAGCCTCCCTTGAGCACGGCGACGCGCAGCAGGCGGCCGAACTGTTCAGCGCTCTGCTTGGCGAGGAGCCGGAAAACGGCGATGCGTGGGGCGGCCTGATCCGGGCGCTGATGGCGATGGGTCAGGAGGAAGCCGCCGAGGAGGCGCTGTCGCAGGTTCCGGAGAAGGTTGCGGATCACGCCGAGGTCGCCGGTGCCCGCAGTGCGTTGCTGCTGGCGCGGGAGGGACGCGCGGCCAAGGACCAGTTGCAGTCGCTGCAGGCGCGGCTGGCCGCGGATCCCGCCGATCATCAGGCGCGCTATGACCTGGCGACGGCCCTGAATGCGATGAATGAGCGCGACCAGGCGGCCGAGGCCCTGCTCGAAATCATCCGCCGCGCCCGTAACTGGAACGAAGACGCCGCCCGGCTGCAACTGCTGAAATTCTTCGAGGCCTGGGGCTTCGATGATCCCGCGACCGCGGCGGCGCGGCGGCGCCTGTCCGCGTTGCTGTTCAGCTGAATGGCGGCGTTCCACCCGAGACTTGAAGATCTGCCGCCGGAATTCGCGGTATTTCCGCTGACCGGCGCGCTTCTGTTGCCTCGTGGCAAGCTCCCGCTGAACATTTTTGAGCGACGCTACCTCGCGATGGTCCTCGATGCGCTGGCGACCGGCCGGATGATTGGGATGATCCAGCCCGATCCGCATGCGTCAACGCCCGAGCCGCGTGTGCCGGACGGCGTGGACGAGCCCGGGCTCTACCGCGTCGGCTGTCTCGGGCGGTTGTCGTCGTTCAGTGAGACCGACGACGGTCGATTGCTGATCACGCTCACCGGCCTGATCCGCTTCACGATCGACGCCGAAATCGACGGTGTCCGCGGCTATCGGCGCGTGCGCGGCAACTTTTCCCGCTATGTAACCGACCTGGCGCTGACCCGCCCGCCGCTGGCCATCGAGCGTGACAAGCTCCTGGCCGCGCTGCGTGGCTACTTCAGCCGCCGCAACGTCGACGCGAACTGGGACGCCATCAAGGGACTGTCCGACGACGGACTGGTGATCACGCTGGCGATGGCTTGTCCGTTCGAGCCGGTCGAGAAGCAGGCGCTGCTGGAGGCACCGACGGATGCCGACCGCGCGGCCACGCTGCTGGCGCTGCTGCAGATGGGGGCGGCCAGTTCCGATCCGCCGCCCGGTCACCCGGTCAGCTAGTGGCCCTTTCCTGGCCGGGCAGGGTGGGCATGCCGCTGAAGGCCGGCGCTGCTTGGCCGCGATCTCGAGCCTGCCAGGCGCCATCAATGTCCGGTTCGAGGCGCCAGGGCCATATTGTCATTGAGGACCTGTCATGAGCGAGTCCGTCCCCACCGCCGCCGGGCCACTGGCTCCCGCTGTCGATCCGCGCCTGCTCGAGGTGCTGGTGTGCCCGCTGACGAAGGCGCCCCTGGAGTACGACCGCGCCGCCAATGAACTGATCAGCCGGAAAGCCGGCCTGGCCTATCCAATCCGTGACGGTATTCCGATCATGCTGCCTGAAGAGGCCCGAAAGCTGGAGGAATAATGGCCGTCCCCACGGAGATCCGTCTGGACCGGGCGGCGCGCATGCTGCATGTGTCGTTCGACGATGGAACGGCTTATGCCCTGCCCGCTGAATATCTGCGCGTGGAAAGCCCGAGTGCCGAGGTTCAGGGTCACAGCCCGGATCAGAAGCAAACGGTTGCCGGCCGCCGCCATGTGGGCATCATCGGTGTCGAACCGGTCGGCCACTACGCGGTCCGGCTCATTTTCGATGACCTGCACGACTCCGGCATCTTCTCCTGGGAGTACCTGGCTACACTCGGCCGCGAGCAGGATCGGCGGTGGCCCGCTTACCTGGATGCGCTCGCCTCGCGCGGGTTGTCGCGTGATCCGAAGTAGGCGCGACGACGGCCGCGACAGGCGAGCCGCGTATTGTTCCGCCTGGCGCTGGCGCCTTCTGAACGAGCCGCCGGTTCCGGCCGGCGTCAGCGCGAGCCGGTATGGAAGCGAGGGTCGCCCGGCCGCGCAGGAAATCAATGAGGCACCAGCCGCTGAGCGGCCTGGAAAAGACTTTGTGTTTCGGCCTGCCGGTACGACACGCCGCCTCCCATGCCGCCCCGCTCGCGCGAGCTGAGCGAGGCCGACCAGGCCCTTTGGATAAACTATGCCCGCCAGGTGGCTCCCTTGCGTGGCCGTCCCGGCAAGGCAGCAGCCGAATCCGCGCTGCCCGAACGGGCCGCCAACCCGTCGTCGGCGTCCCCCTCTCCGGAACCACGGCCCAAGGTCGCTGCACAAGCCTCAAAGCCCCGGATGATGGCTTCGCCGCTCGCCGTCGGTACCCAACCGGGCGGCATCGACAAAGCAACATGGCACCGCTTCCAGTCCGGCAAGCTCACCACCGCTCGCACGCTCGACCTGCACGGGATGACCGCGCAGCGCGCCTTCCATGCTCTCGTGGCGTTCATACGCTCGGCCCACGCGGACCAGGTGCGGTGCGTTGAGGTGGTGACGGGTCGCGGCAGCGGCGACACCGGTGGAGTGATCCGCCGCGAGTTCCCGCACTGGCTCAATCTGCCGGAAATCCGTCCGCTGATCCTGGGCGCGGCGCATCCGCACGCACTCAATCCCGGCTCCGTCCGGCTTATCCTGAGGCGGATCCGGTGACCCCGTTCGGTGCCCGCCTGCGTGCCCTGCGCGCCGCCCGCGGCGTCACGCTCAAGCATCTGGCGGAGGCGCTGCAGGTTTCCGCTGCCTACCTCTCCGCCCTGGAGCATGGCAAGCGAGGCTCCCCAAGCGCCGGGCTGGTGCATCAGGTGAACGAGTATTTCGGACTGATCTGGGACGAGGCGGACGACCTGTCACGCCTCGCGCGACTATCCAATCCGCGGGTGACGGTCAACACGGCGGGGCTGACGCCGGAGCAGACCGCCCTGGCTAACCGACTGGCCCAGACGATCGAGCGCCTGTCGCCGGAGACCATTGCCGCGCTGCACGCGGTCCTCGATGCCACCACGCCACAGCCGAAACCGCGGTTAAGGCGGACGGCCCCCTCCCGCTCGGGCGACCGCCGGCCGTCGGATCAGGCCGCCAGCGGCTGAACCCGCGCTTCGATCTCCGCGCCGAACTCCGCCTGCGCCAACGACAGGTCGTACGCCGTTTGCAGGCCGAGCCAGAACTGCGGGCTGGTGCGAAAGCAGCGTGCCAGCCGCAGTGCAAGGTCCGAGGTCATCGGTCCCTGGTCAGCGATGACCGGCGCGATCTGGCTGGCCGGCACCCCCAGCGCCTGGGCAAGATCCGATGCATCAAGCCGCATCGGCTCCATGTATTCCTCGCGCAACACCCGTCCGGGGTGCATCCGGCGACCTATGCGTGCCATTGGAAACCTGTGGGGTTCTCTATGCCCGACACCATGACGGGAAGTCATGGCAGTAAGATGGCAACCTGGCCTGAGACGACCGCGGCTTTTTTCATGCACGGGTGCATTCCGCCGCGCCGAACGAGAGGGAAACCCCGCGGTTCTCCGGAGAACAGTGGCTGCCGG
>DASWON010000249.1:0-15325 GCA_036398735.1 Rhodopila sp.
GGTGTTCGGCCGCTATGGCGGCGAGACCATCGATTACGACTATGCCGGCGTCGAGGTGAGGGCGCGCCAGCTTGCCTCCGCGCTGCGGCACCTGGGCTACGGACCCGACCGTTTCGTCGGTTCGCTGGCCTGGAACACGCATCGGCATCTGGAACTGTTCTATGCCGCGACCGGTATCGGCACGGTGCTGCACACCGCCAATCCGCGGCTACCGCCGGCGCAGATCGCCTATGCGATCAACTTCACCGGCTACCGGACATTGTTCATCGACCGCGACACACTGGCGCTTGCCGAACAACTGGCGCCGCAGCTGGAGACCGTGCGCCGCTACGTGATGATGGCTCCGGCCGGGCCGCTGCCAAGCAGTTCACTGCCGGAGTTGCTGTCATACGAGGACCTGCTGGCGGGCGGCGACGCCGGCTTCACCTGGCCGACGCTGGACGAGCGTTCGGCGTGCCTGCTGTGCTTCACCTCCGGCACAACCGGAGCGCCCAAAGGAGCGCTGTACAGCCACCGCGGCACGGTGCTGAACGCGCTGTCCACCGGCGGCGGCAATGCCTGGGCGCTCAGCGCCGACGACGCGATCCTTGCGATACCCGGATTCTTTCACTGCAATGGCTGGGCCGTGCCATTCTTTGGGCCGATGTACGGCGCCAGGCTGATCCTGCCGGGGCGGCGGGCGGACAGCGCGTTCCTGCATGGCCTGATCGTCGAGCATGAAGTGACCGTCGCACCCGGAGTGCCGACTATTTTCCTCGATCTGCTGCGCTACTGCCGTGAGACCGGCACGGGAATGGGGCGGCTCAACCGGATCTTCTCGGGAGGCGCGGCGCCGCCGCTGGCGATGATGGAGGCCTATTTGCGCGAATACGGCGTGCGCACGATCCATGGCTGGGGCATGACCGAGACGACCAGCGGCGCCACAATGTCTTTCGCGCCCCGCGATCTGCCACCGGATCAGGCCCTGGCCGCGATGCGCACCCAGGGCCGACCGGTGTTCGGCGCGGCGATCCGGGTCACCGACGAGGACGACGCCGCGTTGCCCCGCGACGGCGTCACGCCGGGCCATCTGCAGGTGCGCGGCCATTGGTCGGTCGCCGGCTATTTCCGCCAGCCGGCGGTGCAGGCGATGACCCGCGACGGCTGGCTGCGAACCGGGGACGTCGCGAAGATCGATCCGGACAACACGCTGCACCTGGTCGATCGCAGCAAGGACGTCATCAAGTCCGGCGGGGAGTGGATCAGCAGCCAGGCTCTGGAAGACGCCGCAGCCCGCCACCCGGCAGTGCGCGAGGCAGCGGTGATCGCGATCCCGCACCCGCGCTGGCAGGAGCGACCGCTGCTCATTGTTGTTGCGGCGGCACCGGTAACGGAACAGGCATTGCTCGCGCACCTGGCTGAGATCGTGCCGAAATGGTGGCTTCCCGACGTGGTAACCTTTGTCGAGGAATTGCCGCACGGCCCCACCGGCAAGCTGGCCAAGCAGGTGTTGCGTCAGTGGCTGGCCGAGGGACGGCTGCAGATCGGGCCGGTCCCGGCGGACGGCGCGCCATAGCATCGACAGGTCACACGCCGGGTGGCGCCGGCCCATCCCACGGCGGCGCCGACCGGCCGGCTTCGGCTATTCCGCCGCCACGCCCGGCAGAAATGCCGAAACCTCCGCTCGCTCCGCGTTCGCCATCGGCCGCGGCCACCACGGATCATCCCACTCCGCGAACAGCGGCTGCAGCTTCGGCATCACCTGCTCCGCGAACAACTTCGTATTATACTTCGCAAGTTCTTTGCCCATACTGCCAAACTGCAGCAGCAACATCAGATGCCCGACATTCAGCTCGGTCGCCACTTCGGTCAGCTGAGCAACGACCTCATCGGGCGAACCAATGATGACATAGCCCTGCTCTATGATTTCATCCATCTGCGTCGCCCGCTGCCTGGAGCGTGCGCTGGTCGCGGAGGCGCGGCCTACCTGGCTGACGATGCCGGCACGCTGGGTCGCCTCGGTGATGTAGCCAGGGGGTGTCGCCCAGCGCGGATCGGTGTGCAGGCACCGGCCGTAGAAATATTCCGCCGCCGGTTTGTAGAGTTCGTAGGCCTTCTCCCGCGTCTCGGCCACGCCGACGAACTGCAGAAAGCCGGCTCGGTTAGGATTCCGATCCTTGCCAAGCCGCTCCATTTCGTCCCAGAAGCCCCGCATCGTTGCTTTGCCGTCCTTGTAGCCGAAATACGACAGATAGCAGTATACGTAGTCCATCGCCGCACACCACTGCCAGGTTTCGACCGAACCGCCGCCAGGGACCCAGATCGGCGGATGCGGGTTCTGGATCGGGCGTGGCCAGATGTTGACGTAACGCTGCTGATTGAAGCGACCATTGAAGGCGAAGGTGTCCGTCTCCGTCCAGGCGCGCATGATCAGGTCGTGCGCCTCCAGATAACGCTCTCGCAGCATCGACGGATTCTGGCCGTAGCAGTAGCAGTCGTCCATCGGCGTGCCGACCGGGAAGCCCGCGATCAGCCGGCCGCCGGAGATCACGTCGATCATCGCGAACTCCTCCGCGACGCGGGTCGGCGGATTGTACAGCGCGATGGAGTTGCCCATGACACAGATCGCCGTGTTCCTGGTCCGGCGCGTCAGCGCAGATGCGATGAGGTTCGGCGACGGCATCAGGCCATAGCCATTGGAGTGATGCTCGTTGACACAGACGGCGTCGAAGCCGCAATCGGCCGCGAACTCCAGTTCATCCATGAAGTCATTGTACATCAGGTGCGCGCGTTTGGGGTCGAACAGCGAAGAATGGATGTCCACCCAGACCGACGGATTCTTTTCCCGAAAGTCGTCTGGCAACTCGGTATATGGCATCAAATGGAACCACATGAGCTTCATCTTCTTTCCTCCTTCTGGCCGGTCTTCGCCGGTGATAGCCTCAGGCCAAAGCAGCGTGACGGGATCTGACCCACGTTGCAACCGCGACGGCGGCTATCGACCCGCACGGCGCGCCGGATCGCGGGACACGCTGGTCTCCGCACAGGCCGTGCGAGCGGTAGCGCGCGTCGATGTCTCTGGCGTCAGGGATCACACCAGGGCAACAAGCAGGCTGTTACTGTCGGCGAAAGAAAATGCCGGGCGTGGTTTCGAATGTCTCTGTCTCCCGCCTCGTCCCTGGAAACCGGTCCGCCAATTCGGCAAGGACGATCCGGGCTTCCAATCGGGCAAGCGCAGCACCCAGGCAGGTCTGAATCCCATGACAAACGACAGGATCCGGACCCCGGAGCGTCGAAGGTCAAGCACGTCCGGATTGGGGAACTGTTGTTCGTCACGACTGGCCGACTCGAGCAACTCCCTCGCTCGCTGCCCTTCGGGAATGACCCTGCCCGCAAGTGGAACGTCATCCAGAGCTTCGTGGCCGGTTGCCTGCACCGGTCCATCATATCGCGGGAGTTTCGTTCACCGCGGATGCGGGATCGTTTCGTCAGTTACGAGGCGCTTCCACTGTTCTGGATGACGAAGCACCGCGAGCAGTCCGTTTCCGAGCAGGTGGGTCGTCGTGCCATGACCGGCAACCAGCAGCAAAATGAGGTTCATGATCGGCTCCTGCGTGCTGAGCCGATCTCCTGCTTCCTCGACGGCACCGACATCGCTCAGCATATCGTTCCGCGGACGCCGCCGACGCTCTTCGATCGGGTCCCGGAAATAGTCGATAAAGGCTGCGATGCCGTCCCGCGTGGCGCTGGCCTCCCGGGCTGACAGAACCCGTCCACTGATCACCCTTCCGAACGCACTCGACCACTCCTGGAGCCGATGCCGGTCCGCCGCCGGAACGCCGCGCATCTGCGCGATGACCGTCACCGGCCGGCGGAGCAGCGCAGTCTCGAATGAAATCAACCCGGCCGCCGGACCTCTCAGCCGCGTCCAGCAGGTCGAGGCGCAAACGGCCATCTGGATCTCAATCCCGAACGGCCTCGATTTGCCGCCGCATAGTCCGTCTGGGACGCGCGCGGCACCACTGCCGAGTGGTCTGTTTTCCACCCGGCCTGGTCAACCGGGCCGTGGGTGGTGCAACCCCGGTCGGCCAACCGGCCAGAACCTCCGAACGGAGGTACTAGCGCAGGATGAACGGGTTAGCCGGGACGCCCTGGGCGGTGGAGATCCAGACGCTTTTCGTTTCGAGATACTCGCGGATCGCCTCGATCCCGCTCTCGCGTCCGATCCCCGAGTTCTTCATCCCACCGAACGGCATCATATAGCTGACGGCGCGGTAGGTGTTGACCCACACGGTCCCCGCCTTGAGCGCCGACGACATTCGGATCGCCCGCCCGATATCGCTGGTCCAGACGCCGGCGGCAAGCCCGTAGATCGTATCGTTCGCCAGCCGTACCGCCTCCGCCTCGTCTTCGAAGCCGAGGATAGACAGCACCGGCCCGAACACTTCCTCGCGGGCAATCCGCATCTCCGGGGTCACATCCGTGAAAATCGTCGGCTCCACGAACTGTCCGCCTGGCAGGTCGGCCGAGGTCGCAGGGCCTCCGCCGAGGATGCAGCGGGCACCCTCCGCCTTGGCGATGTCGATATAGTCCAGGATCTTGCGAAACTGCGGCGCTGTCGTCACCGGCCCGATATTCGTATCGGGCAGCATGGGATCGCCCTTGCGGGCGGTACGCGCGAGATCGACGAGGCGCTGGGTGAACGTCTCGCGGATCGAGTTCTGTACGAGCACACGCGAGCCGGCGATGCAGGTCTGGCCGGTAGCCGCGAAGATGCCGGAGATCACGCCCGATATGGCGGCGTCCAGATCACAGTCGTCGAATACGACGTTCGGCGACTTGCCGCCAAGCTCCAGGGACACCCGCTTCAGGCTCTTGGCGGCCTGGGCGTAGATACGCGCGCCGGTCGCGTCCGAACCGGTGAACGTGATCTTTGCGACATCGCGGTGATCGACCAGGGCCGCGCCGGCTTCGCCCCCGTAGCCGGTGACGACGTTGAACACGCCGTCGGGAAAGCCTGCTTCCTTGGTGAGCGCCGCGAATTCGAGCGTCGAGACGGAGGCGAATTCGGACGGTTTCACCACCACCGTGCAGCCCGCCGCGATCGCCGCCGCGCACTTCCAGGCAATGAAAATCAGCGGCGAGTTCCACGCCGTCAGCGCGCCGACCACGCCCACCGGCTCATGCCGCGTGAAGGCGAACATGTCGGGCTTGTCGATCGGCACCACGGCACCCTCGACCTTGTCCGCGAGACCGCCGAAGTAGCGCCACCATTCCGGGTGATAGCGGAGCTGGCCGAGCATTTCGGCCAGAAGCTTGCCGTTGTCACGAACTTCGATCTCGGCCAGCCGTTCGGCGTTGGCCGCGACCAGATCGGCGAGGCGGAACATGAGCTTGCCGCGATCGGATGCGGTCATCGTCGCCCAGGGTCCCTCGCGCATGGCCCGAGATGCGGCCGCGACCGCGCGGTCGACATCCTCCGAACCACCCTGCGCGATGCGTGCCCAGACCTCGCCGGTGTATGGATTGACACTGTCGATGAATTTGCCGCCGGAGGGCTCGATATATGTTCCGTTGATGAAATGTCCGTAGGTCTTCACGTCGCTCTCCCTTGTCGCGCGCCAGGCCAGGTCCGCGACTTCACCAGCGTTCGGCCCGGAAGCTTGACCATTTCGGCCTCTCCGTCAACGACGCGGAGCCGAGATAGCGGGTCGCATGGCAGTGTGTGAACGTCCAGACCGGCGGGTCGTCAGGACCCGCTGAACCAGTTGTATCCCTGATCCTCCCAGTAACCCCCAGGATAATCATTGGTCACGAATAACGCCGCGATATGCTTGGGATTCTTGAAGCCCAGCTTGGTGGGAACGCGCAGCTTCAAGGGAAAGCCATACTCGGGCGGCAGCGGTTGGTCGCCATAGTCGAGCGCCAGAACAGTCTGCGGATGCAGTGCCGTCGCCATGTCCAGGCTGGTGTAATAGCGGTCGGCACATTTGAAGCCGATGTAGCGCGCCCTGGTATCGGCGCCAATCCGAACGAGGAAGTCACGCAGCCGCACACCGCTCCACTGGCCGATCGCACTCCAACCCTCGATGCAGATATGGCGCGTGATCTGCGCCTGTTGCGGCAGGGCGCGCAGCCGCTGCAAAGTCCATGGGGTGCGATCCTGCACAAGACCCGATACCTCCAGCCGCCAGTCGCCGCCGTCAATGTCGGGGACGCTGTCCTCGGGATAGAAGGCGTTGAACGGAAACGGCTTCGTGATAGCGCTGGCAGGATAGGTCGGCGCCAGCCGGTTGGGATCGAACATCCAGGCCTGCACCCGGTCATTGAACCGCGACATCGCCCACAGCACACGGTCGACCGCGTCGCCGTCCTGCAGATTGCAGCCGGTCAGCAGACCCAGGGCACCCAGCGACAGTCCGCGACGCAGGAACAGGCGCCGGCGCACTGATTCGAGCCCACGCGCGTGGTCGGCCGGATCGATGATGGCGGATCGACGGGTCATCGCGAGACCTCCGTGCCAGCGAGCGGCAGGCCGACCCGCCCGGTCAGCATGCCCCGCAGGGTGCGCGGCACCAGTGCGACCAGCGTCAGGTGCAGCGTGACGAAGCCAACGATCCCGGCCATGGCGAGGAAGTGGATCCGCCGCGCCGCCTCGTAGCCGCCGAGCAGCGCCGCCAGGGTCTGCAGCTGCACCGGCTTCCACAGTGCCAGTCCGGACAGCGCGGCCGCGCCACCGAGCATCAGCACACCCACGTAGGCAAGGCGCTGCACAGCATTATAGGTTCCCGGCGGATGCGAGAGGCGCAGCGAAAGCGCCTGCACGAGGTCATGCCACACCATGGCCGGCGTCAGTGGCAGGAAGACCTGGACGAAGCGTCCCGACAGCAGCCCGTAGCCCAGATAGATCGTTGCATTGCTGACCAGCACCCACAGCCCCGCCAGATGCCAGGCGATCGACCCGCCAAGCCACCCGCCGAGGGTTGCCCAGACCGGAAATCGGAAGGGGAACAGCGGGGACGCGTTGTAGATGCCCCAGCCGCTCATCACCATGACGCAGATGGCGGCGGCGTTGATCCAATGGGTCAGGCGGACCACCAGCGGATGGATCGCCACAGCGGGTTTGCGTGCGCCATTGCGCTGCTTGATTGGCATGGGAAATTCCCGAGTTGAAGGTCGTGTTGCGCTATCCTGGAGACGCAGCCCCGGGCAGCACCCCTGGCCTTGCATCATCACGTGGCGGCGCTGCGGCTGGCCAGAGAGCTCTGCAACGCCGTTGAGAGACGGCCGTGACCGATTCGGCACTTTTGAGCATGCGGCTGAGCCGCAGCTGGCCAGGCTGCTCTGCGACATCGGTGAACGATCCGCATATCCGATGATCCCGACCATGTGCGTGAGGATTGGGAGGCGCCCGCATCGCATTGACGCCCCCCGGACCCCGACGGCTACATCGGCGGAGTCAGCCCTTTCTCACCGGCCAGGATACGCATTGCGGTCAGCGTGCCGTTGCTGTCCTTGCTCGCGAACACGATCACATGCGCACCAGGTGTCAGCAGCGCGCGCGAGCCAGGCTCGATGCTGACGATCGGCACGTCTTCCGGCACGATCACCGTCTTCTCGCCACCCTGGTATTTCACCGTCAAGGTACGACCATGGGAACCGACGAGATCGCCGACGGTGCCGTTTGTCATTGTGCTGTTAGGAGCACTGTCCCAGGGACGAAAGCCCTCACCCGAACCGGCCATGCTCGGGGGAAAGACGTGTACCTCCAACGCCTTCTGCGTCCCGTCCGGTTGCGGCGCTGCCGCTGTCCCGATGTAGCTGCCCGGTTTGATGTCGCCAATCTTGGCGATCGAGACTCCGGCGACAGGCACGTCGGAGGGAAGCGCGAGCGTGGTCGGGCTGCCGTTGCGTGGCGTTACCGTCAGCGTCGTGGCGGTCACGCTGTCGATCGTCGCGCGCAGCCGACTGGGCGGCGAGGTCTGCGCCACCGCGGCACCCATTGTGCCGGCCACCAGGCCGAACGCAAGGCTGGCAAGAACATGTCGTCTCATCATCTGATCCACCCGTTGTTGACAAAAGCCACAGCCGCCGCACCAAGGTCAGTCCAAGGCGTGTCGGTTGCCTCCACAGACGCCGCTCGGGCGCCGGTATTCCCGCTATCGCGAAATTAGGCCCGGCGCGGAATAGGCGGGGCCATCAGACGTCAACTTACGTATCGTGGGCCGCAGGAGACCTGATGACGTTGATGGGTGAGATCGAGGCCTCAATTCCCGCTCTACGGCGGTATGCATGGAGTTTGCTGCGCAACACCGATGATGCCGACGATCTCGTGCAGGACTGTCTGGTACGGGCACTGGACCGGCTGGCCGCCGATACCGCGGTCTCCGCCGTCCGGCCATGGCTGTTCACGATCATGCACAACCTGTTCGTCAGCCGCTGGCGGACGCGGCGGCGGCGGCGTGAGACGATGCAAAGTGATGGTTCGGCGAACGCTGATGTTCCTGTCGCTCCTGAGCAGGATGGCGCGCTGGAGCGGCGAGACCTGCTGGCGGGTCTCGAGCGGCTGACCGATGATCAGCGCCAGGTGCTTCTGCTGGTCAGTGTCGAGGGGCTGGAATACCGCGAGGTGGCGTCGGTCCTGGGGGTTCCCGTGGGGACCGTGATGTCGCGGCTCAGTCGCGCCCGGGACGCGTTGCATGCATACATGGACGGCGGCAGACGGCCGTTGCTGAGAAGGATAAAATGACCGATCCGATCCGCCCTATTCAGGAGGATGACCTGCACGCCTACGTCGACGACCGGCTGGAGCCGGCCCGCCGCAGGGAGGTGGAAACGCATCTGCAGGCGAACCCGGATTTGCGACGCCGGGTCGAGGGTTGGCACCAGCAGGCCAAGGCTCTGCGTGAAGCATTGGTCTTCAAACTGCACGAACCGGTGCCGTCGTCGCTGCACCTCGGACGTCTGATGGAGCAGCGAGCGGCACGACAATGGGGACTGTTCAGCACCAAATGGCGCATAGCCGCCATGCTGCTGCTGACGCTCGGTCTGGGTGCCGGCGCGGGATGGACGGCACGCGGCACGCAGCGGATGGGAGAGGTGACCCGTCTCGGCCGGGAAGCCGCGGCGGCCCATTCGGTGTTCACCGCGGATCCGACCCGTCCCATCGAGATCGGACCGGAAAACCGCGACGAACTGGTGGCCTGGATCGGCCAGAAACTGCACCACCCCGTCAACGTGCCCGATCTCAGCGCGCAGGGCTATCGGCTGGTCGGCGGACGGGTGCTGTCCACGATGATCGGCGCGGCCGCGATGCTTGTGTATGACGATGGCCACGGCAACCGTATCACGATCTTCCTGCAACCGATGCGGTCCGGGGTGGCACCGATGCAGCCCGTCAACGTCGGCGAGGTGAACGGTTATGCCTGGATCGATTCCCACATGGGCTACGGCGTCATCTCGGATGGGGACACGTCGACGCAAGCCCTGGCAGACCGGGTGCGGCGGGCGATCCTGTCGCAAAGCTGACGGCGCGACTACCTGGGCTGGCGTATCCCGCGCGCTTGTATAGCGGCGCCTCCCATATATGATGCTTCGGTTTCGACGCCGGTGTCGCCGCCGCGCGTAGAAGCCGCCGAACATGCACTCACTGCCCCCGGTTGCACCTTTACATTCCCGTCCTGCCTCCGTCCCGAGGTATGCGGGTCGCGCCTCCGCCCCGCGGTGACCGGACTGATCCGGCCGAGGTCCCTGTCGCCGGCAATTCGCGCGTGCTGGAATTCGCCGACCAACTGTCCGGCAACGCCGACGCCGAACCCCCGCCACCGCCCGATGCGCACAGGCATGGAGTCTTGGCGCCGGCGGTGCCCGCGTGTTCGTCAAGTCGCGTCTGCTATCCTCGAAGATCGGCCGGAGGTCCACGCAGCCGGTGTTTTCGCGGATCGGAACCGAACCCACCGGGCGGCCTCCCTCCCATTCATGAAGGGCCGAGCCGGGATCGGTGAAAACGGTGGCGTCGGCAATCTCGCGGATCGGCGGGATGGCCTGCGGCGATGCATATATTATCTATTACGTAACATACTGTCCGCTGGTGCCAAGTTTTCGTGACAACAGACGATTATTCGGAAAGGACGTCGTATCGCTCGAAATCATCCACTCAGTTCAGCAGAGCGCGATCAGGCCCATCGATCCGACGGCGTCGAACAGGGCCGCCGCACGCTTCTTCCGGTCAGACGCGTGTCCCTACGGATGTCGCTTGCCAACCTGCCCCTCCTGGTCGTTCAGTCCGTCTCGCGGCGCGACGGCCACACCCCGACGTATTCTGGTGTGCGACTGAATCTGCGCCCAGCGCCGGCTTGACGCACGGAGGCGGGCAATCATCTGTGACCAGCGTGACAGGATCGTGGTGCAAGCTCAATGATCGAAACCGAGGCCGGACTGCTCAACCGATGGCGCGTGCTGCTGTTCGCGACCACGGCGGGGACGATGGTCGCGAACCTCTACTACGTCCAGCCGCTGCTTGCCGCGGTGGCTGCATCGTTCGGCCACAACGTCACCAGCGCCGGCTATCTCGTCACGTTCACCCAACTCGGCTACGCACTCGGATTGCTGCTGGTGGTGCCGTTGGGCGACGTGCTGGACCGGCGCCAGTTGCTATCGGGCATGCTGACGATCAATTTCGCCGGGCTCCTGGCGACCGCGGCCAGTCCGGGATTTTCGAGCTTCGCGGCCGCCAGTCTGCTGGTCGGCTGCACGTCGAGCGCGTCCATGGTGGTGATCCCGTACGTCGCCTCCAAGGCGCCCGAGGCAACGCGCGGCCGCTATATCGGCCAGGTCATGACGGGCCTGCTGTTGGGCATCCTTTTGGCTCGCACGGTTTCGGGATTCGTCGCAGTATGGGCCGGTTGGCGCACGATGTATGTCATCGCGGCCGTCGCCGTCGCCGCTTTGCTGTTCGCGCTGCGTGCAGCGATCCCGCGTGAAGGCGACCGCCAGAGCCGCCTGGCCTACCGGCAGCTGCTGTACTCGCTGATCGTGCTCGCCCGAGCCGAACCGGAACTGCGCCGCCGATCGATCTACACTGCGCTGGGCACCGGTAGTTTCAGCGTGCTCTGGACCGGCCTGACCTTTCTGCTGAGCGGCGCCCCTTATTACTACTCAGAGGCAAGAATCGGCCTGTTCGGATTGATCGGTGCCGCCGGCGCCGTGGCAGCGAACGCAGCCGGACGGCTGAGCGATCGTGGCCACGCCAACATGTTGACTGCCGCGTTCGCCACGGTGCTGTTGCTGTCCTGGGGCCTGCTGGCGGCGGGCAGCCATTCGGTATGGACCGTCGGCGCCGGCGTCTTCCTGCTCGACATCGGTGCCCAGGGCCTGCAGGTGACGCACCAGTCGGTGATCTATCGGCTCGCGCCACAGGCGCGCTCCCGCGTCACCGCCGTGTACATGACGTCGGCCTTCATCGGAGCCGCGGCCGGTTCAGCAATCGCCAGCAGCAGCTTCTCGGTGGCTGGCTGGTTCGGGCTGTGCGCGATGGGAGCACTGTTGCCGTTGCTGCTTCTGCTGATCTGGGGGACAGCGCGCGCTCGGGGTTGGCGTTAGTGGTCCGGTCCCAACGTTGGCTGCCCAAGGCGCCGGGTGAACCGGCCCGTCAAATCTAAGCCAGTGGCCACATCTGACATATCTTTCCGCCAGATTCTGATCACTAATCCAGTCTTGTGGCGCCCACTATCGTGACGCCACATCACCGGCGAGAGGTGGCGCACCCTGCGTCCGGCAGCCGCCCAGGCGCGTTCACCACACCGTCGCCCGAGGTGCAGCCTTTTTCAACCTGGTCTCGACAACGGTCCATTCCTGAAACGACATGTAGCGTGGGGCTAGAAAAAGATAGGTCCGTTCCACCACCTTCATGAAAAACTCGTCGAAATGCTTCGGTGCATTCGCCCAGTCGGTGAAGACCTCGCTCCAGGCACGGTTGCTGCGGAACAGCCAGTCTCGCTGACGCCGCAGCCCGGCGATTACGGCCGGAAGATCCCTCAGCATCGCCAGCATATCGTCGAGGCGAACATCCACTTCGTCGAAACGAGCCATAATCTCCTTGATGCCGAGACGAGCCAGCCTCTGGACCTGCTTGACGGTCTCCTGCTGGCTGATCGGGACCTGGCCCTCATGCATGTGCAACAGCTTCTCCCGCAGGCTGGTAATGCCGCGAGCCAGGGCACGGCGCATGGCCTCGATATAGGCCATCTCCTCGCAGATCGACGCGACGCGTGCAGTGACTTCGGCAACATCAGCGCCTTCAAACTGTGATGCCGCCTCGGCCAGCGCGTCCCGCAACATCGCCTGGTTCTTCGGCGCATCTTCCCAGCCAGGCGCCCCGCCCCCGTCGATGGCGGCGCCCTTGCCTGTTCGTGCAAAAACGCAACGGACCAGGTTGTGCCGCACCCGGCTGCCCGCGATCCGGCGGTCCTGCTCGTTCGGCTCCCAGCTCGCCGCACCGCCATTGAGTTCGGTCGGCAGTCTCTCACCTAATTTTAGCGATACAACGAAATCCAGTGCCTGTTCGATCAGGTTCAACATCTGCCCGTCTGCACTGGTCGGCTCGATTCGGAATTCGCGCGCAATAGCGCGCAGCGGCAGCACCGCCTCCTGGCTCTCCAGCCGGACGACCATCGAAGGAATCCGTGTTCCCTCGCTCAGCCGGAACACAGGGTCCCCAAGCATGCGGAACCCCGCGTGCGACAAATAGCATATCTGTGCGGCGCTTTGACTCATAAACGCGGTCCGGTAATCAGCTGATGACTGGACCCATACTCAAGAACGGTTAAGGACTGGTAAACGCGGCCGGTCGAATCAGGTGTTCTTTCCGCCGTATCGTCGCACCCGCAGATCCGCCTGTTCCTTGTGCCCGGCGAAATTTTCAATCGCGCACAGACGCGAACAGTACTCCCCGATCATCGCCGTCGCCTCGGGGCTGACCTGCTGATAGGTCACCGTCTTGAGGAACTTCCCGACCCACAACCCACCTGTGTAGCGCGCCGCCCGCTTCGTCGGCAGCGTGTGATTCGTACCGATCACCTTGTCCCCGTATGCGACGTTGGTCTCCTTGCCGAGAAACAGCGCGCCGTAGTTGGTCATGCGGTCAAGGAACCAGCGCGGCTCCCGGGTCAGCACCTGCACATGCTCCGATGCGATCCGGTCGGCCTCGGACACCAGTTCCTCGTCGGTGTCGCACAGGATCACCTGGCCGTGATCGCGCCATGCGACGGAGGCGATGTCGGCGGTGGGCAGCACGGCAAGCTGGCGCTCGATCTCGGCCTGAATGCCCTCGGCGATCTTCTTTGATGTCGTCAGCAGCACGGCTGGCGAGGTCGGACCGTGTTCCGCCTGACCCAGCAGATCGGTGGCGCACATCTCCACGTCGGCAGTGTCGTCGGCGATGATCAGCGTCTCGGTGGGTCCGGC
Source organism: Rhodopila sp. (assembly GCA_036398735.1). Taxonomy (GTDB): domain Bacteria; phylum Pseudomonadota; class Alphaproteobacteria; order Acetobacterales; family Acetobacteraceae; genus Rhodopila. Next base: position 13,444 of record DASWON010000249.1, read on the forward strand.
GAGCAGGTCGATGCCGACGCGGCCGAACAGCTGGCGCTTGGCCTCGGCTACGAAGGCGTTGCCGGGGCCGACCAGCATGTCGACCGGCGCGATCGTCTCGGTGCCCAGCCCCATCGCAGCGACCGCCTGGATGCCGCCCAACAGATAGATTTCGTCCGCACCGCCCAGCGCCATGGCGGCCACCGTCGCGGCCGGCGGCACCCCGTTCAGCGGCGGGGTGCAGGCGGCGACGCGCTTCACGCCCGCGACTTTGGCCGTCAGTACCGACATGTGCGCGGAGGCGACCATCGGATAGCGACCGCCCGGCACGTAGCAGCCGACGCTGTTGACCGGGATGTTCTTGTGACCCAGCCGGATGCCGGGCAGGGTCTCCACCTCGATGTCGCGCAGCGCATCCTTCTGTGCCTCGGCGAAGCGGCGGATCTGCGCCTGGGCGAACTTGATGTCGGTGATCACCTGATCGGGCAGGCTGCGCATCAGCTGATCGATCTAATCCTGGCGCAACCGGAAGGCTGCCGGCTCCCACTTGTCGAACTGCGCCGATAACGCCCGCACCGCCGCATCGCCACGCGCGCCGATGTCCTCAAGTATGGCTTCCACCGTCTGGCGGACTTTGCGGTCCGCTTCAGTCTTCTCTGCCTCGGTCGCGCCCTGCTTCAGTACCCGTATCATCAGCCTGCCCTCCGCACCGTCCGCCTGCCCATTGGTCCTGCAGGCGCGATAGGCGGCCTCCGGGATTTTCGCAAGCTCCCCCCGGCGCGTCTGTTTAGGGGCCGGCTGCGGACGCGTCGCCAACGAACGAGCGGCTGCCCGGCCCCCTGACGCGGCCTTTCTGCGTCAGGGCGATCCCGCGGCGCGGATTGGCGTGGCAGGCTATGGTCCACGGCGGCGGCAAACCTGCGCCGGCGATCCCCAGCGGCAGCGATCCCAGCGGCGGCGGTCCCGGGCGCCGACAAACCTGGACAGCGACGATCCCGGGAGGCGATTTGGGGCGGCGGCGGTCCCGGGCGGCGACGGTATCGAACTGCCACGCGACCACTCTGCTCGCAACATCCGCGGCGGCGTGCTACCCTGGAGTATGGAAATTTACATTTTCAGCTCCAGCAGGGCGCCAGATGTTCTCGGCTTCACTGCTGACGGGACCGGCGCGAACCTGCCGGCCGAATTCGCGCCATGGTCTCGCCAGGCTGACGCGGGCGAAGCAGGTGCGGGAATAGGCTCCTCCGAACCGGTCAAGGCCGCCATCGATCGGGACGGGTTTTATGTGGCCACCAGCGAGACCATCAGTCGTAGCACCGGCATTCCCTGGGTGAGCTGACGCAGGTCGACAGCACCGCCAAATCGCTGGACCGGCATTTGCAGCACGGCCCCGCGACGGCACAACGGCCGCGAGACCGTCCTATTCCGCCGCCCGTCGGTCCGGCGCCCGTCCCTCTGGCGCCCGTCCGTCTGACGGCCGTCCCTCTGGCGCCGTCATCGCGGTATGCCGGTCCTCCCGCTCATACGGTTCGGCGTAGGTGCGGCCATAATAGCTGTCCAGCAGCAACTGCCGGATCTCCGCGACCAGCGGATAGCGGGGATTGGCCGAGGTACACTGGTCGTCGAACGCGGCTTCGGCGATGTGGTCGACACGCTCCAGGAACGCCGCCTCCGGCACGCCTGCCGCCTGGATCGACGCCGGGATTTCCAGCGTCCGCTTCATCTCGTCGACCCAGCCGATCAGCCGCTCCACCCGCTCATGGTCGCGACTGCCACCGAGGCCGAGGTGCCGGGCAATCACCGCATAACGCGCAACACTGCGCGGCCGGTCATACTGGCTGAACGCCGTCTGCTTGGTCGGGATGTCGACAGCGTTGTAGCGGATCACGTTGCTGATCAGCAG
>DASWON010000250.1:0-7884 GCA_036398735.1 Rhodopila sp.
ACGTTCGAGTACCGTAACGCCGCATCCAGCGAGGCGCCCTGCCCGCCCAGCGCCCGGTACAGCGACGGGCCGAACGCCAGCACCACGATCGAAAAGAACGCCCCGAACACCAGGTTGATCAGGATGGCATGCAGAACCAGCGCATCCGCTTCGTCGCGCCGGCCGCCCCCCAGGGCGCGGGCGATCGCCGAGGAAATGCCGCCGCCCATCGCACCTTGCGACATCATCTGCATCAGCATGACCACGGGGAAGACAACCGCCATGCCGGCCAGGGCGTCGGTCCCGAGATGGCTGATCCACCAGGTTTCGATCAGTCCGGTGCTGGACTGCGCCAGCATGACGAGGATGTTCGGCCAGGACAGCCGGATCAGCGTCGGGACGACCGGACCGTGCAGGAACGCCGCCGTCCGGGCATTGTGCCGAGGCGGATCGGCCGGCGTCGCGCCGCCCAGCCCGGCCGAACTGGTCGCGCTCATGCGTGGGCAACTCCGGCCTGGTACACCATCAGATGCGTGAACGCCGTGGCCAGCAGCGGCGTGGCAACTCCCGCGGCCCTGGCGCGCAGCAGCAAATCGCCGAGTATCTGCTCCGCCTCGACGGGACTGCCTTGACGCAGGTCACGATACATCGAGGAGGTCAGCGGCGAACCCTTCTGCGTCACCGCGGACCTCGTGGCGGCGAGAAACGGCTCGCTCGGAGGCACGCCGGCCGCCCGGACCGTGGCCGTCACCTCATCGAGAAACGCCAGGGCGAATTCCGTGCCGCCCGGCGCTGCCTCGACCGCACCGATATCGCCGCGCATCAGGCAGGTGATGCCGCCGAGCGTCGCGAGCAGAACCCATTTCTCCCACATGTCGCGCGCGATGGTGGGCGACAGACGGGCGTCGAAACCGGCGCCGCGCATGACTTCGTCCAGTGCCGCGGTGCGCGCCGAGGGCTGCCCGCCCAGTTCGCCATAGGCGAGGTCCTGCAGCTTGTTGAGCTGCACGATGCGACCCTGTTCGTCGACCATCGTCGCGACCTTGCAGACGCAGCCGACGACGGCGTCGCGGCCGAAGCGGGCGATCAACGTGTCGACGTGCTTCATGCCGTTCAGCACCGGCAGGATCATCGTTTCGGGCCCAACGGCCGGGGCGAGATCATCGAGCGCCGCGTCCAGCGCAAAAGCTTTCACCGTGAGCAACACGACATCGAAGGAGCCCTCGATCGTGCCGGCAGTGACGAGCTTCGGCGCCAGCGTGACATCGCCGTGCGGACTGATGATCTGCAAGCCGTTCGCCCGCAGGCGTTCCGCGCGCGCAGGGCGCACCAGGAAGGTCACGTCGCGCCCGGCCTCCGCCAGGCGTCCACCGAAATAGCCACCGGTCGAACCGGCTCCTACGACAAGGATACGCATCGTGCTCTCTCCTTTGGTTTGCCGACGCGCGGCCGGCCGTTTGCGGTCACCTGCGAGGCAGCCATGATCCGGCACCCAGGCGGCAGCCATCGGCCTCCGGCGGCTCGCCAATGAGGTCGGCGGGCTCGCCCGTGGGGGTGTCGGCGGGCTGCCCGGTGGAGGCGGCAGGTCCAGCCGCGAGCGACCGGGACCCAACGGACCGGGCAACGGTCATTGTTGGCATATGCACATATCGAACATTATGGGCAGGTGCCTATATTGATCAAGAGGCGTGACCACCATGAAGGAGCAGGAGATTCGAATGACTGGGACACCGGCGGCCGGCGAGGCCGTCACCGCGGCATCACGTCCGGAATCGGTGTGCAACGGAACCGCGCTGCGCAAAGCGACGCGGCGGGTGTCGCAGCTTTACGACTCGGTTCTGGCGCCGTGTGGCCTGCGCTCGACGCAACGTTCCATCCTGGCCCACATCGCTCGGGCCGGTACACCGACGATGGGGGACCTCGCGGCCTCCCTGGTACTGGACCGGTCGGCGCTGGCGCACAATCTGAAGCCGCTCGAACGGGACGGTCTGGTCGCAGTCACTGTGGATCCGGCGGACCGGCGCGGCAGGCTGATCGCGCTGACCGCCGCGGGACAGGCCAGGCTCGCGGAGTCACAGCGACTGTGGCAGGCGGCGCAGCACCGGTTCGAGACCGCCTTCGGGCAGGAGCAGGCCACGGCGTTGCGCCAGACGCTCGCGCTGATCGCGTCCGCCGAGTTTGCAAAGACTTTCACGGAGGCAGGGGATACGGTGTCGGCTGAGGATTGAAACAGGAGGCCCTTGGTGGACCCAGCCGCGGGATTTGGTGCGTTCGAGGGCAAGCGGTACCTGAACCTCGAGACCTACCGCAAGAGCGGCGCGGGTGTGCGGACCCCGGTCTGGTTTGCCGCGGCTCCGGCTGAGGCCGGCGTAACGCGATTCTACGTCTATGCCACGGCGGACTCCGGCAAGGCCAAGCGCCTGCGTCGCAGCAGCCTGGCGAAGATCGCCCCTTGCGACGCGCGTGGCAAGGTGACCGGCGCGTGGGTCGTCGCACGGGCCGAGATCGTCAGTGGGGCAGAATTCGATCGTGGCATGGCGCTGCTCAACCGCAAGTACTGGCCGGTCAAGCAGGCGCTGGATGTGTTGACACGACTGTTCTCCCGGCATCAGCGGATCATGATCGCGATCGGGCCGGCCTGATACGAGGCGGCAGGCCCGCCCGAGGGCTGGCGATCATCCAGGCGACGACGGGGTGCACCGGCGTTGCAGGTCCACGAGGGGCCCGGCCGGTGACAGGCCGCAGCATTCGATTTCTCTCGGGCACCATTTCAGGTGGTCACCAGCCTGCGAAGCGCGCGGTGCCGCTTAGGATGGTAAGGAAGCGTTCCGCCAGCGGCCGAGGCGGCGGAGGGGCAGCCGCGGTTGGCAGCGAGCCCGACGATCGGCGCGAGCGGCAGTCAAGCGTGCACCAACGCGGTGCTTGCACAATCGACGGCCGCGACCTTGAATGATCAAAACACAACCAATGACCAGCCAGGGGGATGACCATGCCAAGGGGACAAGCGGTGCAACAATCGAAAATCCGAGCTCGCCTCGCCCATGTCGGCATCTATGCGCACGATAAACCGCTGCTGGAGCGCTTCTACACGACCGTCCTCGGACTGATGGTGACAGATAGCGGCCAGGCCCGCAGCGGTATGGAACTGACGTTCATGAGCGGCAGCGCCGGCAATCATCATCAGCTTGTGCTGGTCAACGGCCGCCCCGATACGTCCGGGTTCAATCCGATCAACCAGATTTCCTTCATGCTGGACTCCCTGGCCGACCTGCGCGAGGTGCACCGGCGGGCGCTGGAAAACGGCGCCACCGACATGCGGGTGATCAGCCACGGCAACGCCTGGTCCTGCTACTTCAAGGACCCCGAGGGCAACACTGTCGAAGCCTACCTGGACACGCCGTTCCATGTGCCGCAGCCACACGGGGAGCCGCTGGACCTGACCAGGTCCGACGCCGAGATCCTACGGGACACCGAGGCTGCCTGCCGCGCGGATCCGGGCTTCATGATGATGGACGAGTTCCAGAGATCTCTCGCCAGTCGTCTCGCGAGCTGACCGGCCCGGACCGGAGACACGTGTCCGGCTGCCGAGCCTCGTCGATGGCTGAAAGTCCTCATATTGACGCGTGGACGGATCGGCCGTGCCGGCCAGTCCTGCCGACCCGGCATTGGAGGCTGCTACGGAGCCGAGGCTCGTCCCGGACCTTGACGCGACCTGGGGTTGGCACGGCCCGGGACTGGCGCGAGCTGGGACTGGGATGGCCTTGGGCTGGCGCGGCCCGGGACGGGGCGGCGGGGCTCTAACGGGCTTGACCCGTCGCCCAGGCTATCGACGCGCGGGCGAGAGCGTCGATCGTGTCCACGACCGGAACCGGTAATGTATCGGAAGGCCCGGCCTGGATGCCCAGCGGAATTTCGGTGCAGCCCAGCACCACGGCGCTGGCACCGCGAGAGGCCAGGCTGCCGACCACCTCGGCCAGCGGCTGATAGGCCTCGGCCAGACGGTTTGCTTTGACCGACGCGATGGCGGGCGTCACCAGCCGCTGCATCTCGGCCGGTTCCGGCTCGATGATGGTCCAGCCTTGGTCACCGAGGCGATCCTGATACAGCCGCATCGCCAGCGTACCAGCCGTTCCCATCAGGCCGACGGTGCCGCTGGGGAGCCCGATCCGCCGCAGATCGGCCGCCGCGGCGTCGACGATATGCAGAATCGGCACACCGGCGGCCTGAACCATTGGTGTGAACCAGCCGTGCGCCGTGTTGCAAGGAATCGCGATCGCATCGCAACCCGCGGCCTTCAGGCCGGCGATGCCGCGCAGCAGCCAGGGCAGCGGATCGGGGCCGGCACCCAGACGAGCGCCGGTGCGGTCCGGAACGCGCGGGTCAGACCAAAGCACCGCCGGAATGTGATCCTGATCACGGCTGGCCGGCGTCAACAGGGTCAGGCGCAGCATGAACTGGGCGCTCGCCAGCGGCCCCATGCCACCCAGGACTCCAAGAACCTTGTCGATCATGCCCCACGCTCCCGCTGCCGCCGCCATACGTGCGGGGCGATACGTCACCTCGTAACCGAAGTATCCGACCGACACGGCTGCTCGTGGTCACAAGGCGAGAGGCGCACCGCGACGGGACACTTTAGCCGCCCGAGGAAGGTCAGCCCTCCAGGGAAAGGTCAGCCCCTCTGGGCGGCGCGCACCATTGTATCGAGTGCGCTCAGGAAGCGCGAGCGATCCTGTTTCGTCAGCGGGGCCGGGCCGCCGGTGTTCAGACCCATCTCCCTAAGGTAGCGCCCGACCTCACGGCCGGCGAGGGCGTTGCCGATGTTGTCCGGGGTCCAGATCTTGCCGTTCGGCGCCAGCGCGCGGCCGCCTTTGGCGAGACAGCGCGACGCCAGCGGGATGTCGCTGGTGATGCACACGTCCGCTTCGGTCACCCGTTCGGCAATCCAGTCGTCGGCGACGTCCGCGCCGGCCGGCACGATGATCATCGTCACGTTCGGTCGCCCGGCCGGGCGGATAGGCCGCGAGCCGTTGGCCACGACGAACACCGGCAGGCCCAAACGGTCCGCGACGCGATACACCTCGTCACGTACCGGGCAGGCGTCGCCGTCGATATAGAGTGTGGTCATGAGCCGAACGGCGCCTGGACCAGGGAAATCTGGCCCAGGGAAATCTGGGCCAGGGAAATCTGGGCCAGGGAAATCTGGCCCAGGGAAATCTGGCCCAGCAGAATCTGGCCCAGAGGAATTTGGCCCAGGGGAAACCGGCCCTGCGGAATCTGGCCTTGGAGACTCTGGTCCGGGGGAATCCGGCCGGCAAGAGGCCGCCCCGTGAGAGATTGGATCAGGCAGCGCTGGTCTTGAGCGGGAGACAGGCCCACGGGAGTTCGTCTCGTCGGAGGCCGGATCAGGCAGGGCTGGCCCGTAGGAGATCGGCCGGCAGGGGGAGAGTGACCCGTGCGAGACTGGCCCACGGGAAGCCAACTCCTGGGAGGCAGGCCCGTGAGGCACCGGCTTGGGCGGGGTGCGAACCAGGCACCCCGCGCCATATGAGCTGTAGCGCGCGCGTCAGGCAGCGGAACGCATACCCCGGTTACCGCGATCGTTGTAGCGCCGGCGCTGCGCCTGGCCAGGAGCGCCAGGGCGCTTCGGCTGATGCGTCATCGGCGGAGGGGCGTCGCCGACCACCGTGATGGCGGTGTTCATCTGCCGCTCGATCTGGCGCAGCACGCCACGCTCCGAAGGATCACAGAACGAGATCGCGACGCCCGCGGCGCCGGCGCGCGCGGTGCGGCCGATGCGATGAACGTAGCTCTCAGGTTCCGCCGGCAGATCAAAGTTGATGACGTGGGAGATCCCCGTCACGTCGATCCCGCGCGCGGCGATGTCGGTTGCCACCAGAACGCGGGCCCGGCCGGTGCGAAACTCCCGCAGCGCTTTCTCACGTTGCGGCTGGCTCTTGTTGCCATGGATCGCGTTGACCTGGATCCCGGCATTCTCCAGCACGCCGGCCACCTTGTTGGCGCCGTGCTTGGTGCGCGTGAAGACGATGACGCGGCTGAATGCATCGTCCTGCAGCATCGACAGCAGCAGCGACTGCTTGCCGCTCTGCGCCAGGTGGTGCACGAACTGCTCGATCTTCGGTGCGGTCTCTTCCTTGCGGGCGATCTCGACGCGGATGGGATCGCGCAACAGGCTGTTCGCCAGGCTGCTCACCTCGGCCGGCATGGTGGCCGAGAACAGGCAGGACAGACGCCGCGGCGGCAGGGCCGCGACGATGCGGCGAATGTCCTTGATGAAGCCGAGGTCGAGCATCCGGTCGGCCTCATCCAGCACGAAGTGAGTGATGGCGCCGAGTTGCAGTTCGCGGGTCTGCATCAGGTCGCAGACGCGACCCGGTGTGCCGATGACGATATCAGCGCCGCGACGCATGGCCTCGACCTGCTTGAAGCGGCTGGCGCCGCCGATGATCACCACGGTGCGCAGACGCAGGTGGATGGACAGAGCGCGAACTGTCTCGTCGATCTGCAGGGCCAGCTCGCGGGTCGGCGCCAGGATCAGGGCGCGAGCCACGAACGGCGCCGGCCGGATCTGCTGAGCCGCGAGGTGCTGCAGGATGGGGAGGGTGAAGGCGGCGGTCTTGCCGCTGCCGGTCTGGGCGATTCCGAGGAGATCCTTGTTCGCCAGGAGCGGCGGGATGGAATCGGCCTGGATCGGGGTGGGGACTTCGAACTTACGCGATTCGATGGCGCGCAGCAGAGGCTCGGACAAGCCGAGGGCCGAAAATGTCGTTTGGGTCAAGACGTAGTTATGCTCCAGCGCCCGTCCCGAAAAGGAAAGCGGCAAGCGCCTGTGAGTTCGTCGCCCCGCGCGATTAAGTGGGAACGAACGGTTTTCAGATGGAAATTTCCGGAACGACGGACGAGGAGAACCGCCCGTTAATCACGCAGCCACGGAAAGACCTCCGTTATATCGGCCAGAGGATCGGGGATTGCAAGGTCTTTGTGCAGCGCACACCGGATGCCAGCCCCGGCGGGCACTCCGCGCGCTGCGCGTCGAACCACCACCGCGTCGCTCGCCAGACACCGACACCGACACCGACACACCAAGAGCGACAGCGACAGCGACAGCGACAGCGACAGCGACAGCGACAGCGACAGCGACAGCGACAGCGACAGCGACAGCGGGGCTGCCCGGGCGGGCCGTTGTCAACGCTGCCCCGGCTTTTGCCAGACCGCCGGTGCCACCGCACCCACCTGGCCGGTGATCCGGCCATACGCCTCCGGCCGCCGGTGCTTCTCGAATGCGAAGATCGTCGTCCGCCCCAGCGTGCACATGTCCAGGTCGCAGTCCGCGGTAATCAGCTCATCGTCCCAGCTAGCCGCCATGGCGATGATCTCGCCTTGCGGATTGACGATGATCGAGTGCCCGAACATCTCGCATCCGTCCTCGACCCCTGCCTTGGCCGTAGCGACGGCGAAACACGCGTTCTGGTAGCACCCCGCCTGGATCGACAGATGGGAGTGAAACACCCGCAGATGATGCGCTTCGAAGCGGCCCGCCTCCATGTTCAGGCTCGGCGTGTTGTATCCCAGCGCTACGAGCTCCACGCTCTGCAGACCGAGCACGCGCCAGGCTTCGGGCCAGCGGCGGTCGTTGCAGATCATCATTCCCATGTTGATCCCGTCCAGCCCGCCCATCGGGGCCCGGATCACCGGAAAGCCAAGGTTGCCGACCTCGAAATACCGCTTCTCCAGATGCTGCACGCCGCGTTCGGGGTCATATTCCGCGTGCCCCGGCAGATGCACCTTGCGATATTTGAGCAGGATATCGCCCGCCGGGCTGACCAGGATCGCGGTGTTGAACCGCCGCTTGCGAACCGCCCCGGTCTCATCGGCCTCGTGCGCGAT
>DASWON010000251.1:0-2563 GCA_036398735.1 Rhodopila sp.
GAACCAAACAGCTTGCAGATTCGAGCTCTTCTTTGCAGCGGACGATAGAACGCCAGAAAACATCGTGGCGGCTGCCGGTCCAGGCAGCCGTCCTCACGCAATGATCCCTCCAGGCAATCACCCCTCGGGCCTCCGCCCAGCGCCGGCGCTCAGCATATCGGCGTGAACTGCGCCGCCGTCGCGCAGGCATGCTCCTTCAGCCGCGGCAACTCGGGCGAGGGCGGCCATTCCGGGCGCTGATGATGCCAGCCGATCTGCGCCATGCCGCGGATCAGCAGGAACATGGGCGCAGTGCCACGTCATCGTCCGCGAGCATGCGCGCGGAGCGGTATTCCGCCACGCAGGCATCGCGGAAAACGGCGAACGCCGGAGGGTGCTGACAGGCCACCAGGGCCACCGCGAGGTCGCGCGGGCGGAGCTTCCGACAGTAAACCAACTCGAAGGCCGGGAGTGTGGACGCAAGCGCGATCTCGGGCACCATCGGCCAACGGCGGATGTTCTGGCTTCTGCCAGACCTTGCGATGACGCCGTAGCCCGGGGACGTCGCCTTACTAACAGGTTTAGGCGTCTGGCATCGCGGCCTCCGCCTGGGGTGACCGCGCCGATGGATGAACAGGTATCGCATCCGATTGAACCCGGCGCGTTCCCCCACCTACACTCTGGCCATGACCTCTGCCCCGCAATTCCAGCGCCTCGCCTTCTTCACCCGCCTGCTCGATGCCGTACCGGCGGCGGAGCGCTACCGCCTGGCGGCTGAACAGATCACCCACGCCGAGGCGCTGGGATTCGACGCGGCCTGGGTCGCGCAGCACCACTTCCACGAACACGAAGGCGGCCTGCCGTCGCCGTTCGTCTTCCTCGCCCACCTCGCCGCGCGTACCCGGCGCATCCGTCTTGGCACCGGGATCATCACCCTGCCGCTGGAACTCCCGGTTCGCGTCGCCGAGGATGCCATCGTCCTTGATCTCATCAGTGACAAGCGCCTGGAGCTCGGCGTCGGCAACGGCGGCAATCCCTCTGCCTTCGCGGGGTTCGAGCTCGATAGCGAACAGCGCCACGACCTGTTCGTACGGAATCTGTCAAGGCTGCGAGCCGCGCTGCAAGGTAAACCGGTCACCGGTGGTGATACGCTGTATCCACAGCACCCGGAACTCGCCGAACGCATCTGGCAGGCGACGTTCTCGGTGTCCGGTGGCAGGCGGGCCGGCCTCGCCGGCGATGGGCTGATGCTGTCGCGCACCCAGCCGCGCTCGCCCGAGGCGCCGCGCGCTCCGCTCTCGGACTTGCAGGATCCGATCATCGACGCCTATCTGGCCGCGCTGCCGCCGGCACGGGCGCCGCGCATTGTCGGTTCGCGTACCATGTTCGTCGCCGACTCCCGCGCTGAGGCCCTGCGCCTGGCCGATATCGGCCTGCGAACACAGCTCCGGCGGTCCGTCGACAGGGGATATCAACCACCTGGCGACACGCTGCACGACCTCATCACCGCGTTCGACGTGCACGTTGGCACGCCGACCGAGGTGATCGCTTCCTTGCGGGCCGACAGGACGCTGATCCGAGTCACCGACCTCGCCGTGCAGGTGCACTCGGTCGATCCGCCGCATCCGTTGGTTCTGCGATCCATGGAACTAGTCGCGCAAGAGGTGGCGCCGGCGTTCGGCTGGCAGCGGCGCGACAGCAGGTCGGCAGAACTGGAGAAAGTTGCGTGACTGAGACGGACTTCATCGACATGCTGGCCGCCCCGCGCTAGATTCGCCCCTGGTACAGATCCGTGACCGCAAGTTGCGCACGAGGCAGAATGCCAGCCCAGCTCTCACGCCCTGTTCGAGTCGACGCAGGCGGCGACAGGGCGAAGAATTCGTCGCGGTTGCCTGGTTTGTCGCCGGGCCGTACGGACGGCAGGATACACTGTATTCTACTCCGCTGGTCTGGGTATTCCACCTCCGGTGGTCTGGCGCCTACCGCCCTCGCGCCGGCGATTGTTGCGGCACCACCCGCCGAGATCGAGCGGGCCGCATCGTAGGTTCGTGCGCTGCCTATCGCATCCGGACCCTCCAGATGGAGGACGTTCCCAGCCCGCTCCCTGCGGTCGCCAAACCCAATCGCGCGGTGCTCGGTGTCAGCTGACGGGCATAATGGCACTTGTGTATATGCTGGCGTTCCATCCTCGCGCCGCCAACGCCGCTTCGCTGCAGACACAGCTCGATGTCGTCTGGTCGCCCACAGGCATCGTCACGCTGTCGCAGTTGGGTGCCTTCCTCGCCTTTCAGATTTGCCCCGCCGGCGCCCGCGCACCTTGGCCTAGAACCGGAGTGTCATGACCGACACCGTTATCCGTCGCAACCACCATGCTAGCGCGGCACGGCAAGACCGGCGGGCGAGTTGGCGATGTCGCCGCCCGCGAACTGGTTCGGTGGCCGTGGCAAACCGAGATTCTCCCGCAGCGTCGCGCCTTCATAGTCGACCCGGAACAGGCCGCGTGACTGCAATTCCGGAATGACCAGTTCGACGAAATCATCCAGCCCCCCCGGCAGCACCGGCGGCTGCACCAGAAACCCATCCA
>DASWON010000252.1:0-2180 GCA_036398735.1 Rhodopila sp.
CCCAGCCTCACCGGCAACCGCGCGAGCCAGCAGTGTCTTGCCGGTGCCCGGCGGGCCGACCAGCAGCACACCCTTGGGCATGCGCGCGCCAAGCCGGCTGTGGCCGCGCGGGTCCTTGAGGAACTCGACAACCTCCTGCAATTCCTCCTTGGCTTCATCAACCCCGGCGACATCCGCGAACGTCACCTTGGTGTCGGTCTCGAGATAGACCTTGGCCTTGCTCTTGCCGATCGACATCAGCCCGCCGATCCCACCCATGCCCTGACCCGTCATCGGGCGGATCATGAACATCCACAGCAGCAGGAATCCCACCGATGGAATGATCCAGCCCAGCGCCGTGGCGATCAGCCCGGGCGGCGGTTCGCCGGAAAACGACAGCTTGGCCGCGGTCAGCTTGTCGGCCAGGTCGGCAGGCACGCGAACCGTGCTGAACTGCTTCGGCTCGTTCGGCTTGGCGTCCTTAAGCGTGCCGGTGATCCGCGTCGGCCCGACCACCAGGTCGGACACCGCCCCCTGATCCACCAGCTGCTCGAATTCGCTGTACGGGATGGTCTTGGTCAGTGTTGCCTGGATAAAATAATCCTGGATCAGCATCACCGCGATCACCGCCGCGATGATGTACCAGAAATTGATATGGTGCTCGCGCTTGATCTCCATCGCAGTACTCCTGATCAGCGCATGTGGTTGGTTCTGCCAATGAACACAGGTCAACGCCAGGCCGCAAGATGCGACAAACCGGCCGCCCGGTGGTTGATCCGCATCAACGCGCGGCCGCTGCGCCGGCCTAGTCTCAGACATCGGCCTGGTCTCAGGCACTCGAACGGAGGGAGAAGAACTCATGGGCTATGCGACACTGATGGTGCATCTGCAGCTTGGGCAGCCGAACACCGCACTGCTGAAGCTGACCAGGCAGTTGGCTGAGCGCTTCGATGCCAGCGTCATCGGCATCGCGGTCTGTCAGCCCATGCGGATCATCTACAATGAAGGCTACATCCCGGCCGAGATCATCGACCAGGACCGCAAGCAGATCGAGGATGAGATGAAGGCGGCCGAAGCCGAATTTCGCACCGCTCTGGCTGGCCGCAGCGCCTCGACCGAATGGCGTTCCACCGTGACCTACCTCTCGCTGTCCGGGTATCTGGCGAACGAGGCGTGCTGCGCGGATCTGATGATCACCGGGGTGGACCAGAACGCCTCCATGTTCGACATGTCGCGTCATGTCGATGTCGGCGACCTGGTGCTACAGGCCGGACGGCCATGCCTGGTGGTGCCGACGGCGACCGAGAGCCTTGGCCTCGGGCATGTCGTCGTCGGCTGGAAGGATACCACCGAAACCCGACGGGCGATCACCGACGCGTTGCCGCTGCTGGGCGTCGCCGGGCGCGTGACCCTCGTCGAAATCGCCCGCGAGGAGGATCTTGCCGAAGCCAGGACGCGCCTGCGCGACGTGGTTGCCTGGCTCAAGCGGCACAATATCGACGCCAGGCCGGTTGCGACGCCATCGACCGGTGATGATGCCGCTCAACTGAATGGGCTCGTTCGGGAACAGGGCGCGGATCTGCTGGTGGCCGGCGCCTACGGCCACAGCCGGACGCGGGAATGGGTGCTGGGCGGGGTGACGCGGGATCTGCTGCTGCGAGCCGAACGGCCGGTTTTCGTGTCACATTGAACCGGCCACACTGGGCCGGCCGGGCGCGGCCGCGACCGGCCGGCGTCACAGATACCCGGCCCCGGCCTCCTCGGCGAAGCGCCCCGGATCGCCTTCCCAGACGATCCGAGCATGCTCGATGACATAGACGCGGTCGGCGTGCGGCAGCGCGAAGGTTACGTTCTGCTCGCCCAGCAGGACCGTGATGTCGGTGGTCTGGCGCAGCGTCTCCATCGCCTTGGACAGCTGTTCCAGGATCACCGGCGCGAGGCCCAGCGTCGGCTCGTCCAGGATCAGCAGCTTGGGCTGCATCATCAGCGCCCGCGCGATCGCCAGCATCTGCTGCTCACCGCCCTACAGGGTGCGTGAGGCCTGGCCCTGCCTCGCCTTCAGGATGGGGAACAGGCCGAACAGCCAGTCGAGCTGCTTCGCGGCCTCCGCGACGGTCAGGTGCTGTCCGCCAAGATCGAGGTTCTCCCGCACCGACATGTCGCCGAACAGCTCGCGGGATTCGGGGCACTGGACGATGCCG
>DASWON010000253.1:0-6069 GCA_036398735.1 Rhodopila sp.
GTCGCGCCTGGGGCCGGGATCGACAGCCTCGCGCGCCTGATCGGCGTCGGACCGGTTGGCTCAGGCCTGCCTGGCGCCGGGACGGTCAGGCGAGGCTTTCGTACAGCACCATGGCGTACCCACGCTGCTCGAATGTGCCGATCTCCCGCATGCCGATGCCGCCCAGCACCATGCGGGAACCGAAATTGCTTTCCCGGGCGACGGCGATGACGCGCGCCAGGCCGGCACGGTCGTGACCGAAGCGCAATGCGGCGTAGGCGGCTTCGCGGGCCAGGCCGCGGCCCTGCGCTTCATGCGAGACGGCAAAACGCAACGCGACCCCGCGGCCGTCCGGGCGGTGCTCCAACCCTGTAATGCCGACGAGATGACCGGCCTCGCGCACGGTCCACATGCCGAAGCCATAGCGGCCCCAGTTCATCACGTCGTGCGCCAGATCCTCGGCCGTCTGGGCGGCGTTACGGACGCCGCCGAGCATGACGGCGAAAACCTCGGGATCGGATTTGAAGGCGCGCAGATCCGCGAGATCGGCCCCGCCTACCGGACTCAGGACGAGCCTGGCGGTCCGCAGCACCCAGGCCGGGGTCATGGCCGCCCCGCCGCGCCGGACGATCCAGCCGCTCGATCGTCAGGAGCGGTAGCCGGGGTCGATGGTGTCGAGTTGTCGAAGATACGCCGGCCACTCGGCCGATGCCCGTCCGCGATCGTGCTGCTCGTACTGGGCGGCAACCCGTTCACACACATCAGCGGGGATTTCCAGCAATTCAGCGCCCGTGGCTTCCATCTGCAGCTGGATCCGCGCGGCACGGACGAACTCCTTCATCAGCGAGAACGCCTCACGCGCCGTCTCGCCGACCGTGGTGATGCCGTGATGCCGCATGACGAGCGCCCGGTTGTTTCCAAGAGCGGCGATGATGCGCTCGCGTTCGTCGAAGCTGTCGGTCAGCCCCTCATAGTCATGGTAGCCGATGCGATGATAGAACCGCATGGCGTTCTGCGACAGCGGCCGCAGCCCATGCCTCAGGCCCGAGAGCGCAATACCCTCCTCGGGATGCACGTGAACCGAACACTGCACGTCCGCCCGGCCGCGCAGGACCCCGCTGTGCAGCGTGAAACCGGGACGGTTGACCCCCGAACGCTCGTCGAGATCGTCATCCATGCTGACTTCGACGAGGTTGGATGCGGTAACCTCGGTATACAGCAACTCGTGTCGTTTAATGAGGAAATGGCGCGGATTGGATGGAACGCGCATGGCCGCATGGTTGAAGATCACGTCGCCCCAGCCGTGACTGGCGAGCAGGCGGTAGACCGCGGCGAGGTCGAGCCTGGCCTGATAGTCGGCGTCGGACCGAATCGAGGTTTCAGCGTCCATCGTGTGTCCCTCCTCGCCCCCAGATAGCGAACCGGCGCAGTGGCGGCAATGTGGCGGCAATGTCGGGCGGGCGGCGGCGCGCGTCCCGGCGTCGAGCACGGCCTGGCCCGGTTCCCGAGGCGGTTTCGCCCGGCGCGGCGAATCGCCACGATAACAGCCAGGCGCGCAGGCCGCACGACCACAGCCGGACGCGCAGGCCGCACGACCACAGCCGGGCGCGCAGGCCGCACGACCATAGCCGGGCGCGCAGGCCGCACGACAACCGCGCGCTGATGCGGTAAATCACCACGACACGATGAGAGGAGCCGGCACAATGCCGATCAAGAAGGGCTACAAGCAGCTTCTCGCCGAAGCGAATGCCGAGATAGAAACCCTCCCGGTGCAGGCGGCGATCGAACTGAGCGGCGCGCCGGATGTGGTGTTCGTGGACCTGCGCGACCCGCGCGAGATGGAGCGCGAAGGCAAGATGCCCGGCGCCTTCGCCTGCACGCGCGGCATGCTGGAGTTCTGGATCGACCCGGAAAGCCCTTACGCCAAGCCGATCTTCGCCGAACCCAAGCGCTTCGTGTTCTTCTGCGCCGGCGGCTGGCGCTCTGCCCTGGCGGCAAAGACGGCACAGGATATGGGGCTGGAGAATGTCGCCCACATCGAGGGTGGCTTCGGCGCCTGGAAGAAGGCGGGCGGGCCGGTGGCACAGTAATCCGGGCGCTGCCCGGACCCGCGAGGGGCCGGCGGCCCTTCGATCCCGGTCAATCGGACCGCAAGTCATAGGCGCCGCCGGATGGCAGCGCCCCCGGGCCGTCTTCAGCTTCGGTACGATCCGTTGATGTCGATGTAGCCGTGCGTCAGGTCGCAGGTCCAGGCGGTCGCCTTGCCCCGACCCAGGCCGATGTCGATGGCGATCTCGACCTCCTTGCCCTTCATGTGCGCGACCACCGGCGTCTCATCGTAATCCGGGACCACCGCGCCCTCGCGCGCCATCCATACCCCGCCGACACCGATCGACAGCTTGTCACGGTCAGCCGGCTCCCCCGACTTGCCCACCGCCATGACGATGCGGCCCCAGTTGGCATCCTCACCCGCGATCGCGGTCTTCACCAGCGGTGAGTTTGCCACCGCCATCGCGATCTTCTTTGCCGACCGGGCGTTGGTCGCCCCGGTCACGTCGATGCGCACCCGCTTCTGCGCACCCTCACCGTCGCCGGTGACTTGCAGGGCCAGGTCCAGCAGAACCTCATTCAACGCGCGGGCGAAGTCGGCGAGCAGCCGGTTGCGCGCGGCGCTGCCGTCGGCCGCGGGAATACGCGGATGTTTGGCCTGCCCGGTGGCGATCAGCAGCACCGTGTCCGAGGTAGACGTGTCGGAATCGACCGTCGTGCAGTTGAAGCTGGCGTCGACGCCCTTCTTCAGCATCGTCTGCAGCGCGTCGGCCGGGATCTTCGCGTCGGTGAACACAAAGCACAGCATCGTCGCCATGTCGGGTGCGATCATCCCGCTGCCCTTGGCGATGCCGGTGATCCGCACCTGGGCGTCGCCGATCTGCGCCACCCTCGTCGAGGCCTTGGGAAACGTGTCCGTGGTCATGATGCCTCGGGCGGCCGCTTCCCAGCCATCCTCCGACAGCGTCTCCTGCAGCCTGGGCAGCGCCGCGACCAGCTTCTCATGCGGCAGGATCTCGCCGATCACCCCGGTCGAGGCGACAAACACCTGCCGCGGCTGGCAGTCCGCCAGCTTCGCCGCCTCCGCCGCCGTGGCCGCGCAGGCATCGCGTCCCGCCTTGCCGGTGAACACGTTGGCGTTGCCGGCGTTCACCACCACCATGCGCGCCCGTCCGCCCTTCAACGCTGCGCGGCACCAGTCAACCGGCGCACCCGGGCACTTGTTGGACGTGAAGACGCCCGCCACGGTGCTGCCGGCGGCGACCTCCATCATCACGACGTCGGTCCGCCCCTGGTAGCGGATACCTGCCGCGGTGGCGGAGACGCGGACACCCGCGAGCGGCGGCAATTCCGGCAGAGGAACAGCGAGCGGGGACACGGCAGCAGCCATCGTTTCCTTCCCTTTCGTGAATTTTCGATTAATGCAGTCTACTTGGCCGGTGGCGGCTCCGCCGTGTCGGTCGCCTTCAGCGGCGAGCCGTCCATGTTGAAGCGCTCCACCGTCACCGTACTCCGAGCCTGAGCGACTTCTTTCTGGACCGCTGCCTGTACCATTTGCTGGCGCAGTTCGTCGCGTTGCTCCTCGAAGGTCGGTGGCTGCGTGGTGCGGTGCTCCAGCGTCTGGATGACGTGCCAGCCAAACTGCGACTTGACCGGCGCGGGCGTCACCTCGTTGTCCTTCAGCGCGAAGGCGGCATCGGCAAACTCCGGCACCATGTCGGTCTTCTTGAAGAAGCCGAGGTCGCCACCCTGCTTCGAGGCCCCGGGGTCCTTGCTGTACTGCTTGGACAGCGCGGCGAAGTCGCCGCCCTTCTTGAGTTCGGCGATGATCTTCTTCGCGGTGGCCTCATCGCTCACCAGGATGTGGCGGGCATGCACCTCGGGCTCGCCCGGCTTGTTAGCGAAATCCTGCTCGTAGCGCGCCTTGACCGCGTCATCGCTCACCTGCGGGCGGACGACCTTGTTCAGCAGGGCGGAGGCCAGGGTCCGGTCTTCCGCCATCTGCATGCTGCGCTTCACCTCCGGGTCCTTGTCGAGGCCGGTCTTTTTGGCTTCCACCAGCAGCGCCTGGGCATCCACGAGCTGCTCCAGCAGCATCGGGTAAAGCTGCTGCGGCGGCATCGCGCGCGCCTGCGGCGGCAGGGTCTCGGCCGCGGCCTTCACGTCGCTGGCATGGATCGGCTGGCCGTTGACCTTGGCCAGCACCGGGTCGGGATCCGGTTGCGCCAGGACCGGGCCGGTGGACAGGATGCCGAAAACGGCGATCGCCGCGAGCAGGCGGGCCGGAGGCCCAAACGAGCAGTCCGGAAGGTATGGCATGAAAACCTCTGGATACTGGAAAGCCGTGCTTATGACCGAAGCCCGGATGGCTCACAAGGCGGGGCGGGCTTATCGGCTGGGTATTCCGCCCACCCCCGTACCCTCGGTGCCCGCGCCACGCGCGCCCGCAGCGCCCACGCCCGCACCCCCAGAGCCCGCGCTGCCTTTGCCGCTACCGCCCGGATCTGGGTCGCCCGGATCTGGACTGCCCGATCCGAGATCGCCCGAACCTGGACCACCCCCTCCGGGGGCGCCCAGTCGCGACGCGTTGTTGAGTTCGGTTCCGTCGAGATTGAAACGGTGAATGACCAGCTGGCTACGGGCGTTGGCGACCGCCTGCTGGATCGCGGCGGCCAGCAGCTCCTGGCGCAGCTGATCATGCACGTCGGGGAAGCTGGGTGGCGCGACCAGGCGCTTCTCCTCGACCTTGATCACGTGCCAGCCGAATTCGTTCCGGATCGGATCAGGCCCGACCTGCCCCGGCTGCAGTGAGAACGCGGCATCGGCGAAGCCGGGCCAGACCTGCTCGCGCCGGAAGAACCCGAGGTCACCGCCCTTGGACGCATCGGGGTCCTTGCTCAACACGCTGGCAATGCTCGCAAAATCGGCGCCGTTGCGGAGGTCTTCCAACACTTTGCGAGCCTCGGCCTCGGTGGCGACCAGGATGTGCCGTGCCCGCACCTCCTCGGTCGCGCTACGGTTGGCGTATTGTCGGTTGTAGCGTGCCTGGATCGCCTGTTCCGTGACCTGTGGCGCGGCTACTTCAGCCAGATACGCGCCCTCCAATATTCGTTCGGTTGCCGCGACGATCTCGCGCTGCACCTGCGGCCTGTCTTCCAGCCCGCGCCGCCTGGCCATCATCACCAGCGCCTCATGATCGATCATGCGGTCCAGCAGCACCGGGTACAACGTATCGAATGGCAGTCCGCGCAGATTTTCGGGCAGAGCCTTGGCTGCCTCGCCGAGATCGCTCAGGTTGATCTGGTGTCCCTCGACACTGCCGACGACCGGGTCTGCATTCCCCGGTCCGGGCGACGCGGCACCGCCTGACCTGCCCGTCGCCGCGGCGGTTGGAGCGGCCGGCTGAGCCGGCGCGGCCGGTGGCAGGGCGGCAGTCAGAACAAGCGCGCATGCCAGCCGGGTGCCGGGGCGGAGCAAACCGGGACGTGCCAACGTGACGGGTGAGCGCATCAATACTCCTGCGAGACACAGGGCTCGTCAGCCCGGAACGGCCGGACGGCGGTGGCGAGGCTATGCCCGGTCGTGACCTGCAAGACCAGAAAAAGCTATACGGGATCGCAAACATCAGGAGACGCTGCATGCCGGAGAGCTATGTACACGCGGTCGAGGGCCGCGGCCTCGACCAGAGACGCGCGCCGCTGCGCGATATCACTAAACGCGCGCCGCTGCGCGATATCACTGCCGCCGCGGTGAAGCATGTCGATGTCCCGGCGGATGCGGCGATGCTGGAGATCGTCGAAGCATCGAAAGAGAACAAGGCCAAGGGCGGGGTCCTGTTCAGCGAGCGGTGAACGCGCGGCCCGGCAGCCGCCGGCATCTGGAGCCAGAAGCGAGGATACATCAACATGTTCCACAGGTTCAGCATCGGCGCGATGCAGGCGACGATCCTGTCGGACGGGCCGCTGACGCTGCCGTCCGCAACGAAAATATTCCCCGGGTCGGATGCCGCGACGGTCGGCGCGGCGCTGATCGGGGCCGGGC
>DASWON010000254.1:0-8815 GCA_036398735.1 Rhodopila sp.
GATGAACGACTTGTAGACGGTGATCCAGTTCCACTCGGCGCTGGTCAGGTAGCCTTTTGGCGCCAGCTTGGACTGGTCGGCGTGGTAGCCACAGGTGTACAGACCGCGACGTTCGGCGGTCTCCATGATGAGCTTTGGCCCATAGACGTGGCAGGTGACGACATCGATGCCCTGGCCGATCAGTCTGTTGGTCGCCTCGGCTTCCTTGACCGGCATCGACCACTCGCCGGTGAAGATCACCGACGTCGTGATGGCGGGATCCACCGATCGGGCGCCAAGCGCGAAGCTGTTGACGTTGATGAGCACCTGCGGGATCGGCTTGGCGGCGATGAAGCCGATCTTCTTGGACTTCGTCGCGTAAGCGGCGGCGATGCCGTTGAGGTACTGGCACATGCCGATGTAGCCGAAATACGAGCCCGTGTTCATCGGATGTTTGTCTTTCTGCCATAGCCCACCGCAGTGGCGGAACTGCACATCCTTGTACTTGGCGGCCATTTTCAGCGTGTAGGGATCAAAATAGCCAAAGCTGGTGGGGAACAGCAGGGTCGCGCCGTCCAACTTGATCATGCTCTCCATGGTCTTGGAGACATCGTCGGTTTCCGGAACCTTTTCTTCCTCGACGATCTTGATCCCCGGCGTCTTCTTCAGCATCGCCGCGGCCTCGGCGTGGGCCTGGTTGTATCCATAGTCGTCCTTTGGCCCGACATAGATGAAACCCACGACGAGTTCTTTTGCGGCCTTTGCATCGTGACCGGGAAGCCCGACAGCCGCAAGACCGGCTGCTCCGGCGGTTCCTTGCAAGAGTCGACGACGTGACAGGACTGTCGGCCCAGGAGTCATCACCGGCATGCTTTTCCCCTTCGATGTCGAGCGGTCACCGCGGCACGGTGATCGGCGCGGCTTTCCGGCCCGTATTGGGCGCGTTGCCGGCTTGGCTTCGGCGCACGCAAAGCATGTGCCAGCCACAGAGGCGACCGATCAGTGGAAAAAGTCTAAATTTATCGTCTCGGCCCTGCTTACGAAAACGGCAGTATGGCTGAAAATGGGCGGGGGCAGCCGCGAATATTGCCGGTTATCGTTAGATGATCGCATTAAGCCACGGAAATCTCTCCCGCTGGGGCAATCCACGACGGGTGGGTCTGGTTAATGACCATTTGGTAAGCCTTGCCGTCACGGGAACTGTTGCACGGATTCATCACTGCGTTCGACCCGTTGTTCTTCCGCCAGGCGCTACGGCCAGGTTGGCACATTGATTGCTGACCGTGATGTTCGCGCGAAGCAACCATGCCCGCGTCGTCATCCGCTGACGGTCGCTGAACTATTGGGGTAAACAAAAAAGGACAAGATATGAAGTTATGTCGTTTAATATTCGCGGCTGCCCTGGCGGTGACTGCGACCGCGGCGCGGGCCCAGAACTTCAGCGACACCTCGATGGGCGTCCGCGAAAGCCTGTTTGTCGCGAACCCAGGCGGAGGAGAGGGATCGCGGAACGTCAACAAGACGATCGTGAACCTCGGCCACTTCGATGTGTGGGATTACGGCTCAAACTTCGCCAACGTCGACGTGCTGTTCTCGAACGCCAATGAACCCGCGGTCAACTCGTCCGGCGGCTCGACCGAGTTCTATGGTGTCTACCGCGGTCAGTTCAGCCCGGACAAGATCTTCGGCCTCAACACCAAGTTCGGCCCGTTTTCCGAGATCGACTTCGAAGTCGGTGGCGACGCCGAGACCGAGAACACCGCTTTCGCGCCGAATAAGAAGCTGCTGGTCGCCGGACCGAACTTCCACGTGAACATGCCCGCCGGCTTTCTGAACATCGGTGTCCATATCTCGAAGGAATGGAACCACAACGGCTTCTGCGCGGATTCGTGCGCCAAGCCTGGTGGCCCCGTCGACTTCGATCCCGCTCCTGAGTTCGAGTTCGTCTGGCTCTATCCCTTGAACTTCACTGGCCTGCCGCTCGATTTCCGGGGATTCATGAACATTGTCCTGCCGAAGGGCAAGGATGGGTTCGGCAACCAGACCGCGACGGAAATTCTCGCGCGACCGCAGCTGCAGCTCGATCTCGGTTCAATGCTGTTCCACAAGCCGCATAAGCCGGATCTCTATCTCGCCGTCGAGATCTGGGAAAACAAGTTCGGCAACAAGAGCGATACCACGCCGGGAGGCACCGAACAGGTCGCACCGACGTTTGGTATAGAATACCACTTCTGATACGGTCCTCGCGGCGGTCACCAAAGCGCCGCGAGGTCTTCGCCGCCGCCGCACCGGGGATTCGCCGATGATCGATACGCTGCTTGACTGGATCAGTCTGCTGGTCCGTTGGACACACGTCATCGCGGGGATCGCCTGGATCGGCTCCTCATTCTACTTCATAGCGCTCGACGCCGGTCTGCGGCCCAATCCGCGTCTGGACCATCGGGTCAAAGGCGAGGCCTGGCAGGTGCATGGCGGCGGCTTCTATCAGATCCAGAAATTCACCGTCGCGCCGGACTTCATGCCGGAGCACCTGACCTGGTTCAAATGGGAGGCGTACGGCACCTGGATCTTCGGCTTCGCGCTGCTGGTGCTCACCTATTACCTCAATCCCTCGGTCTATCTGATCGACACCTCGGTGATGAACATCGACGTGGCGGATGCCGTGCCCGCCGCCGCCGCCTCGCTGGTCATCGGCTGGTTCGTCTATGACCTGCTCTGCCGTTCCTGGTTCGGGCGTGAGACCGGACGCCTGGCCGTCGCCGGCTTCGTCCTGCTCTGTGCCGCGACGTACGGCTATACGCATGTCTTCAGTGGGCGCGGCGCTTTCATCCAGGTCGGCGCGCTGGTTGGCACGATCATGGCCGCCAACGTGCTGATCATCATCATCCCGGGCCAGCGTAAGACAGTCGCCGCGCTGCTTGCCGGCGAGGAGCCCGATCCGGTCTGGGGCCAGATTGCCAAGCAGCGTTCCGTCCACAACAACTACCTGACGCTGCCGGTCGTGTTCACGATGCTGAGCAATCACTACTCGTTCACGTATGCTTCGCCACGCTGGAGCTGGCTGATCCTGGCCTGCATCTTCATTGCCAGCTTTCTGGTGCGGCATTGGTTCAACACCCTGCATACCGGCGCGAAGCCCGACTGGCGGCTGTGGCCGGCGGCGGCGGTTCCAGTGCTGGGAGCGATCGTGCTCAGCCTGGTCAGCCAGCCGGCAGCGCCGATTGCCGATGCCGGTGCGCCGCCCGTCACCTTCGCCGACGTCAAGCAGATCGTCGATCAGCGGTGCCACGTCTGCCACTCGTCCAAACCGAAATTCCCCGGTTTCGCCGAGGCGCCCAAGGGGGTGATGTTCGACACGCCGGCACAGATCAAGCGACTGGCGCCACAAATCATGGCGCAGGCGGTGAAGACGCACACCATGCCGCTGGGCAACGTGACCGAGATCACCGACGCGGAGCGGTCAACCCTGGGGACCTGGATCGTCAGCGGATCGAAGCTGAACTGATACCGGCCAGCCGTATTGCTGGCTCTTCAGTGACCGGCGGCCGCCCGGTCGCATCGGTTTCGCGCGCGGCGGCCATGTCAACTTCGCGCCATACCGGTCAGCGTCGACCTGATTGGTATGAAAGACGTTCCCGCTGGCGAGGCCGTCTCTCGGGACTCAGATTGCCGCCAGCCAGTGCGCCGCGATGAAGCTTCGGACGGTGGTGAATGCGCCGGCGCGGGCCAGATCGTTGTGGCCCGCCTCCGGCGCCAGCCAGAATACCTTCGGTTGGTTTGCCGCTGCGAACACAGCCTGGCCCATCGCTGGCGGGACGACGCTGTCGCGTCCCCCTGTCATCATCAGAACCGGTGCGTGAACGGCGCCGATACGGCTGATCAGATCGAAGCGATCGCGCAGCAGCCAGGCGACCGGAACGAAAGGAAACCGCTTCTGCGCGACCGCCGTGATGCTGGTATACGGTGATTCGAGCAGCACCGCGCCCACCTCGACCTCGCTCGCCAGGTGAACCGCGACGCCGCTGCCGAGAGATTCCCCCCAAAGCACGATACGCCGCGCCGCGATGCCCAGCTGCCGAAGCGTGGAATAGGCGGCCCGTGCGTCCTCATACAAGCCGGTCTCGGTCGGCGTGCCGGGATTGCCGCCGAACCCCCGATATTCAAGCAGCAGGACGCCCCAGCCGTAGCTGCTCAGTTCAGCGAGGCGCGACGCGCGATAGCCGATGTGCCCGCCATTGCCG
This sequence comes from Rhodopila sp., assembly GCA_036398735.1. Taxonomy (GTDB): domain Bacteria; phylum Pseudomonadota; class Alphaproteobacteria; order Acetobacterales; family Acetobacteraceae; genus Rhodopila. Next base: position 4,221 of record DASWON010000254.1, read on the forward strand.
TGCAGATACAGAACCACAGGCTGGGAGCCGCCGTCCGGCGCGGCATGCCAGGCAAGCAGGTCGAGCCCGCTTTCCGTGCGAACCGTCAGCTCTCGCGCCACCATGATGCCCGTGGCGGTCAGATCGGGACGGCTTGTCTCGGGGATGTAGAGCAGCCGCCGCTGCAGCAGGGCCAGCAGGCCGACCGCCGTGGCATAGCTCGCCAGGATCAGAAGCACCGCCGTCAGCAACACGATCTTCATGAGACGCGGTTATGCCCCTGTACCTGCTGATGTACCTGAACCTTGGGCGGCGGCCGCCGCGATTACCCCGGTGCATTTGGGGGCGCAGCTCATCATGGCATTGCTTATCATTCGGTCCGGCGTCGCTTATCATCGGGATCAAACGCCGCGCTGGGCTACATAAGACGAGGCCGGCGGATCAGCGAACCGGCGCGGTCAGGGCCTGTCGCGGTCCCGCCACGACGTCATGCATAACCGTTGCGAGCCGATATGTCGCGGGCCGTCGTCGCCGGGCGAAGTCCGCGAAATCAACAGGGACATCTGATACGACGGCGGCGGGCAATACAAGCCGCGGCTGCTTCGCCGACACGGAGGAAACAGCATGGAAAAGCATCGTCTCGGCGCCACGGGTCCAGTCGTCTCCGCCCTTGGCCTCGGCTGCATGGGGATGTCCGGATTGTACGGCCCCTCCGATCGGGCCGAAAGTATCGCCACCCTTCATGCGGCTCTCGACGCCGGGGTCACGCTGCTTGACACCGGGGACTTCTATGGCATGGGCCACAACGAGATGCTGATCGGCGACGCGCTGCGCGGCACTGCCAGAGACCGCGCACAGATCAGTGTCAAGTTTGGTGCCCTGCGCGACCCCGGCGGCGGCTGGGCCGGATATGACGCGCGCCCGGCGGCGGTGAAGAACTTCCTCGCCTACACGCTGCAGCGGCTCCGCCTGGACTACGTCGACATCTACCGCCCGGCGCGGCTCGATCCCGCTGTGCCGATCGAGGACACGATCGGCGCGATCGGCGACATGGTGCAGGCCGGGTATGTCCGCCACATCGGCCTGTCGGAGGTCGGCGCCGAGACGATCCGGCGGGCTGCCGCGGTGCATCCGATCAGCGACCTGCAGATCGAATACTCGCTGATGTCACGCGGCATCGAGGACGCGATCCTGCCGACATGTCGCGCGCTTGGCATCGGAATCACCGCTTATGGCGTGCTCTCGCGCGGGCTGATCAGCGGCCATTGGTCCAGGGAAGGTGCAGGCGTCGGTGATTTTCGCGCTCACAGCCCACGCTTCCAGGGCGAAAACGCCGAACGGAACCTTGCGCTGGTGGAGGCGCTGCGCGTGGTCGCCAACGTTATGGGTGCCAGCGTGGCTCAGATCGCCATCGCCTGGGTGGCGGCGCAAGGCGCGGATATCGTCCCGTTGATCGGCGCACGCCGGCGTACACAGCTCGATGAAGCACTGACCGCTCTCGACATCGCCCTGACGCCCGCCGATCTGACCGCGATCGAGCAGGCTGTGCCGAAAGGCGCTGCGGCGGGGGAGCGTTATCCTGCCGCACAGCTGGCGGCACTGGACAGCGAACGGGGGTAGCCGGCCATGCGATGCGGCCGTGTCTCGCCGGCCACTGTCGCGCGACGTGAAGCATGGCTTGATCATGGGCGGCGGAGCGCTGCGCTCCGACCGGTCACGGCCATGACGCGGATGAACGGACCTGAGGTCATTGAACGGCATCGGAGACGCTGCCACGTCCCGACCTTGCTGTTCAGCCGGCCACCCCAGGCCTGGCGAGTCACCCTCTTATCTCCGCGGTTCTCCCGCGACGGGGTCAGGGTCTGCCCGCGCTCTATCGTCTGGTGCCATCGAACGCGTTGAAGGTTATGATCGTATAGGTGTCCTTGACCCCCGGGAGCGTCTGGATCTTCTCAGTCACGAACAGGCCGATATCCTGGCTCGTCTCGAGGTAAAATTTCCCCAGCAGGTCGTACTGACCTGAGGTGGAAAACAGTTCCGACATTTCGGTGATGCTGTCCGCGGCTTCCCGAGCCACGTGGTAAGCCTGCCCCATCTCGCATTTGATCTGCACGAAGATAGCTCGCATCTAATCACCTGTTTTCACATGTCTTTTCGTGGAAAGTTTGTCGTTTGTAGGTTTTTGTAAGTTGCCTAACCGCAATATCGCTGCCCCCGCCAGCCGCTCCTGATCTGCGGTTCGGGTGTAGAACTGCACCATCGACAGACTCGCATGGCCGGTGATCGCGGCAATTTCGTGTACGGAGCAGCCCGCGTCCGCCAAATTGGCTGCGGCCAGCTTGCGGATGCCATGGATATTTAGATCCCCCGGCAGTCCAATCCTCGCCAGTCCGGTATGCATCGCATGCGACAACAGTTCGGGTTTCCACGGGCGTCCCAGCGTGTTGGCAAGAATCGTGGTGGCGACCTTGGGCCAGAGGTCGAGTTCCGCTTTCAGCGCCGGATGCACGGGCAGGACAAGAGGGGTGCGCGTCTTTTCCTGCACGAGCCTGATCCGGGAGCCATCATAGCTCGACCATCCGAGGGAACATAGGTCGCCTCGGCGCTGGCCGGTATAGAGTGCCAAGATAACAACGCGACGCAGGTGGGGCGGCAACTCGGAGATGGCCGTCGCCGCCTGCTGTGGGGTCCATGCCGTCAAATGCCCACCGTCCAACGGTCTGATCTTGGTGACCGGTGAATGCTCCACCCATTCGCGATCGACGGCCCAGCGAAAGAGGGTCGAGGCGGCCCTGACGAACCCGGTGGCAGCGCCGGTCCCGCGAGCTGACGCGATTGAATCCCGGAGCGTCAGGATGTCCCGGCGGCGGATGGTGGCCGGATCGACTTGGCCTATTTTCTCCAGTGGACGCAGATAGATCGCGTAGTTGGTCTTAGTCGAGGCTGCGAGAGATTGCCATTCCGGTGAGTCCCGGTAGGCATCTATCAGTGCGGCAAGAGTATCGCTCTTCCGGATCGCCCGCGCCGGCGTGAATGCCTTGTATCGGTACTCTTTAACCGTGCCATCACGCAGCTTGTGCCGGACGACCCTTTCGGCCTTCGGCTTCGATTTCTTCGGCCAGGGCATCAACGGCGATCCTCGTATTGGTGGAGGCTGTGCCGCCGATCATCACTGAGTCAAGGGCGTCCCGGTCCCATCGCGGCCTCCGCGGGCCTAAGTGGCGGGACGGCTTTGGGATGGTGCCGGCATTGACGGCGCGGAGGAAGGCATCCACGCGGAGTGAAAGGTAGTCCGCCGCCGCGTCGGCGTCCAACCAGCGAGGCTCAGCCATTGTCCAGCTCCAGACCCCTTGCGGCCTTCACAGCGTCGAGCATCTTCTGATTGCCTCTCAGCCGGGCGACATGTTCGACGGGTCCGTAGCGGTCGGTCAGCACGGGCCTTGCCATACGGGCGACTCGATCCACTGGCGGAGATAAGCCCGCATCGCCGCGATCGCCTCCGGCGTCATGGTGTCGCCGGTGAGATAGGCGTGGACGGCCGGCGCCAGGACACCGCTCGTCTCCCACATCCAGTAATGGGGTGCGTCCATCACGCCACCTCGTCCTTCCAGGGGTCGCACCCCATTGCGTTGTTGATCTGCAGCCGTGGCACTACGAGCGTGCGCACTTCGCCGTGGCGTTCGACGCGGTAGCTGACGGTCTTCGGCGTCTTTGGATCGACGGTCACCGCGCACCTGGTCACCGGCCCGCGGCACCGGCTGCACGTTGGCCACCATCGGGGCATCACAACGTCAGTCACTGTCGCAACTCGGCGGCAGCTCAAGCTCCGTCGGCGCAGCCTCGCCAGGCTGCGCCAGGCGGTAGCGCGCCGAGTGCGTCCCGGCGTTGCCGAAGCGGATCAGCGGACGCCTGGCGTGCAGCTCTCGCGCTCTGGTCGGGTCGAGAAAGATCATGCGACCGAATGCGCCAGGGTCCGGTTTGATCTCCTCGATCCTACCATCCTTGTGAAGCAGCACTCGGCCCGCAGAGCCTAGGCACAGCGCTTCGGTGACCTCGCCCGCCCATAGCCAGGAAATATGGAATGTCACGTCGCCGGCGATGCGGCCGGCTGCCGTAAGGCGCTTCGCCCAGTCGAGCGTGGGAGGCACCGGGAACGGTTCGTCCGCCGGCGGCCTGGCGGGCTGTGGCTGCACCGCCATTGGCCGGCGCGGCGGCGCGGGGGAGGCGCTGAACAGGTCGGGCTGCAGGGCGCTCATCCGATCGTTCGCCGATCCTCGGCTCGGAAAGGTGCGAGCCGCCGCGGCAGATCCGCGAGCCGCCGCAGTTCCGGCGCCAGCGTGGCCTGGAGGCCCATCAGCGAAGCCGTCTCGGATGCCTCGATCAGCATATCGGCCAGGGCGAGCAGCACGTCGCTATCAGCACGGGGGTGATTGAGGAAAAAGCCGACCTTGTGCCGGATCCAAGCGGGCGTGGTCGGCGCCGCCAGGTGCGCACGCTCGTACCAGATGCGCGAATCCGATGGCTGATGCCACGGGCGCATCAGAACACTGCTCGGATCAGATTGAAGTGCCAGCCCAGCCAGTCCAGGAACCTGGCCTTCGCCCGCGTCCATCGGC
>DASWON010000255.1:0-2918 GCA_036398735.1 Rhodopila sp.
GCCGTGCCGGCATACTCCGCCAGCCGCTCCGGCGTGCGATGCGCCGAGACGATGCGCGTCTCGAACGGGATTTCCAGTTTTTCCAGGGTTTGCGCGGCGTGTTCCATGGTCGCCCAGTCCGACTGGCTTCCCATGATCACGCCGACCAATGGCGCTGCTTTCGGCATCGAATCCGCCCTAGGCGATGGAGTTGGGGATGAGTCGCGATTCCAGCCACGCGATCTCGTCCTTCAGCAGCAGCTTGCGCTTCTTGAGGCGCTGGATGTGCAGCTGGTCCAGCGGGCCGGCCTCGACCACCCGCGCGATCACGGTGTCCAGGTCCCGATGCTCGCTGCGCAGTTCGTGCAGCTTGCGCAGCAGGGAGTCACGGTCGGTCAGCATCCGGGAATCCTGTCACAAAACGCGGGGAAACGGGGTCGAAAGCTGGGCCAACGGGACCTCGCTGTCCGATTGCTGTGGCATCTGCAAGTGCCTCGGCGTTACGGTTTGAAGGCGCAGAGATGCGCGCGAACGATCCGCATTGGAGGCATCATGAGCTTGCAGTCCCGTATCGAGAGCTTGAAAACCCGTCACGCCAGCCTGGACATGATGATCATCACCGAGGACCAGCGCCCGCGACCGGACAGCGACGCCCTGTCCAGACTGAAGCTCGAGAAACTGCGACTCAAGGAAGAAATCGACCGGCTGCGAGGAGGCCAGCCGACCCAGTAAAAGCCCCATAAGCCCGCCCCGCCCGTGCTTCAGGCCGCCTCGTCGGCCTCCGGCATCGGCGGCGGCGGCACCGCGCGGCCCTCGCGCGCCAGGCGCTCGTTGGCCTGGGTCACCATGGCATTGAGGTCGGTCTGGCTACACAGGCCCAGGATCACCGGGTCGCGCGGCTTGATGTTGGCGGAGTTCCAGTGCGTGCGGTCCCGCACCTTCTGGATGGTGTCCTTGGTGGTGCCCATCAGCTTGCCGATCTGCGCTTCCGAGAGCTGCGGATAGTTGCGCAGCAGGAAGGCGATGCCGTCCGGCCGGTCGTTGCGCTTGGCCACCGGGGTGTAGCGCGCGCCGCGGCTGCGCTTGGGCTGGGGCATGGTGCTGGGCAGCAGCGTCAGCCGCAGCGATTCGTTGCCCTCGCACCGCTTGATCTCGGCCGCGGTCACCTGGCCGTTGGCGACCGGGTCGTAGCCGACGATGCCCTGGGCCACTTCGCCATCGGCGATCGCCTGGACCTCCAGCGGGTGCATGCCGCAGAAATCGGCGATCTGGGTGAAGGTCAGCGCGGTCTTTTCGATCAGCCACACGGCGGTGGCTTTGGGCATCAGCGGCAGTGTCATGACTTCAACCTTCTGGCCTCGCGTGGCGGGGCAAACATGTCCGGCAGGGATTCCGTTCATTCCTTTTGTCAGAATGACATGCAAGTGAATGCGTTGCTCGGTACGGCCTGCCTCGATCGCGGGAAAGTGGGCGATATGGACCCCGCGCTGCTTGCGGGTCAAGCTGAAGCGCTCACCAATGCGCGCAACGCATGGAGAAAACACGATGTTCGAGGATGATGCCCCGCCGCCCAGGCCGAGCCGGCTGGTCAAGCTGCCGCTGGACCGGCTCAGCGTTTCGGAGCTGGAGGAGTATATCGCCGAGCTGCGCGCGGAGATCGCGCGGGTGGAGGCGGATATCGACCGCAAGGGCCGCCATCGCGACGCCGCCGAGGCGTTCTTCCGCAAGGGCTGAACATGAAAAAGGAGGGCCGGTTTCCCGGCCCTCCCATCTTCGGTCCGCCGTGGGCTCAGGCGGCCTGCTCGGCCGTCGGCTGGGCGTCGTTGGCCACCGGCAGCGGGGCCGCGCCCTGGATGGCGATCCGGCGCGGCCGGCTCGCCTCGGGCACCACGCGCTTCAGGCCGACATGCAGCAGCCCGTTCTTCAGCTCCGCGCCCTCGACCACGATATGGTCGGCGAGCACGAAACGTCGCTCGAAGGCGCGGCCGGCGATGCCGCGATACAGCACCTCCGCCTTGTCGCCTTCGGTGGCGACGCGGCCGGCGATCAGCAGCGTGTTTTCCTTCACGGTCAGCTCGATGTCACCGGGGCCGAAGCCGGCCACCGCCATGGTGAGGCGATAGCTGTCCTCGCCGGTCTTCTCGATGTTGTAGGGCGGGTACGACACGTCCGCGGCGGCGGCGGTGTCGACCATGCGCGCCAGACGGTCGAAGCCGATGGCAGTGCGGAACAGCGGAGATACATTCATAGTGCTCATGGGTTGGTCACCTTCTTGATAAGCAAGGATACCTTCGCGTCTCCCGGTTGGGCCGACGCTGTCAGTCCCCAAGGCCCCGGCTGGGCGCCTTGAACACATCAGAAATGGAAAACGCCGCCCCCGGGTTCAAGGGGACGGCGTTTCCGTCACGCAAAATCTGGTCTGCGGAAAGCGAAGAGCTTAGCTCTTCTTGATGCCGAGGCCCGCGAACTTCTTGTTGAACTTGGCGATCTGACCGCCGGTGTCCATCACGCGCTGCACGCCGGTCCAGGCCGGGTGGGATTTCGGGTCGATGTCGAGGCGGATCACATCGCCTTCCTTGCCCGCGCAGGTGCGCGTGCGGTACTCGGTGCCGTCGGTCATGATGACGGTCACGTAATGGTAATCGGGGTGAATGCCGGCCTTCATCGCTTCAAACTCCTATGGCGCGACCGATCCCGACCGGCCACGCGAGACGGGGCGTATAGCGGGAGCACGGGCGAAAACGCAAGTTTTGCGTGGTGAAGCCAAGCCGGCACCGGCCCGCACCCCCGCCCGGCCACCCACGATAGTACCATCGCAAAGGGTGGCCGGGCGGGGGTGCGGGCCGGTGCCGCCTTGGCTTACGGTGACAGAATGCCTGCCCAGGCGCCGCTGAGGCAGGTCGCCAGCGTGCCGGCCACCAGGGAGCGCATGCCCAGCT
>DASWON010000256.1:0-9080 GCA_036398735.1 Rhodopila sp.
CCCGTCCTGCCGGCCAGCCGGTCATTTGCTCCAGCGACACGAACAGCAGCAGCAGCGACAGGCCGGTGATCACCTCCGGCATGACGAGCGGTGCGGCCAAGGCGGCCTCGAAGACGCCACGGCCGCGAAACCGGCCGAAGCGCGCCAGCGCGAAGCCGGCCGTCGCGCCGACCACGCAGGCGATTGTGGCCGAAGTCGCCGCGATCCGCAGTGAAAGGAAGGTGGCGTCGATCAACGCCTGATCATGCCAGAGCGCTGTGTACCAACGCGTGGAAAATCCTGACCATGCCGTCACCAGCCGGGACTCGTTGAAACTGAACACGATCAGGAACGCGATCGGGGCGTAGAGGAACGCATAGCACACAATCAGCCATGCGATCAGGCCCATGCGATCGGGCCCCATGCGATCAGGCCCCATGCGATCGGGCTCATGGCACGAGGGCGCTGCGGCTACAGCAGGAACAGTACGCCCAGGCTGACCGCGCCGGCCAGGATGCAGTAATAGGCGAACGGATTGAGCGCCCAGGAATCGTGCTGCCGGAAATACCGCATCAGGAACATCGTGCTGAGCAGAGCGGTGATGCCGGCGGCCACCGCGGCGAGCAGCGAAATCTCCAGCACCCCTTGCGGCACGTGCTCGTGCATCAGCTTCGGCACCTCCAGCACGGTGGCGCCGAGGATGATCGGCGTCGCGATGAGGAAGGAAAAATGCGCCGCCCCCTCATGATTGATGCCGCGCAGCAGGCCGCCGACGATGGTCGCGCCGGAGCGCGAGATGCCTGGGATCAGTGCGGTGCACTGCCAGAGGCCGATGGTCAGTGCGTCCATCCGCGTCAGGGTCGAGAGGTGCCGTTGCGCGCTGCCGCGGCCGCGCAGCCGCTCACCGAACAGCAGCAGCAGTCCATTGACGACGAGGAACGACGCAGCGACGACCGGCGAGCCGAACAGGCCGCGGACGAACTTCTCCAGCAGGAAGCCGACGATGACCGCCGGGATCGTGGCGATGACCACCAGCAAGAAGACCCGCCGGCTTTCCGCGACCTGGTGTGCGCCGCCGATGCCCAGCACACCGGTGATGATTGCCCACCAGTCGCGCCAGAAGTATCCCAGCAGGGCGGTGGCGGTGCCAAGGTGCAGCATCACCAGGAACGGCAGGAACTCGGGTGAGCGCTGGTCTATGCCCCAGTGCAGCAGGGCCGGCAGCACGACTGCGTGCCCCAGGCTGCTGACGGGAAACAGCTCGGTTGCCCCCTGCAGGATGGCGATAACGAGGGCTTGTATGACGTCCATGCGTGGCTCCGGCCGATTCGGTACAGACAGACTAGTGTTGCGGGTCCAGGGTCCGCCATAGCGACAACAGCACGGATCAGCGACCCGGAGGGCTCATCTTTCAGTGGCCTGCCTGGTTCGTGCGTCCGGAACACGATGCGCTGAACGCCGGAGCATGAGATCGCCGCCGCAGGCCTGATCCGCCCCGGCCGGATCAGGCCCCTCGGGTTCGCGCGGTCGGTTACACGAGGCTGCGCGCGATGGCCAGCAGCCCGTGAAGATAAGCCTCGCCGTCCGCCGGGTGATCCGAGACGCCGATCCGGGCACGATAATCAGCCGCAAGGTCTGCGTAGTCGGAGATCGCGTCCGATTCGCCCAACCAGTTGCCGATCGATCGCAGTTCGGTCCACAGCGCGGTGTAGTCATTGCGCCGCAGATCCTCGGCGAGCGCTTCGAGCAGCCGGGCGGCAGCGGCGCTCGCGCGGTCATCCGGATCGGCGTCGACGAGACGCAGGCGCCAGGCGGCGGCTTGCTCCAGTTCGTCGATCTCGGGTGGTCCGGCGGTCTCGTTCATCCCCTGGTTCCCTTGAGCGGCGGCGCCTTGATGGACCGGCCGCGTCGGGCCGGCCCGTTCCAATCGGCCCGTTCCAATTGGCCCGTTCCAGTTGGCCTGTCCGATTTGGCCCGTCCGATTTGGCCCTTTTCAGCCGGCCGAGATACACTATTCGCACGCAGTTGGCGGCCTGAACGCGGCAGCAAACTTCTACTACCGGCCAGCCAAATTGTTGACTCTTCGGCGCCGGCCGACTGGTGGGTATCTCAGCGAATTGGTGCACAGTCGTCACGCCAGCCCTGCGCGCACAGCAGTCGGCGTCACGGCTGCGCCAACGCTGGCCGGTGTAAGAGGCCGGAGCAGGAGGTCTGGGCACGAGGCCCGGGCCTTGGGGCCGCGCCCCACCCTCGGACGACCCTGCCTCACGTTGTCGCATGCGAGGCGCGCGCGCCCGCGGGCGTCTACGACCAAGGTTCACCGGGATGTCCGCTGCCGGGGCGATCGCCAGAGCCTGTCCGGACACCTCGACGGACGCGATGGGCCGAGACGAATGGCCGCCGCAACACCGGTGGCTGTGCGGGCCGCTGTGGTCGTGCCTCCAGTATCAGTCGTTCAGCGGATAAAGCGCCATCAGCCGCCGCTGATTCTTCCAGTCCCGATACATTGCCCGCACGCCGGACGACGGAAATCCCCGCCGCCGGTTGGCCGCGCCGATGCGAAAGGCCGCGCCGTAATGGAAGAACTGTGTGCGCCACGCATCCAGCAGCCGCGTCGAGGGATCCCAGATGTGCGTCGCCTCCGACCCGACGCCGTTGATCTCGATGACCCGAAACCCGGTGCCTCGGCGCAGCGCGGCGGTCGAGGTGAACCGTACGTCGATCCGACCGAAGAAGAAATCCGGCATCGATCGCGCCAGGCGGTCGATCGCCACGGTCAGCGGCTTGGTCACCAGAGCGCGGCCATCCTCGAACAGTGACCCTTTGCAGTGGTTGCCGACAAAGACGAGTTGCACCTGCTCACCGGCTGCCGGCACCGATCCCAGCCTGTCGGCCAGACGGGTCAGATAGAGATGCGGCACGAGACCTGCCCGCTCATCGGCCAGGATCAGGTCGCGCAGCGTGGACTTGCCGTCGCCGACCACCACGGGGGGCTTCTTGATGGTCAGCGAGGTGATCCGGCCACGCTTTTCGTCCGGATGGCGGACATAGAAGATTCCCGCCTCGTGAGGGTCCGCGACGTAGTGCTGCAGCACGACGGTCTCACCGGCCGGAAACGCCAGCAGGTAGCGATCCATGGCAGCGCGGTCGTGGACCAGGCGCACGCCGGTGCCGTTGCACCCGATATCGGGCTTGGCGACCACGGGATAGCGCAGCCCGAACGCCTGCATCGCCGCCTCTGCCGCGGCGGCGCCGTTGGGACGGGCCAGCACGCCGCACGCGGGGGCAACCAGCGCCTGCGCATCGGGGCCGACCTGGGACAGGATCGACAGCTTCGATTCCCCGCACAGGCCGCCCGTGGTGATCCGCGGATTGGCCGCCGTGGGCAGGCTGAAGTCGCCGTGCCGCAGCCCCAGCATGAGCCAGTGGATGACGACCGGCGTATAGAATGCCCACCCCGGCCAGAACTCGAAGAACGAGAGCGGCTTGCCCCGCTTGTCTGCCAGGCGCGGAGCCGAAACCGCGCTGTCCAGCCTCATCGCCTTGCGCTCTGCAGGCCGGCCGCCGCGGCCCGCCCGGCCAGAATAATGAACACGACGAAACCCGCCGCGCCAGCCCAGCGCCAGGCCCCCAGATGATCCATCAGGAATTGTCCCATTTTGAGCGAGACCGCGAACAACAGGCTGGTCCAGCAGGCGGTGGCGGCAATGGCCGCGAGGGTGAACTGACGCAGGTCGGCGCCGACAAAGCCGCAGGTCGTATAGGTCGGCAGCCGCAGGCCCGGCAGGAATCGGCTGACCAGGACCACCTTGAAGATCCGCCCGGAAATCCAGGCTCGAATCGCCTCCTGTCGATGCGGCGGTAATTGCCGGGCAACCCAAGGAACATGGGCCGACAGGCGGCCCAGCCCATACAGGCCGAGGTCCCCCAGCACAATGCCGGCATAAAGCGACAGCAGTGCCAGCCAGGGCGACAGGCTGCCATCCTCCGCCTGCATTGCCGCGGCGACGGTCGCGGCATCCTCCAGGATAAAGGTTCCCAGGATGATGGCAGAGGCCTGGAAAAGGACGGAGCGGCCGGCGAGCGCCAGCAGGGACGTAATCGATCCAGCCAGCATGATCCGCGGCAGCAGCCTTTCCGTGAAATGAACACAGAACACCGGAGATGGGAGCCGGAACGAGCCAGACTCATCACCGTTTCGTTATTTCTAACTCAGAACCAACAGGTGGGTCGCCTCTCCGGCCGTCGCATGGCAGAATGGGCGCCATGCCGACCGATGAGATTTCCCGCGCGCCGACGCCTGACGAAACTCCCCACGCGCCGCCGCGCGACAAAGCTTCCCACGCGCCGCCGCGCGGGTCCGACGATCATGGACACGTCCACGACGAACATCAGCATGACAGGTCCGACCGGGCAACCGATTCCGCAGCAGAGCATGCGCCGAACATAGCGCGGTCGCCGAACCAGGGCCATGCGCATGGGCACGGCCATAGCCATGGCCATCACCACCATGCCCCGGCCCGGATGGACACGGCCTTCGCGGTCGGCGCCGCGATCAACATGGCATTCGTCGTGGCCGAGGCGCTGTTCGGCGTGGCGGCGAACTCGGTCGCGTTGATCGCCGACGCGGCACACAACCTGGGCGACGTGCTGGCCCTGCTGCTCGCCTGGGGCGCCGCGTGGCTGACCCGCCGCCCGCCCACCGCACGCCGCACCTACGGCTGGGGCCGCAGTTCCATCCTCGCCGCGCTGGTCAATGCGGCGGTGCTGCTGATCGGGGTCGGTGCGATCGGGGTCGAGGCGATCCGCCGCCTGCTGGAGCCGCAACCCGTCGGTTCGGGTATTGTCATCGCCGTTGCCGCGGCGGGCATCGTGATCAACGGTGGCACGGCCCTGCTGTTCATGCGTGACCGCCACGACGACCTGAACGTTCGCGCACAGTTTCAGCACCTGGCCGGCGACGCGCTGGTCTCCGCCGCTGTGGTGGCCGCCGCCGTGGCGATGCGACTGACCGGCCTCGCCTGGCTTGACCCTGTCGCCAGTCTGGTCGTCGCCGGTGTCATCGTTGCCGGAACCTGGAGCACGCTGCGGGAATCGCTCGATCTATCGCTCGACGCGGTGCCGTCACGCCTGACCCAGCAGGAGGTGTCGGACTGGCTCAGCGCCCTGCCTGGCGTCCGCGAGGTCCATGATCTGCACATCTGGGGCCTGAGCACGACCGAGACCGCGCTGACGGCGCACCTCGTTTGCGAGACCCGGCCGGCGGAGCGCAGCCTTGACGAACTCGCCGCGGCACTGCACGAACGTTTCCATATCGGCCACACGACGATTCAGATTGAAACCGAGACGGATGCGGCGTTGTGCCGTCTGCGCCCGGCTGGCGTGGTCTGACCGGTCGGGCGGATAATCCGCTCCGGCGGAGCGCGTCGTCTGATCCGTCCGGCGGATAATCCGCGCCAGCCCGCACGGTCTGATTCGTCCGGCGGATAATCCGTTCCGGCTGGCGGAGAGGGTTCGAACGGATTGGACAGATCCGCCTACCGGTGAGTATCCTCGGTGGCGAAAACCGCCAAAGAGGAAACCAAGAATGAGCGTCATCTGGACCGACACGGTCAAGGAGATCGCCGGCATCAAGCTGCACGTGTCCCGAGCGGGGAGCGGCCCGACGGTGCTTATCCTGCATCACGATATCGGCACCGTCGACCGCCTGCCCTTCTATGACGCGCTGGCCGCCAAGTACGACGTGGTGATCCCGCATCACCCTGGATGGGGCAAGTCGGAGCGGCCGCAATGGATGCGTCACCCGCGCGACATCGCCGCGATCTATGCCTGGCTGCTGGCCGATCTCGGGGCGACCGGCGTGTCGCTCATCGGGCTCGGTTTCGGCGGCTGGATCGCCGCAGAGATGGCGAGCCTGGCACCCGAGGTCTACAAGAAGCTGATCCTGGTAGGCGCCATGGGGATCAAACCGCCCGAGGGCGATATCGCCGACCAGGCGATCGTATCGTACATCGTCTATCCGCGTTCCGGGTTCCATGACGAGGCGGCGTTCACGGCCATCTACGGGGATGTGAGCACCGACCAGCTGGAGGCCTGGGACATCGCCCGTGAAATGAGTTTCCGTATCGCATGGAAACCGTACATGTACAGCCAGACGCTGCCGCATCTGCTGGGCGGTGTGCGTGCGCCGGCGCTGATCATCTGGGGCGACGACGACCAGATCGTTCCGCTGAGCGCAGGGCAGGCGTATGCGCGCGCCCTGCGCGACGCCACTCTGACAACCATTCCGGCTTGCGGACATTTCGCCGAAATGGAGAAACCCGACGCGGTCGCCAAGCTGACGATCGACTTTCTGTCGGGGAACTAACTGTCCTGTAGCTGAAGGAGGCGTCCACCATGCATATGATGTATTTCACCGAGCAGCCGATGTCGGCGTACGATGCCAAGGCCGGCCTGGACTTCGGCGCCACCGCGCTGAATTTCTCCAACAAGCACTACAACTCCGTTGAAGGCAGCCGCCTGTACAACGAATACCTGGAAGAGTACGTCCTGGCCGAGGAATGCGGCGCGGACGGCATCATGCTGAATGAGCATCATAATGCTCCGTTCTGCATGCAGGCGCGGACCAACATGTTCGCCGCCATCCTGGCGGCGGTCACAAAACGCGTGAAGATCGTTATTCTGGGAAATCCGTTGCCGCTGACGGAAAATCCGGTGCAGCTGGCCGAAGAGCTGGCGATGATCGACATGATCTCGAAGGGCCGGCTGGTCTCGGGCTTCGTGCGCGGCGGCGGACAGGAGCAGCTGGCCAACGGCGTGAACCCGGCGTTCAACCGCGAGCGGTTCATCGAGGCGCATGATCTGATCCAGAAGACCTGGACCCAGCCGGGGCCATTCCGCTGGGAAGGCACGCATTACCAGCAGCGCGTGGTGAACCCGTGGGCGTTGCCGCTGCAGCAGCCGTATCCGCGGGTGTGGATCCCCGGGGTGCTGTCGAAGGAAACCGTGATCTGGACGGCGCAGCAGCGTTATCCATATATCGCGCTGAACACGTCGATCGAGGCGACCAAGACGATCCACGAGACCTATGATAAGGCGGCCGCCGAGGTTGGCTATACCGCCGGGCCGGAAAACTTCGGCTACCTGATCCGGGTGCATGTTCAGGACACCGAGGAAAAGGCGCTGCAGAACGCACGGCAGTTCATGTGGATGCAGGGCGAGTTCACCGGATTGGCCAATCCGGTCTGGGCCAATCCCGCGGGCTACTTCTCGCCGTCCGGCCGGCGCGGCTTCGTCGAGTTCGCGGTGGGGCGTGCCAAGAACCCGCGCGGCAATCCGACGTTCGAGGAGCAGGTTGCCGACACGATGATCATCGCCGGCACACCGGACCAGGTGATCGAGCGGCTCAAGTATCTGGTGCGGGAGACCCGTCCCGGCATCATGGGCATCTGGGCGAACGACGGCAACGTCAGCAAGGAAGACCGCCGCCGCTGCATCCAGTTGCTGTGCGGCGAGGTGATGCCGGCGATCAAGGAATTCGGCGCCGGTCTCGGACTGAAGGATCCGTGGGAAGCGAATGCGCCGGTGCATCTGCGCTATTCGACGGATATCGCGGCGCGGAAGGCCGCCGCGGAGTAGGTCGCGGCAGCCGTCCCCCGGCTCCTGTTTGCCAGGTCGTTCGCCCGGTGAGTCCGGGCGAACGACGGCCCTGCCCGATGTGGGCATGCTGAACACACAGTGCCGGTACGGGTAGTCGTTTGTGTGGACAATCGTCGGGTTTGTTTACGCCGGAGCGGATGACGTAACATCAACGTGCCGATCGGCATTATGCCGGTCAGCGCCGATACTGCCGGTATTATGTCGGGCGTAACGTCTTCGGCGGCAAAATGCCCTTGATACGACGGTATCGAGAGTCGCGTTTGGCCGCGGCTATGCAGGTGCGCTCCCGCGCAGGCAAGTCCGGTGCAGCACACGGGGATAGAACGCCGCGTCGAAATTGGGGTCGGCCCGGTGCAGCAGACACCGATTGTCCCACATCAGCACGTCGCCCTCCCGCCAGTTATGCCGGTAGACAAACCGGTCCTGCACCGCATGCTCGGTCAGCGCCTCCAGCCGAACCCGCCCGTGCGCGAACGGATGATCTTCGAAATGGGAGGCGTGTTCGCCCATGAACAATGCCTTCGCCCCGGTTTCCGGAATCACCCGCACCAACGGATGGGTCAACGGCGGCGCGTCCGCGATCTCCTCGGCCGTCGCCTTCAGGCCGAGCCTGGCACGCGACAGTTCCCAGCTGTGCACCACGCGGACCCCGGCCAGCTCGGTCTTCTCGTGCTCCGGCAAAGCATCGTAGGCGGCAACCATGTTGGCAAAACACGTGTCCCCCCCGTTCGGCGGCATCACCTGGGCGTGCAGGATCGTCGCCAGCGACGGCTCCGGACGAAATGACTTGTCCGAGTGCCAGCCTGTGGAACCGACCTTGCCGCTGGGCCGGCCGTCGGCATCCAGGTTCGAAACGATATGGACCAGGGGATTGGCCGTGCCGCGATTGCGCGCCATATGGCGCTCGAGGCTGCCGAACTGCCGGGAGAACACGATCTGCTGATCCGGGTTCAGGTGCTGCTCGCGGAAGCACAGCACGTGGAAGCGGATGAACGCGCCGTAGATCGCCCGCCTGGTGCTGTCCGACAGCGCCTCGCGCAGATCCAGCCCGACAATCGCCGCCCCCAGAACAGGCGACAGCGGTTCTATGGTGAAGCCCGAGGTTGGCGCCGCTTCCAGACTGAGGGACATGGACCGTTGCTCCTTGGCAGTTTCTTCGTGTCACCGGTTTCTTCGTGTCGCCGGTTGCTTCGTGTCGCCAGTATACGCCGGCGCGCTTGCGACACCAACTGCACCATCCCGTGGTTCGACCCGAACGCTTGGCGCCCACCGCATTGGGGTCGGAACATGAGTTCAAAGCCGCAGAGGCAAAACTGGCGGCTCGTCCAGTACTTTCAGTCCGCAGCGGCCCTTATCATCTCTATGAAGAACCGACATTCGCGTTCGCGGTGCTATGTCCCGGTTGCAACCGCTCCGGTGCGTGGCGCCGGACGCCTGGCGAT
>DASWON010000257.1:0-8935 GCA_036398735.1 Rhodopila sp.
GGCCGCTGCGAGGCCTGCCAGGGCGACGGCCTGCTGAAGATCGAAATGCACTTCCTGCCCGACGTCTACGTCACCTGCGACACCTGCAAGGGCAAACGCTACAACCGCGAAACGCTCGAGATAAAGTTTCGTGACAAGTCCATCGCCGAGGTTCTTGCGATGACGGTCGACGAGGCGGTGCCCTACTTCAGCGCCCAGCCGCGCATCCACGACCGGCTGAAAATCCTCCAGCAGGTCGGCCTCGGCTATATTGCTTTGGGCCAGCAGGCCACCACACTATCGGGCGGCGAGGCGCAGCGCATCAAGCTGTCCAAGGAACTGGCACGGCGGGCCACGGGCCGCACGCTCTACATCCTGGACGAGCCCACCACCGGCCTGCATTTCGAGGACGTCCGGAAGCTGCTGGAGGTGCTGCACGCCCTGGTGGACCAGGGCAATACCGTCGTGGTGATCGAGCACAATCTGGAGGTGATCAAGACCGCCGACTGGATTCTCGATCTTGGCCCCGAAGGTGGCGATGGCGGCGGCCGGATCGTCGCACAAGGCACGCCGGAGGACATCGTGGCCAACCCTGAAAGCTATACCGGCCGCTTCCTGACGCCGCTGCTGCCGGTGCCCGAGATTGCCCGCAAGACGCGGCGGCGCGCCTGACGGCACCGCGGTGGCGGTCCTGCCTCCAGCCACGCGGGCTCGGCACGGCCTGGCTTCGAATGTGCCGCGGCATGCCGCCGTACCCAGAGGATGTCGGCCGGTAAGGGGTCTCGTGCAGGGTTGCGGCGGCTCCGCCATTCGCTCATGATCGTGACGGAGACCGTAATTATGATCAGCTTGACGACAAAATCAGCCGGCCGACGGATATCGCAACAGGTCGTCGCCGCCTTCTGCCTGGCGATGACGCCGCTCGTTGCTTTCGCGGACCCAGTGCCGCGGAATGTGGCCGCGGGACAGAAACTCGCGCAACAATACTGTGCCGAATGCCATGTCGTCGTGCCCGGCACCGGCAGCGGGTGGACCGACGCGCCGGCCTTCGACGCTGTTGCCAACCGGCAAGGGACAACCGCGCAGACCCTCAGTTCGTTCATTCAGCAGCCGCATATGCATATGGTGAATACCGGGCGTCCACCGAACGAGGCGAACGAGATCGCCGCCTACATCCTGAGTCTGCGCAAGAGCTGATCACCCGCCTGCACGGCCGCGCTTCAGCGCCAACGCCAACGCCAACGCCAACGGTCGAGTGCTGGGCTGAGACAGCGCGCAAGCCGGCCGGATGCCGACCGACCAGGGCTGGCGTGGCGGTTGTGGGCGGACGCCGACCGACCAGGCGTGGCGGTTGCGGGCGGACGCCTGTCCGAACAGCCGGGTATGTCGGAAGACCGCGCACCACCCGCGCTTCAGCTGATGGTATGGCGTAACTTCCGCGGCGGCCGGGATGTGGCGCGGCGTGCTCGCTGGAATGATCGGGCACGGCGGGCACCGATCCAACGCCGCGCTTGAAAACCCCAGTCAGTGGCTCTATCCATCGCAGATACTGCACGCGAGGGGGCCATGTGGGCGGCACCAGGCGACGGGCTGAATATGAAGACGCTGTGGACCGACACGCCCTATGCGATGCAGCGTGTCGTCGGCCTGCGTGAGGCAGGCGAAATCACCGCGGCGGAAGCCGATGACCTCGCCCATTTCATCGAGCATGGCTGGCTGCTGTGGCGCGGCGCGATCGAGCCCGCCCTGGTCGACCGTTTCGCCGCCGACGTCCGCGGCCATCATCGCCACAAAGGCAAGTTCCTGACCACCGACCATCGCAACGGCAGGTCAGGACGCAAACTGTCCGGCAGCACACCCGACCGGTTCGAGAGCCTGTTTGATCTGTACGTCAACCTTGAATCAGCACGCCGGGTCTGCTTTCACCCGCGGATCTCCCGGTTCCTGTCCCTGGTGTTCGATACGAAACCGGTCGCGTGTCAGCAACTGCTGTTCCAGAGAAGCAATGGACACCAGGTGCACCAGGACACGTCTGTCGTTACCGTTGAGGATCCGATGCTGCTGGCCGCGACGTGGATCGCGCTGGAGGATGTCGTGGCGGGCAGTGGCGAACTCGCCTTCTACGACAAGAGCCACCGGCTGCCGCACTATCTGTTCAGCGACGGCACCAAGCGGATCGACTTCGACCGGGACAATCCAGACCTGTACGTTGCCGAACTGGATGCGGCATGCCGGCGGGCGGCCATGCCGTACGAGTGCCTTCTGGCAAAGAAGGGGGACGTGTTTTTCTGGACCGCCGATCTCGTGCATCGCAGCCACCCGCGGACACTGCCGGATGATACCAGCCGGCTGTCCTGCGTGACCCATTATCACCCCGGCACCACGACACCGTTCTGGTTCCGACACCATCCTGATCGAACCCATATCGTGCATCTGGGTGACCAGGGCGCCTATGCCAGCGCGCATTACCCGCTGGGTCTGCCACTGAGCGGGACAAGAATGGTCGATCCGGATTCACCATTCATCGGCTAGTGGTCCGATCGCAACCCTCCCAGGTCTGTGCGTCGATCAACCGGCCAAGTTAAATCCCAATACGTCAAATGCCAGTGCGTCGAATTCCAATACGCGGAATCGCTGAAGCGCGGCAGGTGACTGGCAGGCTCACTTCCAGGGCGACCGGAAACGGCGCCTAGCAGCAAAGCTCCCCGTCATCACCGGGCGAATGAGCATGCGAGCGAGGGGCCGGTTCGGTAATGACACCGGGGCTGGGCCCCGGCCTCGGAACCGCCGCCATCGGACCGCTGATCCTGCCGGCGATCAACGGCAGGATCATCATGCCTCGCGAGGTTGGCCGACACGGTGATCGGGTCTACGCTCCGACCACAAATCGCAGGGAGGAAAATCCGTGATCAGGCAATTCGACAGCACCTACGCCGGCCACATCGATCTGGAAAACGTCGGTTACGCCGGCACGCCAGTCAACGACCGCCGCTACCCAAACGACAAACTCGCGACGGCGCTGCACAAGGCGGAAACAACGGCGCAAACGTTGGATCGCCTCGGCTACGGCGCGTTCTGGATGGCCGAGCACCACTTCCAGCCCGAGGGGACGGAGTGCATCCCGAACGTACTGATGATGGCGCTGCACCTGACGCACCTGACGAAGAACATCAAGTTGGGCTGTGGCTTCAACATTACGCCGATGTGGCACCCGCTGCGCCTCGCCGAGGACTACGCGATGGCCGACATCCTGTCGCACGGCAGGGTGATCTTCGGCGTCGGCCGCGGCTATCACACCCGCGAGGTCGAAACGTTCGGTGCGCCGCTGCTGGATCAGGAAGCGAACCGCGAACTGTTCGAAGAACAGGTCGACATCATCTTCAAGTCCTTCAACAACGAGTCGTTCGCGCACAAGGGCAAGCACTATACCTTGCCACCCGAGGTGCCGTATCGCGGCTACACCTTGAAGGAACTGACCCTGGTGCCGCGCCCCGAGCGCCTGCCGGTGGAATGCTGGCAGCCGATCCAGGGCGGTTCGCGGCGCGCCCTGGACTTTATGGCCAAGCATGGGATTCAGGGCGTTATCGGCGGCGGTTCGGCGGAGGGCGGAATCGTCCACAAGGTCATGCTCGACTTCCAGGCAGCGCACGCTCGGATCGGCAAGCATATCGAACTCGGCGAGCGCCTGGCCATCGGCTTTCAGTTCTACATCGCCGACAGCATCGAGGCTGGCATCCGTGAAGCCGGCAAGTACTACGAAGAAAACATGAAGATGTTCGGCGAGCTACGCCTGGTGCGGGCGCTGACCGACGAACAGATCGCCGCGATGCGCGATCCGAAGCTGGCCGTCAACACGAAGCTGCCGCGAATCGAGGACGCGGTGCAGGCCGGCGGCTTCCTGACCGGAACACCGTCCGACATCATCGAGCAGCTGAAGAAGATCGAAGCTGCCTATCCGGGCTTGACGCGCGTCACGGTCACCCTTCCACTCGGCACACCATTGTCTGTCTGGCTGGAGCAGGTCGAGCGTTTCGCCAAGGAAGTGATGCCGGCGTTTGCACTCGGCCCGAAAGTCGAGCTTGCCGCGAACTGAGCGTGCCGCCGCGAACGGAGGTGGCGGGCGCCGCGGTCCTCTCTCGCGGCGGTCTGCGTCCCGCGTGACGAGCCACGCGGTGGACCCCGCCTCGTTGACCGTCGTGCGCTGAACGGCGCTTCCGGGTGCTGCGATCAGGTGCTCCTTGTCGAGACCTGCCGGAGCGGTATCGTCCGCGCACTCGCTGCTGGAAGCGCTTCGCGAAATGGCGAAAGACGGGCGCATGGGATCCGCTGATGGACGCGACCGGCGCCGCGCATGGCGGCACGATCCGGAGGATCGACAGTACTTCCATCCGGGCGCACCAGCGGGCGATGACGGCAAGAAAGCGCGGGTGCAGATTTTGTCTCCGCTGATTACGCGGTGGCCCCATGCCGAAGATCCACGTCGTTGTCGAGGCGAAAGGCCTGGCGATCCGCCTCGCCTGGCAGCCGGAAAAGCGCACGAACGGGACGATCGCCGACACGCCGCTCGACCTCCTCAGCCCATACACCATCGTGGTCGCAGACAAGGCCCGCGATGCCGACGGCATCCGGGAGTCGATCCCGGAACCAGGGTGCGATGCCCGACATCCCGCCGAAGAAAAACCGGGGCTGAAAGCATTTCTGCAGCAAGCGGCTCCATCGAGGGCGCAACCCGATCGGGCCCGCCGTCTCCAAGTTGAAGCACTTCCGTCGCGTCGCTACCCGCTGCGACAAGCTCGCCGCCAACTTCCCGGCCAGGGTTCAACTAGAGAAAACGTGAGGCCATCGATGGCGATTCCGTCAGCGTATGGGCCATGAACTCAAGTGCCTCGCGTACCTGAGCCCGGTCGGCCGGTCCGCCGAGACAGACACGCACCGCCTCCGGCGGCGCCTCGCCCGTGGCGAACGCGTCGCTCGCCACGATACCGATGCCGGTCGACCGCATATGACCGACGAACGCTGATCGTGTCCACGGCGCCGGCAGCGTCAGCCATAAATGAAATCCTGCCGCGTCGGCACGGAATGTCTGGCCGCGCAGCAGCGTTCTTGCCAACAACTGGCGCTGCGCCGACTCACGGCGGACGGCGGTGACCAGCGCATCGCCGGTGCCGTCGTTGATCCAGCGCGTTGCCAGCGCCACGGTGACCGGAGACGCCATCACGGTCGATGACCGCAACGACGCCGCGAAGCTCCAGCCGGAACGATTGTCCGGGACAACCACGTAGGCGACCCGCAGGCCGGCACCCAGGCACTTGGCCAGACCGGCGATGTGCCAGGTCAGTTCAGGGGCCAGTGCAGCGAAGGCCGCCGGTGCATCCTCAGGCAGCAGGCCATACGGATCGTCTTCGATGATTGGCACGCCACACCGGCGGGCGATCGAGGTCAGCGTCAGCCTGCGTGCTTCCGAAATGGTATGGGTTGTCGGATTGAGCAGCGTCGGGTTCAGGTACAGCGCCTTCGGCGCCAGCCGCCCGCACGCTGAGGCGAATGCATCGGGCTCCACACCCTCATCGTCCATCGGCAGTCCCACCAACGACAAGCCAAGCTGCTCGGCGATCGATCGCACCCCGGGATAGGTGATGGCTTCCGACAGCACGACGTCCCCGGGACGCGCCAGCAGCCCGAGAATGCCGACCAGCGCCGGATGCGCGCCCGGAACGATAAACACCCGGTCCTGGTGCGGCACCAACCCGCGTCGGCTCAGCCATGCCGACGCGGCCTCCTTGTCAGCTGATACGCCACCGAAACCCTGGTAACGCATCAGCAGCACGAGGTCGCGGCTGATCGCGTCCCATCCGTCCTGCATGCGGTCGAGCAGTTCAGGATCGTCCGGCTCCGGCGGCAGATTCATCGACAGATCGACGATCTCGGGATGGCGGACCATCGCGGGATGCCGGCGGCGCAATGTATTGCTGACGAAGGTGCCTTGACCAACGCGGGATTCGATCAGGCCACGCCGCTTCGCCTCGACATAGCCGCGGGCGACGGTGGTGAAGTCGATGCCGAGCGCGGCGGCAAGGGCGCGCTGGGGTGGCAGACGATCGGACGGGGACAGGCGACCGGCTTCAATGTCGTCGGCGATGGCATCGGCGATTGCGAGATAGCGCGGTGCGCCGCGGTGGGAGAGATCGGGTATCCAGTCAGCCACGGGTTCAACCCTTCAGCGAAGTGCGAGTGGATTGACTGTATATTGTTGCATGGAAAAACTCCAATCGCTTTCGCCGGCTGGCCTTCCGGCGCCGGACTCGGCCGGTTTCTGAGGCATATCACACAGTCGTGTGTTGGATGCATCGGCCAACAGCCACAAGAATGCCTTCTTGATGATCTTTTGCCTAAACTGCGTGACCGATTTTTAGCCAATATCCTGTCATTTGACTGCATTATTGACTGGATATATGACGGTATTCCTGACCCTATTATTTGCGGTCAATTTGGCACGCGGCTTGCTCCTGCTTCCTCACCACCCAAGCAAGGAGGTCGAAACATGGCTACTGTCACCGCGCCCGCGCATCAGAAGGGCGACTTCTTCGTCGACTATGAGGAAAAGGTCTTTGAAGACGTCAAAGCCGAACCCGGCGAAAAGGCGCTCGTCACCTTTCACACCGTCGCCTTCGAAGGCTCGATCGGTCTGGTCAACATCCTCCAGGCATTGCGCCTGAAACGTAAGGGATACGAAACGTCCATCCTGCTGTATGGACCTGGCGTCACCCTCGGCGTGCAGCGTGGCTTCCCGAAGATCGGTGACGAGGCCTTCCCGGGCGCCCAGAACTTCAACAATCAGCTCAAACGTTTCATGGACGAAGGAGGCAAGGTCTATGCCTGCCGTTTCGCATTGCAGGCACTGTATGGACACGGTGAACCGTCCTTGATGGAGGGCATCCGTCCGATCAATCCGCTCGATGTCCTCGATCTCGTATTGATCCACAAGAAGGCCAATGCGGTGATCCTGGATACCTGGACGCTGTAACCCACCGGACGCGATGCGGGATCAGACCCTGACGCGTGTTCATCACTGGCTCCGTCCGGGGGTGACACGCGAGCATCGACCGCCGCCGAGTGACCGCAGCCGGCGAGCGAGGTGACCCGGCCAGTAAACGCGCTGTAACGACAGAAAGGGGGAAGACCTGATGGCCATGCGTATCCACCCAGGATCAGCCACATGACGAACATCGTGCGCGCCGCCGCGGCCCAGCTTACGCCGGACCTGGAAACCGCCGGCGGAACCGTCAACAAGGTGCTGAACGCGATCGCGGAGGCCGGCGGCAAGGGCGTCAACCTGATCGTCTTCCCGGAGACGTTCGTGCCCTGGTATCCGTATTTCTCCTTTGTCTATCCGCCCGTATCGACAGGCAAGGATCACATCCGTCTCTACGAGCATGCCGTCGTCGTGCCCGGTCCCGTCACCGACGCTGTCTCGGCCGCGGCCAGGCGGCACAACATGGTCGTCGTCCTCGGCGTCAACGAACGCGACCACGGCTCGCTTTACAACACGCAGCTCGTCTTCGATTCCGACGGCACGCTGAAGCTCGTTCGCAGGAAAATCACCCCCACATTCCATGAGCGGATGATCTGGGGTCAGGGCGACGGTTCCGGCCTGAAGGTCGTCGATACGAATGTCGGCCGGGTCGGCGCCCTCGCCTGCTGGGAGCACTACAATCCTCTCGCCCGCTACGCCCTGATGGCGCAGCATGAGGAGATCCACGCCGCGCAGTTCCCCGGGTCCCTGGTCGGTCCGATCTTCGCCGAACAGATCGAAGTGACGATCCGCCACCATGCCCTGGAGAGCGGCTGCTTCGTGGTCAACGCCACCGGCTGGCTGACCGACGCCCAGAAAACCGCGATTGCCCCCGATCCGAAACTGCACAGGGCGCTGACCGGTGGCAGCTTCACCGCCATCGTCTCGCCCGAGGGCAGCCATGTCGTTCCGCCCCTGACGCAAGGCGAGGGGCTGCTTGTCGCCGACCTCGATATGAGTCTGATCACCAAGCGCAAGCGGATGATGGACTCGGTCGGACACTATGCCCGTCCCGAATTGTTACGGCTTTTACTTGATGACCGGCCCGCGCCTGCGATGCAGATCCTTTCCCATGGGAGTACCCAGGATGAACCCGCCAATCTTGCTGGACGAGAAGCCGCGAACGGAACAACTGATCAACGAGCTGCAATCGCACGGGTTGCGGCTGGTTGACCCGAAGGCCGGTGTCGAGAGCCGCCGCGGCGGCGCCGGCCCGTCCGACCACAAGGCGATCACCCTCGACGGCGTCACCGTCATGGTGCCTGTCCATACAGCCCCGGCTTTCGAAAGCCCATACGTCGCCGAGGCACCGGACGCCGCGGGTCAAAGCCGCATCCTGCGCGACGGGGTGCCGCTGGGCACGATCAGCTTTCCGAAGCGCCCGCGATTCTATGACCTCAGCACGGCGGACGGCGTCCCGTACTCGAAGATCGCCGCATTGCACGGCCGCGATGTGCTGGCGACGACAGTCCTGCAGACCTGCATCCGCTACCAGAGCCGAACGAAAACCTGCCAGTTCTGCGCCATCGGCCAGTCGCTCGCGGCGGGCCGCACGATCGAGCGCAAGACGCCTGCCCAGCTTGCCGAGGTGGCCAGGGCCGCGGTCGCCCTCGACGGCGTCAAGCATATGGTGATGACGACCGGCACCCCGCCCGGCAACGATCGCGGCGCCGCGATCCTGACAGAGAGCGCGCTCGCCATCAAAGCCGCCGTGGACCTGCCGATCCAGGGACAGTGCGAGCCACCCGACGACGACGCCTGGTTCGCACGCATGCACCGTGCCGGTATCGACACGCTGGGCATGCATCTCGAAGCCGTGACACCTTCGGTACGGGCGCGTATCATGCCCGGCAAGGCGACGGTGCCGCTGTCGCGCTACCTCGA
>DASWON010000258.1:0-2065 GCA_036398735.1 Rhodopila sp.
GCCTTGGAGAGAGGCGAAATCCTGGGCATCGTCGGGGAATCCGGCAGCGGCAAGAGCGTGACGGCGCTGGGTATCATGGGCCTGCTGCCGCACCCCGCGGCCCGTATCCGCGGCGGCAGCATCATGTTCGAGCAGCAGGACCTGCTGCGGCTGTCGAACCGCTCGATGCAGCGGCTGCGCGGGCCCGGCATCGCGATGGTGTTCCAGGAGCCGATGACCTCGCTGAACCCGGTGTTCACCATCGGCGAGCAGATCATGGAGACCATTCGGGCGCATGAAAACCTGGCGCAGAAGGAGGTTTTCGCCAGGGCGGTGGAAATGCTGGAGAAGGTCGGCATACCGTCGGCCACCGCGCGCATGAGCGATTACCCGCATCAGTTGTCCGGCGGTCAGCGGCAACGGGTGATGCTGGCGATCGCCCTGGTCTGCCGCCCGCGCCTGCTGATCGCGGATGAGCCGACCACCGCGCTGGACGTCACGATCCAGGCGCAGATCCTCGAACTGCTGATGGACCTGCGTGATGAGTTCGGCATGGCCATCATGATGATCACCCACAACATGGGTGTCGTCGCCGAGACGGCGGATCGGGTCCTGGTGATGTACGCTGGCCGGACCGTCGAGCAGGCTCCGGTCGCGCGGCTGTTCGACAATGCGCTGCATCCCTACACGCAAGGGCTGCTGTCCTGCGTTCCGACGTTGGATCAGGATCAGGAGCGCCTGGTCGCTATTCCCGGCAACCTGCCGGAGCCGTCGCGCCGCCCGAGCGGATGCCGGTTCTCGGCTCGGTGTGGCTATGCCGTGCCGGCATGCCGCGAGGCCATTCCGCCGCTCGAGATGTTCGAACCAAACCATGCGGCGGCGTGTATCCGCATCAGGGAAATCGGCTGATGGTGGCGTTGCTCGAAGCGGTCGGACTGGTCAAGCATTTCGACGTCGAGACGGGAGGTTTTTTCCGCCGCACCAGGACCGCGCTGCGCGCCGTCGATGGCGTCGATCTGACGATCCAGTCCGGCGAAACGCTCGGTCTCGTCGGGGAATCGGGCTGCGGCAAATCCACGCTCGGCCGTTTGCTGATCCGTCTGATCCCGCCCACCGCCGGTGAGGTGGTGTTCGACGGTGTCGAGATCATGAGCCTTGATCCCGGGCGACTGCGCGCCGTCCGGCGTGGCATGCAGATCGTCTTCCAGGACCCGTTCGGAGCGCTCAATCCCCGCATGTCGGTCGAGGAGACGGTCATGGAGCCGTTGTTGATCCACGGCGGCCGTCGTAACGATATCACGCGCGGCGCGGTCGCGAAGATGCTCGACATGGTCGGGTTGCCGGCCAGCGCCCGGTACCGCTTCCCGCATGAATTCTCCGGCGGTCAGCGGCAGCGCATTGGGATCGCGCGCGCCCTGATCCTGCGGCCGAAACTGGTGATTTGTGATGAGCCGGTATCCGCGCTGGACGTTTCGGTGCAGGCACAGATCGTCAACCTGTTGTCCGATCTGCAGAGCGAACTGGGCCTGACCTACTTGTTCATCGCCCATGATCTCGGCGTCGTGAAGCACATTTCGACGCGTGTCGCCGTGATGTATCTGGGCAAGGTCGTCGAGATTGCCGACAAGCGTTCGTTGTACGCCCGGCCTGCACATCCTTATACCCAGGCGCTGCTGGCATCCGTGCCGGTCACCCATCCATCGCACCGCAAGCGGGGCAGGGCCGCTCAGGCGCGGCTCGCCGGCGATATCCCGACGGCTCTGGCGCCGCCTTCCGGATGCCGGTTCCATGCGCGCTGCCCGCATGTCATGGCGATCTGTCGGACCGAGGAGCCGGCGATGCGCCTGGCGGACCCCGGCCATCAGGACCCCGGCCATCAGGCGGCGTGTCACCTGTTGCCGGGTTGAACCCGGCGCCGCCTCATTCGTTACCGCTTTCGGCAAACGCAGGAGCGAGCGCATGAAGCAACCGCATACGGAAGAGTCCGTGCAGCACACGGAAAACCAGCAGAACACCGGTAATCACAAGAAGCCCGACGCGCCGGACGCCCGCGGTGCCGACCGGTTCGGCGGCACCCGCGCCGGCA
>DASWON010000259.1:0-22689 GCA_036398735.1 Rhodopila sp.
GTCTGGTGCTGGCGCACACCTGTCTGGCAGTCCCGTTCGTGGTAACCAGTGTCGGCGCGAGCTTGGCTGGGTTCGACCGGCGGCTTGAGATGGCAGCTTTGAGTTTGGGCGCAACCCCGTTGGGGACGTTCCGGCAGGTGACGTTGCCGTTGATCTTGCCTGGCGTGCTTGTTGGCGCGCTGTTCGCCTTCATCACGTCATTCGACGAACTGGTCGTATCTCTGTTCCTGTCGGGCGCGAACGCAGTGACGCTGCCGCGCCGGATGTGGGAAGACCTTCGATACGCGCTCGACCCGACCATCGCCGCGGTCTCGACTTTGACCATCGTGGTGACAGTCCTGCCGCTGCTCTGGATGCATTGGGTCAGGCGTCGCAGCGAATGAACAGCTCAGTAAGCCGGGCGCGTGTCAAATCAGCGATCTGCCCTTGCTTCTTGTGACCGGGATGATAGGCTTTTCCTTTAGGAAACGTCCGCCACCGTATGCAAGGAGGCGGCTGATGATGCTGTTCACTTCGGATAATATCGCGTGAGACGGCGCCATTTCCTGGCAGCCTCTTCGGCGAGCCTCGCACTTCCGACGATTGTCCGCGCCGCCAGCGCAACGACACTGAAATTCATTCCGCAAATCGATCTGGCCTTTCTTGATCCGCACTGGACAACCGCCAATGTCACGCGCGGTCATGGCTACATGGTATTCGATACGCTGTACGGGCAGGACGGAACTTACACGCCCCAACCCCAGATGGTCGAAGGCCACGTCGTCGAAAACGACGGCAAGCTGTGGAAGCTGACGCTCCGCGAGGGTCTGCTCTGGCATGACGGCCAGTCCGTCCTGGCGCGGGACTGTGTTGCCAGTATTCAGCGCTGGGCAAAACGCGACGCGTTCGGAGGCGCCTTGATGGCCGCAACCGACGAATTGTCCGCACCGGACGACCGAACGATACAGTTTCGGCTGAACAAGCCGTTTCCGCTGCTGCCCAGTGCGCTGAGCAAACCGACAACGCCATCACCCGTGATGATGCCGGAGCGGCTGGCCAACACAGACCCGTTCAAGCAGATCACGGAGATGGTCGGCAGCGGTCCGTTCCGTTTCGTCGCCGATGAGCGTGTACCTGGCGCCACGAACGTCTATACGCGCTTTGAGAAATACAAGCCCCGTGACAGCGGCGTCCCGGACTGGACCGCCGGACCCAAGGTTGTTCATTTTGACCGCGTGGAATGGTCGACAATTCCTGATGCCGGAACAAAGGCCGCGGCGTTGCAGGCCGGCGAGCAGGACTGGTGGGAAAACCCGACCCACGACCTGCTGCCGCTGCTGCGCAAGGACAAGAATATCAAGATTGCGGTCAGCAATCCGACCGGGGCTGTCAACATGATGCGGCCCAATCACCTGCAGCCGCCGTTCAACAATCCGGCCATCCTTCGAGCGCTGTTCTATGCGATCGATCAGTCCGCGTTTATGGAAGCAATCGTCGGCACTGATCCCTCAATGTACCATACCCCGCATGGCTTCTTCTGCCCCAATACGCCGATGGCCAGTGATGTTGGCCTCGATCCGCTGCGGGGTCCACGCGATTATGCCAAGGTGAAGGAGATGCTGAAACACGCCGGATATTCCGGTGAGAAGGTGTCGATGCTGGTGGCCACTGATTACGCACAGTTCAAGGCCATCGGCGATGTCGCGGCAGACATGATGAGTCAGGTCGGAATGAACGTCGATTATGTCGCAACAGACTGGGGAACGATGCTGCAGCGCCGCAACAACAGGGGACCGGTCGACCAGGGCGGCTGGAGTTGCTTCTTCACCGGATGGGAGGGAGAAGACCACATGAACCCCTCCAATCATTATGCGATACGCGGCAACGGCAACGACCCGTCGGCGTGGCCCGGTTGGTGCGTCAGTTCCCGTCTGGAGGAATTGCGCGACGCATGGTTCGATGCCCCTGGCGTCGAGGCGCAACGAAAAATCTGCCAGGATATGCAGTTGCAGTGCATGGTCGATGTTCCCAGCGTTCCGCTCGGCCAGTTTGTACAGCCCACGGCGTATCGGGACCGGATAACCGGCGTTCTCAATGGATTCGCCACGTTCTGGAACGTTCGTCCCGCCTGATTTCCTGCGTACGGATTCTGATTTACCATAGACAGCGGGTGATTTCCGCCGAAGGAGAGCGGCCATGGATCTTGGACTTGATGGACGCAAAGTCTTAGTCACAGGTGGAACGAAAGGGATCGGCCGAGCCATTGCCGAACTGTTTGCAGCCGAGGGCGCCTCTGTGGCGATCTGCGCCCGCGGCAAGTCAGAGGTCGAGGTCGTCACAACCGAGCTGTCGAAGCATGGCCGCAAGGCCTTCGGCGCGGCGGTAGACGTATCCGACGGTCCGGCGGTCGTCGCCTGGGTGGCAGAGGCGGCCGAAGCGCTCGGCGGAATCGACATCATCGTTCCAAATGTCAGCGCTCTGGCGGTAGCGGCCAGCGAGGCCGCCTGGCAGGCTGGGTTTCAAACCGACATCATGGGAACTGTCCGCGTCGTCGATGCCGCCATGCCGTGGCTGGAAAAATCCGATGCCGGCAGCATCGTCATCATCAGCAGTGTTTCCGGGCGTGAGGTGGACTTCGCCGCTGGGCCCTATGGTGCGTTCAAAGCCGCGCTAATCCATTACGCACAGGGACTGGCATTCCAACTCGCACCGCGAAACATTCGCGCCAACACCGTTTCGCCGGGCAACACCTATTTCCCCGGCGGGGTGTGGGAGAAGATCGAGCAGGGCAATCCGACATTGTTCAATCAGTCGCTAGCGCTTAACCCGACGGGGCGGATGGCAACGCCGCAGGAGGTCGCTCGGGCGGCCGTGTTCCTGGGCAGCCCCGCAGCCAGTTTCATTACCGGTACAAATCTTGTCGTTGACGGTGCGCTCACGCGCGGCGTCCAGTTCTGAGGAAGCCATCGATGTCGAAACACCACGAGATCCCTGCAACGCCCGACAAGATGGTTCTGGGCTACCTGGACGCGACCACGCCGCCGGTGCTGGAGGTCGATTCCGGCGATACGGTCCTGCTGCATTCGTTTCCTGCCGGCGGTCGTGAGTCATTGCCTGAGCTGTCGCGGGTCCCGGCGAGCTATATGCAGGCACTCAATACTCTGCCGGCAGGGCCCGGCCCCCATTTCATCACGGGCCCGGTTTATGTGCGCGGCGCGCAGCCGGGAGATACGTTACAGATCGATATCCTCGACGCCAAGGTCTGGATGGACTGGGGGTTTGTCGCGATCATGCCGCTGCTGGGGACGTTGCCGGATGAGTTCACGGAGTACGAGACGATCCATCCCACGATCGATCACGCTCGTGGCGTGGCGACGCTGCCCTGGGGCACCGAACTGGCGCTGGAACCGTTCTTTGGCATCATTGGTGTGGCGCCCCCGAAAGCCTGGGGGCGGTGCGGGTCTCCGGTGCCCCGGGCGTTCGGCGGCAACATGGACAACAAAGAACTGAAGCCCGGTACTACACTGTATCTGCCGGTGTTCAACGAAGGTGCTTTGTTCATGGCCGGCGACGGGCACGGGATGCAGGGCGATGGCGAGGTCTGCATCACAGCATTGGAGATCGGCCTGTCCGGGACCTTCCGACTGACTGTGCGAAAGGACATGAGCATCGATTTTCCGTTCGCCGAGAACGAAACGCACTTGATGTCGATCGGCCTCGACGAGGATCTCGACGACGCTGCAAAACAAGCTGTGCGGGAGATGGTGAAGCATGTCTGCAAGCGCACCAATCTGTCTCGTAATCAAGCGTATATGCTGTGCTCGCTGGCCGGAAACCTGAGAGTCACCCAGCTGGTGGATGGCAACAAGGGCGTTCACATGATGCTCGCGAAGGCCCATCTGTGATGCGTTCGGGCCCGGCAGGAGAACCGGGCCCATCACGGCTCAGCCTTTAATCGTCTTCCAGTCGATGCCACGCTCGAAAGCCGCCGCCGCGCGGTAGATCATGGCTTCATCGTAGAACTTTCCAATCAGCATCATCCCAACGGGCAAGCCGTCGACCATGCCGCATGGAATGCTCATTGCCGGATGATGGGTGCAATCGAACGGGGCGGTGTTCGGCAACATTTCGAAGCCGCGCTGAATAATCTCCGGAATCGGCGCGTTGGCTGCCGGCAACGGTGTGGCGGTCATCGGCAGGGTCGGCATCAACAGCAGATCGTACCGGGACAGCGCGTCATTGTAGGCAGCCTTCAGTCGGTGAACGAGGTTCTGCGCCTTGGCATAGTAGCGGCCGCGGTGATGGGTCGTCATGTAGTGACCCAGCAGCATTGTGTTTTTCAGAGTATCGGAAAGCTCATCGGCACGCTCCCGCCAGGCCGAGTGCGCATCCAGCATAGAAACAACGTACTGACCCTGCCAGTTGAAACCGAAGCCGTTGCCCAGCATCATCTGCACGGTCGCGCCCTCCGCGGCAATCGGCAGCCAGATGGCGGGACCGGCACGGTGCATCGGGATTGTCACATTCTCAACGATTGCGCCGAAGCCGCGCAGGCGATCCGCAGCCTCACGAACCACGGCGTCGGAGTGCGCCTGCGACTGCGGATGGCCGAAGCCTTCCTCCACCACGCCGATGCGCAATCCCTGTACTCCCTGCCCGAGGGAATCGCGGTACGGCATGCTCTGGCCGCCGTACTGGCGTGGATCGAGGCCGTCCGGCCCAGCGAGCACCTCCAGCAACAACGCGTTGTCTTCGACCGTGGCCGTCATCGGACCGGTATGGTCGAGGGTCAACTCGATCGGCATGATGCCCGTATATGGCACCAGACCGTGCGTCGGCTTCAGCCCATAGATGCCGCAGAACGAGGCCGGCATCCGGATCGATCCGCCTTGGTCGCCGCCCAGCGCCATGGGGACCTCACCGGCTGCCACCAGAGCGGCGCTGCCGGATGACGAACCGCCAGCTGAATAACCAGGTCGGTGGGGATTGTGAACCGGGCCAGTTGCACTTGTATGGCTACCGCCGGAGAAACAAAAATACTCGCAGACGCTTTTACCCACGATGGTGCCGCCCGCATCCAGAATGCGCTGCACCACAGTTGCATCGACATCGGGCACATATCCTTCCAGCGTCGACGCGCCATTCATCATCGGCACCCCAGCCAGACATATGTTGTCCTTCAGGACAACGGACTTGCCTTTCAGCTTGCCGCTGTGCGCGCCCTCGACCGTTGTCTTCACGTACCATGCGCCGTAAAGGTTCTCTTCCGGCGCCGGACGCCGCCCAGGTGTGCGCGGATATTTCACCAACGGCACCTCGTCGGGCATCCGGTCCACGACGCTGTACGCGGCAAAGCCGGGGAGCAGACATTCCAGATGAGCCGCGAGTTCCGCGTCACCCATCGTCAGTCCAAGCGAAGCAGCAGTGGCTCGAAGCTGGTCCAGCGTGGGAATTTTGATGGTTTCCGTTGTCATCTTCTCGCTCTCCTTGGATGCAGCCGGTTGGTTCAGGCCATTCCGACGAATTCGTCCATCATCGCGCGGTCTCGGGCGATCTCGGGCGGGATTTCCCGTGTGACTTCGCCCTTCTGAAGGATCAGGATGCGGTCGGCAAGCGAAGCGATGAAATTCAGGTTCTGTTCTACCAGCACCATCGTGACCGGGCGCCGCCGGCGCACCGTGTGCAAGGTCTCTATCATTTCTTCGATGATCGACGGCTGGATTCCCTCTGTCGGTTCATCCAGCAGGATCAGTCGCGGCTCCGCGCAGAGGCAGCGCGCCAGCGCCAGCAGCTGCTGCTCACCACCGGACAGCGCGCCGCCCGGCCTGTCCAGCAAGCGCACCAGACGCGGAAAATCCGTCAGGATCATATCGATCGTCTGGCGGCTGTCCGGCAGACGCAGACAGCCCATGCGGAGATTTTCAGCCACCGTCAGCGTCGCGAAGATTTCTCGCCCCTGTGGCACGTAACCAATCCCCAGACGCGCGCGGGCGGTGGGCGACAGCTCGGTAATATCACGGGAAACAAAATGAACATTGCCGTCCGTCGCCGGCAAATAACCCATCAGGGTCCGCAGCAGCGTCGTCTTGCCCATGCCGTTATGGCCAAGGATGCCGACAATCTCACCCTCATTCACCGACAGCGTAACGCCGGCGAGAATGGGAATGCGCCCATAGCCCGACCGCAGGCGCGAAACCGCCAGGACCGTCATGCTGCCTGCTTCCCCAGGTACACGTCACGCACCCGCTGGTCAGCCAATACGTGTTCCACATCATCTTCCATCAACACCTGTCCCTGGTTGAATACCGTTACGGTGGTGGCGATCATGCGGATGAACTGCATGTCATGCTCCACCACCACCAGGGCCTGCGTCCGGTTGATTTCCCGAATCAGCTCGGCAGTTCGTTGCACCTCGGCGTGATTCATTCCGGCCGCCGGCTCATCCAGCAGGATCAGATCGGGTTCCTGCGCCAGGACCGTTGCTATTTCCACCCATTGCCGCTGGCCATGCGCAAGCTGGCCGACCATGCGGTCCGCAACGGGGTCCAGTTGCAGCCGCGACAGGGTCTCCCCGACGATCTGGCGCGCTCGTGCCATCGACTTGCGGCGCGCGGCACCGATGAACACGTTCTCACGCACCGACAGCCCGTTGAAGACGTTCGGCACCTGGGTCTTGATACCGACGCCGAGCCTGGCGATCTCGTGCGGATTGGCGCCGGTGACGTCGGTTCCGCGAAACAGAATGGTGCCTTCGGTCGGCACCAACTGTCCGGTCAGCATCTTGAAGAACGTGCTCTTGCCCGCGCCGTTCGGGCCGATCAGACAACGAAGCTCCATCTCCCGCAGGGCCAGATCCACGGACTGCACGGCGGTGACGCCACCGAACCGCATGGTGACGCCGCGCGCCTCCAGCAGCGGGGTCAACGACCCGCCTCCACCGCCTTGCCGGCCGGAGCGTTCTGCGGCGCGGGCTTGCGGACGGGCAACAATTTGTCGCGGAGCATCGGCACGATCCCCTGCGGCACCAACAGAACGAACGCCACGAGCACCACGCCGAGTCCGAGGTTGGGGTCGACGACGTTTTGCGAGCCAGCCTGTATCATCAGGTACTGAATCAGCACCGCGCCAAGGATCGGACCGAGCAGCGTGCCTAAACCCCCTACCAGTACGTAGATGATGACTTGCGCGGACATGGTCAGGCCGAACACCGTGGGGCTGATGAAGCCGCCCCAGTTGGTGAACAGGCACCCGCCCAACCCGGCGATACCGGCCGCGATGATGAAGGTGAGAAGTTTGTACAGGCGGGGATCGTAGCCCAGCAGCATCGCTCGTGTCTCGTTCTCACGGATCGCGACCACCACGCGGCCGAAACGACTGGCCAGGATCCCCCGTAGCAGCACGTAGACCAGGATCAGCGAGCCCATCGCCGCATACCAGGTCTGTTCCGGTTCAAGCGGGCTGGATGCGTCGCCCGGAAAGTTCAGCGGCGGAACGCCCGGCATTCCGTTGAATCCGCCCAACTGGGCGCTGCCGATATGATATTCGTTGCCTGAAGTGGAGTTGACCAGCTCGAACAGGATCACGGAAACGGTCAGCGTAATGACACCGACATAGGCATCGCTGATCCGGCCGTAGAACATGAAGTACCCGAGCAGAGCGGCGAAAATCATCGGCGCCAGGATGGCGATGAGGACCGGCGTCGTGCTCTCACCGAGATTGATGACAGAGACCGCATAGGCGTAGCCGCCGATGCCGAAGAACGCTGCCTGGCCAAATGACATGATGCCGCCATAGCCCCACAGAAAGCCCTGGCTGAGCGCAAACATCGCCATAGCAACGAAAACCGTCATCTGCACGATACCGAACAAATCCAGCAGCTGCGGCAGGCTGAACATCAGGACCAACCCGGCGGCGACCATCGCGATGAAGCCGCCCCAGCCCGAGACGAGAGAATTCGCCGGGATCCTCACAGGCTTCTCCGCAGAAAGCGGCCGGTGATCCCTTGTGGGAGGATCCGGATCATCAGAATGGCAGCTGCCAGCAATGCGACATCGCCGATGACCGGTGTCGTTTCGAACGAAACCAGCTGGTTGATCACGCCGAACACCGAGGATGCCAGGCCGGTCCCGGTGATGATCGCCGGACCGCCTCCCAGCACGGTGATGAACGCCCGCGCGATGTAGGCTGCCCCCATGCCGGGCGACACGCCGGAAATCGGAGCCAGAATGCCACCGGCGAGCCCCGCGAGTGCCGAGCCTAGCGCAAAGGCCGCCATGTAGATTGTTGGCGGGGAAACCCCCAGCGCCGCTGCCATGTTGGGGTTCTGCATCGTTGCCCGCAGGATCAGGCCGAACTTCGTGTAGCGCAGCAGCGCCAGCATGCCCGCCAGCCCGGCCACGGCGGCAACCACGACAACGACCCCATAGAGGCTGGCGCCATACCCGCCAATGGCGAAACTGCCTACCGGTGTTGGTACGGCACGAACGACGTTGCCGAAAATCGTCGCCATCAGCCCGGTCAATCCCAGGCTCACGCCCCAGGTCGCCAGCATCGTATCGATGATGCGGCCGTAGAGAAACCGGATCAGAGTCCGTTCCAGCATCAGTCCGACCAGCCCGACAAGCAGCGGCGGCAACACCAGCATCGCTATCCAGATGTTCACGCCTGCCTGGTGGGCGGTGACGGCCGTATAGGCACCCAGCATCATGAACTCGCCATGTGCGAGGTTGATGACACGCATCATGCCGTAAATAACGCCCAGGCCCAGCGTGATCAGCACCAGAGTGGCGACACCGGTCAGCACATTGAAAGCCAGCAGCCCGATCAGATCCATGATTTCATTCCGGCATCTGTGTGGTGGCTCCGCAGTCCGCCGTACAGTCAATCCACGCCAAATCGGAATTCAGAGCGATGAACCACACTGGAAAAACGATAGCTCGCCAGTGGCCTCATCGATTCAAAAGTTTGGCGGGAACTGATCCATGAACCGGCCGATTTTCGAATTGTTACGCTAAATGCTCGGTTCGAACTGCTTGTCCGTCTTGGGGTTCTTGATCAGGTCGCAGGCGCCGCCGGTGTCGGCCGGATACTGATCGGGATACGTCGCCATGATCTGCCACTTTCGGCTCTGCGGCTGCGCCAGATAGGCATTGCGGATCGTGTGGTGAGTCTTTGGATCCATCGTCACCTTACCGGAAGGACCGTCGATCACGATGCCGCTCTCCAGCGCTGCGATCACCTTCTGCTGCTCCACGGAACCGGCCTTCTTCACAGCCTCGGCCCAGATCATGATGCCCTCGTACGTGGCTGAATCGAGCTCCCCGAGGTCGGTCACCCCGGCGCCATACTTAGCCTGCATGCCCTTCACGAAGGCATCGCTCGCCGGCGTCCCCAAGTCATTGTACCAGCCGTAGCACGTGACGATGCCATCGGTGGTCGCGGGCTCCATCGTCATCAACTCGTCGCTCAGGCCAAAAACGGTCGAGGCCATCGGAATCTTGCCTTTCATCCCAGCGGCGGCCCACTGGCGATAAAACCCTTCCTGGTTGGAGCCGACCAGCGCGGAAAGCACGAACTCCGGTGCGGCCTGCTGGATGCGGCTGATGGTGGAGGAGAAGTCGGTGACATCCAACGGAAAGAAGTCGGTCCTGGCAACGCTGCCGCCGCCGTCACGGACAAACTTGGTCATCCACTTGGCGGTGATCTGGCCGTAATTATAGTCCGCGGCGATGATGTAAGCCTTCTTGCCCCACGTCTTCATGGCGTAGGTTACGACATGGTCGACCGTCTGGGCCGGCGTGGTGCCGGTGCAGAACACATTGCGGTCGCAGACTCCGCCTTCGTACTGCGTATTGTAGAAATAGAGGGTTTTGTAACGATCAAGCGTGGGACGGATTGCTTCCCGCGAGGCTGAGGTAATGCCGCCCTGCACGACGTCCACGCGATCCTTCAGCACTAGTTGCTGCGCGTATTGGGAGTAAAGCTGCATACTCGACTGGGTGTCATAGTTGATCAACTGAACCTGGCGGCCAAGCAGCCCACCGGATGCATTGAGCAGCCCGACTGCGTAGTCTGTCGTCTGGATCATTCTCGCGCCGCTGATGCCGATCGGGCCGGAACCGTCGAGCAGACTGCCCAACTTGATCGGCGCCGCCGCCAGACCGTTGCGGATAATGGAAGGGGCG
This sequence comes from Rhodopila sp., assembly GCA_036398735.1. Lineage (GTDB taxonomy): Bacteria > Pseudomonadota > Alphaproteobacteria > Acetobacterales > Acetobacteraceae > Rhodopila. The sequence continues at coordinate 10,164 of DASWON010000259.1, forward strand.
GCAAGCGCACCGCCGGAGAGCAGAGCCCCCAACTTGAGCGCGCCACGACGGCTGATTCTGTCAAACGCCATCCATGGGCTCCATCGATCGAACGGAATTCGTCTGCAAAGTGCAAAGCGGATGCCAGCACGGCAAACGTCCCCCAGTCCAGACAGTGTTCGACGCCCCATATACCCTGAGTTGTAATTCAGCGTGCGCGGGGACTGAGGCGAAATCCGGGTCCGGTCGGTCAAGCCGTTGCGTATTGCACAAGAACCCACCAATGGCGGCCGCTGAGTGCCTAAAGATGGCCCCACGATTTCGTTACATTTCAGCCATCCGATCTCAGCGGCCCGCCCAAGCCGGTCAGGTGCCGATGAGCCTGCATGAAAGCCGCCGACGAACCGGTTGGTCTTGCAGACGGTCTACGACCATTGGCCTCACATGGCCGGAAGTGCCACGATCGCGGGGGCATCGTGTTGGGCGAGGCTCTTGCCGGGCTTGCCGCGGAGGTGATCGCGTGACCCCTCGCAAATCCACAATCATGGGCGTGGTGAGGCCGACCACCGGGTGGTCATCTCCGGCGGCCTGGTAGTCAGAGAATTCTTTCGGACTTGCGGACGCGAATCCATGGCTGGCTATTGAGTGGCGGACAAGCATGTCGCGCTGCTAATCCAGCGCTGCGGCGGCGAGCCAGCCCGGAGCCAGGTCAACAGGAGGTACCATGTCCGACGAGCGCGATCCAGTCTGCCAGGCCAAGACTGTCAACCACATCGCCATTTCGGTATCAGATCTGACGCGCTCGAGAGACTGGTACCGCCAGACGTTCGGTCTTCGCCTCATACAGGAAAGCGCGGAAAGCGTGCTGCTCGGATTCGGAGAAAGCATGATCGTGCTTCGGACGGAGGGCGTCCCTGGAACAATCTCTCACTTCATGTTCGGCATCGACGGCTACGACGCCGATGCACTTCGGGCGAAGCTGGCCGCCGAGGGGTTGAAACCGCAGCGGGACTCGGACAGTTTCCATGTTCGAGATCCCGACGGACTGAACGTACAGGTGGGTGACCGCGGTCTCGGGCTGGCCTCGGGCATCATCGAGAACGGCTTCAAGATGAAATGAGTCCCGTCACGCCGCCCCCGTGCCCCGACACGCCGCACCGAGAACTGACTGTTATGCGGCGTCCGCGACGGGTTCACTGAAGACCGCAACCACGGGGCCCGCGGTCGCGCCTTCCGGGCCGACTGTAAAGATCCCGCCCCGGTGAACGCCACGTCGGATGTGCAACCACCCTCGGAGCGCGGGTTTCAATGCGAAACCGGACCGACCAGACGGAAGGCCCGGCGATCATGAGGCGAAGGCGACGACAATCCTCCCGTGCAGCGCTGAGCTAATATCCGCGCTGCCAGTCGATTACGTTTTGCATCGGTTGTCCGTCCAGCCAGGCCCTGAGGTTCTTACAGAACAGTTCGGTTGCGCCGTGCCTGTCCTGGTCGCTTGCGCCGGAGATATGCGGGGTGATCAGCACACGCGGGTCGGACCAGAGAGTGGCGGGCGGCACATGCTCGAACTCGCCGACGTAGACGTCGAGCACGGCGCCGCGCAGGTGATCGCGGGTCAGCGCATCCAGCAGAGCATCCTCGTCGATGATCTCGCCCCGCGCGACGTTCACCAGAATACTGCCGCGCTTCATCGTGGCGAAACGATCTTTGTTGAACAGGCGATCCGTTTCCGGCGTCCACTGACAACACACGACAACCACGTCGCTGTCCGGGAGGAACCGGTCGAGATCGTCGGCGCCGCCGATCTCGGCAAAGCCCGGCGGCAGTTCCGCGTCCGCCGTCGCGTGCCGGCGGCTGCCGACGACCCGCATGCCCAACGCTGCGCACAGCCGCCCGACCTGCAACCCAATGCCGCCCGCACCGACGATGCACACCGCCTTGCCGTCCAGCAGCAGCGGTCGATATCCACGTGCATTGAAGGTTCCCGCCGCACGGTCGACCGCGGCTCGGTGCAGGCCCTTGGCGATGTGCATGATCCCGGCCACGGCATATTCAGCAATCGCCAGCGCATTGGCCGATCCCCGTGATGTCGTTACGATTACGTCGCTGCCCCACAGGTCGCCGCGCAGCAGGTTGCTGGCACCCGCCGGCCGCTGATGGAACCATTTCAGCCGCGGCGCACGGGCGCGGAGGTCGAGCGGAAACGGCCAGCCGCCGATGATGACGTCCGCTTCGGCGAGCAGGTGGTCGCGCTCCTCGCGGGTCCCCTCCCCCGTGGCGGTCGGCGTGAGATAGCGTTGGACGCTGAAGGCGGGCCAGGTCTCGCGGTATTCGCCGTCGAACCAGCCGCCGGCATCTGTCAGTTCGATCATCGGATCGACGGCAGCGATCTTCGCGCGGTCGTCGGCGCTGAGACGCATCAGCGTCAGGATCTTTACCGGTTGCATTGGCACTGCTCCCGTCACGGCATGCGGCCAAGACGCCGTCTGCCGGTCACGACATGAAGGTGTTCCGAACCTATTAACCTCGCGTTAAGCTCTGCGCACTAGAGATGATCGGCTCTGGTGCGCCCTTTGCCTTCGGCGACGAACAGGGCACTCTCGGCAACGGCATGCAAGCCTGATCCCGAGACTGGACCTGATTCATGAGCGAAGCCCCCGTCCTGCTGTCCACCGACCCCCGTGGCGTGGCAACCGTTACTCTCAATCGCCCGAAGGTCGGCAACGCCTACAACGCCGCCCTGCTGGACGCGCTGATCGAGGGCCTGACCGGCCTCGCCGCCGACCCAGCGGTCCGTTGCCTCGTCGTCCGCGGTGCCGGCAAGCACTTCCAGGCCGGCGCGGACATCCGCTGGCTCGGTGAGGTGGCGGCCTATCCGCCGGCGGAGAACTACGCCGCCTCGATCGCGACCACCCGCGCCATGCAGTTGCTGAATGAGTTCCCGAAGCCGACCATCGCCCTGATCCACGGCGCCTGCTTCGGTGGCGGCGTCGGCATCGCCTGCTGCGTCGATGTCGCCTTCGCCACGCCGGACGCTCAGTTCGGCATCACCGAGATCCGTGTGGGTGTCGCGCCCACGCCGATCTCCACCCACATGGTCAACGCGATCGGGCTGCGCCACACCCGCCGCTACGCTCTGACCGGCGAACGGTTCGACGCACGCGAGGCCGAACGCATCGGTCTGATCCACGAAGTCGTTCCCGAAGCTGAGATGGAGGCGAAGCTGGAGACCGTGCTGGATGCCGTCTTCCTCGGCAGCCCGACAGCCATCGCCATGACCAAGAGCAGCTTCCTCGGCGCCAATGACCTGCTGTTGAGTGAGCGCCAGGTGTCGATGCTGGCGCATGAGGGCTGGACCCAGCGCCATTCACCCGAGGGCCGCGAGGGAACCACCGCTTTCCGTGAGAAACGCAAACCGTCGTGGTACAGGCCGCCTCACCCCAACGTGTAGCCCATCCAAGCGCCGCGATCCTCATCTTGCGGAGATGCCAGACATGCGAGATTCGACCCTCAATCCCTCCGGCGAAGTGTTGGATGCCCCGCCCCGGCGAGCGGCCAAACCGCCTGGTCCTTGCGCCATGGTCATCTTCGGGGCCGGTGGGGACCTGACCAAGCGCCTGTTGGTCCCGGCTCTCTACAATCTCGCCTCCACAGGCCTGTTGCCCGAGCAGTTCGAGTTGATCGGCGTCGATCTGGCGGACCTCGACGTCAACAAATGGCGCGACAGTCTGCACACGATGTTGGAGAGCTTCGTCGGCAAGGCGGCCAGCGAGAGCCGCATCGACAAGGTCGACGAAGACACCTGGAAGCGTCTGACCGGGCGTATGACCTATATCAAGGGCGACCTCGACGACGAGTGCCTGTATGAGAGGCTGAAGGAACACGTCGAGGCAAAGTCCGACACCGGCGGCAACTGCCTGTTCTACCTCGCGGTCGGCGACCGTTTTTTCGGTCCCGTCATCACGCATCTCGGCAAGGCCGGGCTGTTCGAGGAGCATTGGGACGAATATGGGCGCGCGCCGGAGCGCTGGCGCCGCGTGGTGATCGAAAAGCCATTTGGCCACGATGAGGCCTCCGCGAAGGAGCTGAACGCCTCCATCCTGCGCTGTGCCGAGGAGCATCAGATCTACCGGATCGACCATTTCCTGGGGAAGGAGACGGTGCAGAACATCATGGCGCTTCGCTTCGCCAATGGCATGTTCGAGCCGCTGTGGAACCGCGACCGCATCGATCACGTGCAGATTACGGTCGCCGAAACCGTCGGCGTGGAAACCCGCGGGCGCTTTTATGAGAAGACCGGCGCGCTGCGCGACATGATTCCCAATCACGTGTTCCAGCTTCTCGCCATGGTCGCGATGGAACCGCCGGGCGGTTTCGATGCGCGTGCCGTGCGCGGGCGCAAGGCTGATGTATTCGCGGCGATGCGGACGGTCGCTCCGGAGAGTGCGGTGCGTGGGCAATATGGGCCGGGCCCGAATGGCGTGGTCGGCTACCGGCAGGAGAAGGACGTCGCGCCGGATTCCGCGACCGAAACCTATGTCGCGATCGAGGTCGCGATCGACAACTGGCGGTGGGCCGGCGTGCCGTTCTACCTGCGCACCGGCAAGCATATGTCCAGCCGTGTGAGCGAGATCGCCATCCGGTTCAAATCTGCTCCTTACGCCCCGTTCGAAGATACCGACGTGGCCGCGCTCCCCGCCAACTGGCTGCTGCTGCGCATCCAGCCGGACGAGGGCATTGCGTTGCAGTTCGAGGTCAAACGGCCCGGCCCGGTGGTCGATCTCGCGGCCGTTCGGATGGCGTTCCAGTACGCGGACTGGTTCCCCAGGGAGCCGAACATCGGCTACGAAACTTTGATCTACGACGTCATGACCGGCGATCAGACGCTGTTCAACCGAGCCGACATGGTCGAGGAGACGTGGCGGGTCGTCGGCAAGGTGCTCGACCACTGGTCAAAGGAACCGCCGGCGGGGTTTCCGAACTACGCGTCCGGCACCGACGGGCCTGCCGAAGCGGATGCACTGCTCGCCCGCACAGGTCGCAAATGGCGGCCGGTGGTGGATAATGGAACCAGCCACTGAGGCACGTTCACGCTGGCCCCAGCTCCTGGCCGACGGCCACCGGCCGTGTCACCGCCGGGCTACCCCCGCCGTGTCGCGCCGGCTACCCACTGTGTCATCCGCGGGCGCCGGCCCGATGACCCACGACTTCGAGATGTCCGATGCCCCGGGGGAACGCGCAGGTATGACGGTCCGCAGCGTCGGGCTCCGTTCTCTCAAGCGTTGGGCTCCGTTCTTCCGTGCGAGGTTATTCCACGTCCCGACCGGCTCGCGGAACCCCCGGTCAGCGTCGCTGGCGTTGCGTGCCAACCCTGCTGTGACAGGCTGGTAGGGCGGGAGCCATCTTCGTAGAATGAGCCGGCGTCAGCCGGCTCCAGTACGGTTGGCGACTGTGGAACCCAAAGAGGAAACAGCCAATGGCGCTCTACGAGATGAGAACCTACAGCCTTTACGTCGGCAAAATGGCGGAAGCGGTGAAGCTCTATCAGGAGTTCGGCTTCCCCGCCTTGCAGAAGGGCGGCCATGACAAGCACCTCGTCGGGTACTTCCAGAGCGACACCGGAACGATCAACCAGCTCGTGCATTTGTGGAAATTCGAAGACGACGCGGACCGTCGCGCCCATTGGACCGCGGTGTTCGCCAACAAGGATTTTGTTGAAGGTTTCGCCGCGAAGTTCCGCCCCCTGGTGATGACGCAGGAGGTGAAGCTGCTGCACCCTGCGCCCTGGGGGCCGCATCCCTAAGGGACACATGCCCTGGCGTCCGGCCTCAGCCATCGACCGGACGGTTGGACACGAACCGGCCGCCTGGCCGCCTCGGCGTGTTCGCTTCCGCCGCCGGGCGTGCGGCTGGTCTGACCGCCTGGCGAGCCTGTCTGCCTGAACCATACCGCCCGCACCTGCCGCCTGCGCTCGTTTGCTTGGCCGTCCGTGGCGTGCCCGACGTCCCGCTGCATCGCAGGCAGCGGCCCCTTAGCCGATCGGGCAGCCGGCCGTGCGCGAGCTGATCCGGCCAGGGCAATCGTCTCCCTGCTCCCTGCTCCGGGCACTCGCCAACCCGGCACGGGACCCCACCGGGCAAGGCCGGCACCGAACGTAACCCAGCGCGCGTGACAAGCGGGCGCTTGCCAGTACCGGATGCGACCAAAGACTGGAGGCAAGCCAGCACCGCGCAAGCCGACGCACGTCGTAAGCGGGCCTTGGTCAAAGATCAGAGCTTGACCAGCACGCCATCCCGAAAGCGGCGCATGTTGTCGATGGTCGAGTCCAGGCTCTGACTGGCGCCGTATCCAAACAGCCGGACATCGACAGCCTGCACGCCAAGACGCTGCAGCGTCTTAAGATCCTCCACCCAATCGGCGTCGCTGCCGGTGAACAATTCAGCCTCGCCCTCAATCGCGCCGCGGGGTTTGACCTCGGGACCCGCCAGCACCCGCAGCGCGACGGTAATCTCTGTCGGGTCGCGTCCGGACTTCTCCGCGGCTGTTCGCAGCCGCGCCAGCCCGGTCTTGAAGCGGCTTTCGGTATTCATCGGGAATTGCGGATTGGTTCCGACCGGATACCAGCCCTGGGCGTATTTGACGGTGCGGCGCAAGGCCGGGCCGCTCTCGCCGCCGACCCAGATCGGGATCGGCGCTTGCACCGGTTTCGGGGTGAAGACCACATCGTCGAATTTGACGTATTGACCCGAGAATTTTGGAAATTCCGCCGTCCACAGCTCCTTGCAGACGTCCATCCATTCGTCGGTGACGAGCCCGCGATCGTCGAAAGGCGCCGCACCAATGGCCTCGAACTCCTCCCGGCACCAGCCGACGCCGATGCCCAGCGTCAGACGGCCCTTGGACAGGAAGTCGATCGTGGACAGCAGCTTGGCGGTCAGCACGGCCGGCCGATGCGGCACGACCATCACCGACAGCACGAAACGCAGCTTTCTGGTCAGCGCCGCGATATAGGCCGTTGTCGCGAGCTGCTCCAGCCACGCCGCCTGCGTGCCCGCAGGGAACTCCCCCGTTCCGGTATAGGGATATTTCGATTCGAGATTGCGCGGCACCATGATGTGGTCGCTTATTGTTACGTAATCGAAGCCCAGTGCCTCGCCTTCGGTGACAATGCGGGTCAGGCTCTCCGGTTCAATCAGCGGCCCTGACGTTGGAGCGTTGAAACCGATTTGCATGATTTCCTCCCTTGCGCTTTTGCCCTATGAAATCAGCATCTCATGCCACTGAGAAGATCCGGGCGGGATGAGGCCCTTGCACAGAACCGCGAAATCCATCGCGCTGGCCGCCACGAGCCTCACCCTCCTCGGTGAACCGGCTGCCGTCAGGGCTGACGATGAGATCGACCTGATGCTGCGGCGCGGTCAGATCCCGAACGATATGATCCGTGAACACGGATACTCCGACTTCACCGATCCCTTGGGAAGATTTCTCGACCTGCTGGCAGCCGGAGCGTTTGTCGAAGCACGCTCCATCCAGCCGCAGGCCTGTGCCACCTGGCTCGCGTCGCGGCAGAATTCGGCCCTGACCGGCAGGTTCCAGGTCTGGAATACCGAAATCAATCTCGATGCGCTCTGTTCGCATCACTAACATCCAAGAATCGGCCAAGTGCGCACCAATGTCCGCCGGTCGTTTGGTAAACTGATCGCCGTGCTGATAGCCTCTCCCGAACCGGCCAGACTTGGCTGCACGTGCTCGTCTGGATCATCCGGCGTCACGTATGGAGGAGGATGAAACGTACATGAGCCGCATCGACAGCGCGATCAACATCGACGACCTCAAGCGCATGGCGAAGCGCCGGCTTCCGAAAATCATGTTCGATTTCATCGAAGGCGGCGTGGAGGACGAAGTCGGACTTCGCACCAACGCCAACGCCTTTCGCGATCTCCGGCTGGTGCCGCGCTATTACGTCGACACGACCAGGCGCGAGCAGCGTGCCAGGCTGTTTGACCGCACCTATGCCAGCCCGTTTGGCATCGCCCCCACCGGGATGGCAGGGGCGTTTCGCCGCGACGCCGAGCTGTACCTGTCGCAGGCGGCCGCCGAGACGGACATTCCCTATCTCATGTCCGGCGCATCGAACGCGTCGATGGAGCAAGGCGCGAAGCTGGCCGGCAAGAACCTGTGGTATCAGATCTACGGCGCCCGCGATCGTGCGGTGGCCGCGGACCTGGTCAAACGCGCTATCGATCTGGGCCTGACGACCCTCGCCGTGACCTGCGACGTGCCCGTGTCATCAAACCGGGAGCGTAACCGCCGCAATGGCTTTGTTCGTCCCCTGCGCATGACCCTGCCAACCATCCTCGAGGCGATGCTGCACCCGGCCTGGGTGATCAACTACTACCGGACCGGCGGCCTGCCGATGCTGGGCAACTGGCAGCCTTATGCGGAGAAGGATGCGACGCCGGACCAGGTAGCCGATTTGTTCGCCAAGCAGACGCCGGATGCCAGCCAGACCTGGCGTGACCTGGAGGCGATCCGCCAGGCGTGGCCAGGCAAGCTGCTGCTCAAAGGTGTCATCCACCCGGAGGATGCTCGCACCGCGATCGCGAACGGGGTGGACGGCCTGATCGTCTCCAACCACGGTGCTCGTCAGCTCGACATGATGCCGTCGCCGCTCGACGTGCTGCCGATGATCCGTGCCGCCGTCGGACCCGATGTGCCGCTGTTGCTCGACAGTGGCGTGCGCCGCGGCTCCGACATCGTTGCGGCGCTGTGTCTCGGTGCGGATTTCGTGCTGACCGGGCGCGCCACCCTGTACGGCGCGACCGCGGGCGGGCTGGAAGGTGTCAAGAAAGCCGTCTCCATCCTGCAGCGCGAGATTGATCTGGTGCTGGGACAGATCGGTGCGGTCAATCTCGAGGCTCTGGGCCCGCAATTCCTGCTCGATACCGTGCGCGCGGAAGAAGAGCGGAGGAATTCGGGCGCGATGGTCATGCGGCGCCAGGACCGGATGTAGCCGGCTTGGGACGAGGACGCTCTCCCAGTGTCCCAGCCCCAACGTTTGCAAGCATAGGCAGGCATACGGTCACGGCTCTCGCCGGCTGGGCTCAGTCATTAGCAACCTCTGTCCGCCCATTCGGGGTAACCGGCCGTGACTCGGCCGTCGAGCCGCCGGTTGGGCCCGGGCGCCCAACGATCCTGCCTGACCGGCGCGACCCGGCGGAATTGTTACATGCTGACGTATCACCGCGCCGGCCCTTTGGCGTCTGTCCCCGGCCGGGATGCGGCATTGCTTGCCGGCCGATGCGCCGGCCGATACGGTCCTTGGCAAAGCACCGGAGGATACCGACATGTCTGCATCACCGACTTTGGTCATCCGTAACGGCACCATCGTGGATGGCTCCGGAGGCGATCCTTTCGAAGCTGACGTAGCCATCGAGAGCGGCCGGATCAGCGCGATCGGCGAGTCCCTGCCGCGCGGCGCGCAGGAGATCGATGCGCGGGACCGGTTGGTTACCCCGGGGTTCGTCGATGTGCACACGCATTACGATGCGCAGGTCACCTGGAGCTCACACCTCGCCCCATCCTCGTGGAACGGCGTCACGACGGCGTTGCTCGGGAATTGCGGCGTGGGCTTCGCGCCATGCCATCCGGGTCAGCGCGACATGCTGGTCAAGCTGATGGAGGGGGTCGAGGACATTCCCGAGGTCGTGCTGACCGAGGGTCTGCCGTGGACGTGGCAGACCTTCCCGGACTTCCTCGATATGCTGGGCGCACGCCGATACGACATGGATATCGCCACGCAGGTGCCGCACGCGGCGCTTCGGGTCTACGTCATGGGCCAGCGTGGCGCGGACCGCGAACCGGCCACCGAACAGGATCGCCAGCGCATGGCCGAGCTGACGGAGGAAGGCATCCGGGCCGGGGCACTTGGCTTCTCCACGTCCCGCACCCTTAATCACCGGACGCTGGACGGCAAGCACATCCCGACGTTGCGAGCCGAAGAAGCGGAACTCACGGCCATCGCACATGCCATGCGGTCCGCGGGCGCGGGCTGGCTCCAAATCGTCTCGGACTTCGATGACCAGGACAAGGAGTTCGGCCTGTTCCGCCGGTTGGCAGAGGAATCCACTCGCCCGGTCACGCTGACATTGCTGCAGTCATACACGAGGCCCGAGGGATGGCGTGATCTGCTGGACCAGATCGAAGCGGCAAACGCGGCCGGATTGCAGATCACCGGCCAGGTCCGCTCGCGTCCAACCAGCGTCCTGCTGGGGTTTGAACTGTCGCAGAACCCGTTCATGGGCCGGGCGAGCTATCGGAAGATTGCCGGACTGAGCTTTCCGGAGCGGCTGCAGCATCTTCGCGACCCGGCTTTTCGCGCGACCCTGCTGGCGGAACCGTTCGAAGGTGGCACGCGGGCGCAGCGCGTGCAGGGCTGGGACCGGATGTTTCCGCTGGGTGATCCGCCGGACTACGAGCCCTCACCGGACAAGAGCGTGGCCGCGATGGCCGCGCGCGAGGGGCGGCCCGCGGACGCCGTTGCCTACGACCTGCTCATGCAGCGCGACGGCAGGGGCATCCTTTATCTGCCAGTCACCAACTATGCGGCGGGTAACCTGGATGCTGTCCGGGACATGATCGCCCACCCGAATACGCTGCTCGGGCTGGGAGACGGAGGTGCGCATGTCGGAATCATGTGCGATGCCACGGCCACCAGCTACACGCTGACGCACTGGACGCGTGAGCGCGCCCGTGGGGCGCTGTTTCCCGTCGCATGGGCGGTGAAGCGGCTCAGCCATGACAACGCCGCGGCGGTCGGCCTGAACGATCGCGGCTTGCTGCGGGTGGGCATGAAGGCCGACCTCAACGTGATCGATTACGACCGTCTGTTACTTCGCAGCCCCGAGGTGGTCTACGACCTGCCGGCAGGCGGAAAGCGGCTGGTGCAGCGAACGGATGGTTTCGAGGCGACGGTCGTGTCGGGGGACGTGGTTTATCGCGGCGGCGAAGCGACCGGCGCTCTGCCGGGCCGCCTCGTCAGAGGACCACAGGCGGCCTGAGGTGCATCGGCGCGGGCATACGCCCGTTGCCTTGCAATGGCACCGGTCAGCCGCCATGCCCCGCGACGGCGGATGGCGTGGCGTGGCTGGCCGCGTAGGCTGCAGCCGTCTGAAGCCGAAGCAGCTCCATCGAATTCAGGACCTCGGCTCCGGTCACGTCTCCAAGCTTCAGGTTTCCTGACGTGTCCGACACGACGCCGTAAGCCGCGAGCTGTCGGGGGGTCAAGGCGCGTGGCGGTGACGCAGCCCAGGCCGCTGCGATCGCGGCGCTTGGGGCCTCGGTTGGTGCACTGGCCATCACCAGAGTTTCGGTGGCTTCGGCGGCGGCCGACCGCGTTTCAGCCGATGCATTCGCCACTCCGGACGCCAAGGCCACGGGAGCACCGGCTGGGGGCGTGGCCAGCAGGGCGTCCGGCGATGCGGCGGTTCCGGCTGGCGCGCCAGCCACCTGGGACTGCCCGGCCGATGCAGCGGCCACCTGGGGCGCGAGGTGGAACTGCGCCGCGACAATCTTCTCGAGATCAATACCCGTGACTTTCTGGGCGATCGTCGAGGCGACGCTGGTAATCAGTCCAATCGGTCCACCCAACAGTCCGCTGAACAGCAGAGATCCGGCGTTACGCACCGCTTCGGGAATCACGTCACCGGTCACGGCCCGGTAGATAGTGCCCACCCCGGGCAGATATTGCAGGGGGTTCAACACCGAAAGCAGGTCGTGAAAAGTGAATCCATGCCCTTCGGCGGCCGGCTGCGGCGCGGCTGCGGCTGGTTCGGATGACTTGGCGGGGGTCGTGGCGACCTGAAGTTCTGACGGGATCATGACGTATACGTTACTGACAATCGTAGCCGTGCAACGGATATGCCAAGCTGAGGCATATAATCCAGCCGGCGTGCTGAGCCTGTGATCCTTCGCCTCATTCCCCTGCGTTGGATCCTGTGTGGCCGGGAGACTGGATGGCACCTGCGTAACGGTTGCCGCAGGAGCAAAATGATCGGTATCTTTAACCGTCTCTTAAGAGTTGCCGCGCACTATAGGGGTCAATAACCACGCCGAGATACGTCTATGCTATTCACCGATCCATCGTTCCGAACCGAGCGTCTGACAGACGCAACTGCCCTCAAGCTGCGTGAGTCGGATGGCGTCGACCGGTATCAGGACTGCGGCTGGCATTGCGCCACGGGCTACAAGGACGGCCGCGTCTACGTCATGGTCCACGCTGACTGCAGAGCCGACCTCGACGATGCGCTGGGCGTTTGCCCCGAGCGTGGAACACGCCACCTGCCACTGCGGGTCACGGACGCCGGACGACATGGAAGAATGCAATAGAGCAAGATCAGACGCTCTCCGGTGTCTCAGATCCTGTCCTTGTCGTTCAGCGCCTGATTCGATCCCCGCGCGGCAATACCATCGGGCGCAAGGTAAACCATGACGCCCGCTTCCCGCCCCCTGACACCGACGCACCTGCCGGCCGCGACGAGCCGTCTGA
>DASWON010000260.1:0-1737 GCA_036398735.1 Rhodopila sp.
AACCCGAAGCCGTTGCAGCCGCTGCCGGTGCGTCGGACGGGGCGGATCCCGCCGCCGCCGTTGCGCCGGACGGGGCGGGTGCCGCCGCCGCCGTTGCGCCGGACGACACGGACGCGTCGGACGAGGCGGATGCCGCCGCCGCCGTCGCGGTGGACGTAACGCCCGGATCGCCGGTGGCCGAGGCACCGGCGCCAGCCAGGCCGGCCCTGCGGGAGCCGGACGAGGACTCGCTGCGTCTCGCCGAGGCTCTGGTATTCGCCAGCGCAGAACCGGTGACGCCGCGGGGACTCGCGCGGGTTTTGTCGGACGATCTCGACGCCGACGCCGTGCTGGCCGCATTGCGCGCGCGCTATGCCGGCCGCGGTGTCGAACTGATCGATGCGGGTGGCGGGGTCATGTTTCGCTCCGCCCAGGATCTGGCCCCGCGGCTGCGCAAGGTGATCGAGGCGCCGCGCCGCCTGCCTCGGGTGGCCATGGAAACGCTGGCGATCGTTGCCTACCACCAGCCGATGACGCGCCCGGAGATCGAGCATATCCGCGGCACGGCGCTGTCGCAGCAGACTCTGGACTCGCTGCTGGAACTGAACCTGATTGCCCCGAAAGGACGGCGCGAGACGCCCGGTCGACCGACCCTATGGGGCACGACGCCGGAGTTTCTGACGCATTTCGGTCTGAAGGATCTGCGCGAGCTGCCTCGGCGCGAAGACCTGCTGCTCGACAGCGCGCCTCCCAAGGCGACACCGGAGGCGCTTCCCGCGGATTTGCAGCCGCCGGCGGAGGGGCCTGCAAAGTAGGCCCCTGCGTTGGCAAGCGCCTCACATCAACCCGACCGGACGTCGACGCTTGTCGCTCCGGTCGTCTTGGCGCGGCGTCTTGGAGCCGGAAACCGCGATAGGCGCTGAACCGCGGCTGCGATACAGGCCGAGATGAGCGCCCTCAAGCGCGTGCTCGCGGCGTTGATACCGGTCAGTGTCGGCACGCGGTGGCTCCGACCGGCATGCGCAGGGTTGGCGCGGCGGCCGGGCGTGAAATCAATGAGATCCCAGTGGAAGCCCGACGCCGAGGAGGCAGCAATTCGGCCGGCCGGCATCACACGATCGGGCATGGTGCCGCCGGCCCACGCGCCCGCCTTTGCATTAAGCCGGACCACGGCAGCGGAATAGCCTGGGTCGGCATCGCGGGCTGGGGCTGGATTACCCGACAGGTTGAAGATGGGCCCGGCCTGCACCGGGGCGACGGCATGGACCGCGTCCTGCCGGTCCAGGCCCTGCGCCGCGAGTCGCTGGATTTTGCGCTGCACCGGCGTGTCGTCGCCGAGCGCGATCTGGTTTTCGACGGCGGTGGGCTATGGCCGCCTGTGACCTCGCTCTTCGCAGGTCGATACCAGGCCCAGATGATAGGCCAGCTCGGCATCAAGACATCCCTGCTCGTTCGGTTCCGGCCATCGCTCCGGATTTGTCGCCTGCAGCGGATCGTATCGATGGCATGCCGTATCGGGTCCTGGTTCGCTGCTCCGAAGTTTTGCTGTGTCAAGTGCAGAGGAACAGCAGGGCACTGACAACACTTGGCGGATTTCACCGGTTCGACACCAACGGCCGCGAATGACCGGGTCGCGTGACCGGACCTGAAGGGGGGCAAACGGACCTGCGCGGGTGAGCCGGGGAAAGGGTTGCCGGAGCGTACGTCGCGGCGCTGGTTCGGTCCGGCGCGGAGGATCTCAGTCAGGAGAACACGAAT
>DASWON010000261.1:0-11719 GCA_036398735.1 Rhodopila sp.
GTCGTGTTTGCCGGCGTGGTGCTGCTGTGGCTGATGAATGGCCTGGCAAGCATCATCCGCGGCACCGGCAACATGCTGGTTCCCGCCCTGGTGATCTGCGGCGGCGTGTTTGTCCTGGTGCCGCTGTCACCTCTGCTGATCTTCGGGATTGGCCCGTTCCCGGCACTTGGCGTGGCCGGTGGCGGTGCCGCCCTGGTACTCTACTACGTCGGCGGCATCGTGGTGTTCGGCTGGTATATCCTGAGTGGCCGCAATCCGGCGCATCTGCGCTGGGTCAGGCCGCGGTGGGCGATGTTCCATGAGATCCTGCGAATCGGGGTGGTCGCCTCGATCACCTCGCTGCAGACCAATCTGACGGTGGCGATCACGACCTCCCTGGTCGGGCTCTGGTTCGGGTCCGCCGAGGTCGCCGGATACGGCACCGGTGCGCGGCTGGAGTATCTGCTGGCGCCGCTGGTGTTCGGGATCGGCGGAACGCTCGTTGCAATGGTCGGGATGAACATCGGTGCCGGCCAGCCCGGGCGGGCGCTGCGCATCGCGTTTATCGGCGCCGGCGCCGCGTTCGTCATGACCGAGGCGATCGGGGTGGCGGCCGCGATCTGGCCCGAGGCCTGGCTTCGGCTATTCGATTCGAATCCGGAGATGCTGGCGTCGGGCAGCGCCTACCTGCGTTCGGTCGGGCCGTTCTACGGCTTCTACGGTCTCGGCTTCGCGCTGTATTTCGCGTCACAGGGGGCCGGACGGCTGTTGTGGCCGCTGCTGGCGGGCCTGTTGCGCCTGGTGGTGGCGACCGCCGGGGGCTGGGCGGCGCTGCGGCTTACCGGCAGCGAGGGCTGGCTGTTCACGGCGCTCGCGATCGGGCTGGTGTGCTACGGCATCCTGATCCCGGTCTCGGTCATTCGCGGCGCCTGGACCGTGGGCCGGACCGGCGCATCGGTCGCATCCCAGAGACGAGCGGCATAGCGTGACAGGGGCGGGCCGGTCCCTGGCGACGCGTGGGGTTGCGGAGGTGCGCGGGAACCGAGGCTTGTCGTCGGCCGGCCGGGCCGCGGCTTGTCGTCGGCCCACCGGGCCGCGGCTTGTCGGTGGCGGTCCGCACGATTAGACGTCCACTGCAGCTGCGCGGCCAGCCCGAGCAGATGCAGCTTGACACCGCTGGCCATGCCCGATAACGCTAGTGATATGGTCGCCTGCCGTCACGAGCACGCGAAGGCAAGAAAGTCGCCATTCAAGGGGACTGGAGGTCCTCGCACCCCACAGGCTTGAGCGTCACAGGATCGATCAGAACCCCGCCGGTTGACGGGGTTTTTTTCTGCCTTCGTCATAGCGGCAGCGGCTGTGGCCGCACGGCACCAGCGGCCGCACGGCAGCACCAGAGTTCGGCCTTCCCGGCCCGCGTGCGACTGGTCGATCAGGCTGCGGCGGACGCCGCGGTGGAGACACAGTCGCGTCCGCTCCCGGTGATCGCCGCGAACAGTTCGGCGTCCTGACCCATGCCGGCGTTCGGCGTCGTCAGCAGCGTTTCGCCGTAGAAGAGCGAGTTCGCCCCCGCGACGAGACACAGGATCTGGGCCTCGCGATTGAGGCTCGAACGGCCGGCCGAAAGCCGCACGGTCGACGCTGGCATGACGATGCGTGTCGTCGCCACCATCCGAACCAGATGGAGCGGATCGATGCGTGGCTGCCCGGCCAGCGGGGTGCCTTCGACAGGGACCAGCGCATTGATCGGCACGCTCTCGGGATGCGGGACCATTGCGGCCAGCACATTCAGCATCGACGCGCGGTCGCGTATCGTCTCGCCCATCCCGATGATGCCGCCACAGCACAGGTCGATCCCGAAGGAGCGCACGGTCGCCAGGGTGTCCAGGCGGTCCTGATAGGTGCGGGTGGAGATGATCTGTCCGTAAAATTCCGGGCTGGTGTCGAGGTTATGATTGTAGGCGGTGAGCCCCGCTGCCGCCAGTCGCTGCGCCTGGTGCGGCTGCAACATCCCAAGCGTGACGCAGGCTTCCATGCCGAGTCCGCGAACGCCCGCGACCATTTCAATCACGGCATCGAAATCCCGGCCGTCGCGGACCTGGCGCCACGCCGCGCCCATGCAGAACCGTTCCGCTCCGGCCGCCTTGGCGTTCGCGGCCAGGTTGATCACGCTCTTGGGGTCCATCAGCCTGTCGCGCGTGAGGTCAACCTCACGATGATGCGCCGATTGTGGGCAATAGGCACAATCTTCCGGACACCCGCCGGTCTTGATGGAAAGCAGGCTCGCCTTCTGGACCTGGTTCGGGTCGTGATGCTGGCGATGCACGGCATTGGCCCGCCCGATCAGTTCCAGCAGCGGCAGTTCGTGCAGAGCGACGATTTCGTCGATCGTCCAATCGTGCCGGATCGTGCCGTCCGTCGCCATTGTTGGGATGCCGGCAGCGCCACCTCTGCGGGGACGATCAGATCCAGCGGCGGTTCTGCGATCATCAGGTTCAACGCCGGCACCGGGACGATGGTTCGATGTCGTTCCCGGGGACGATGTGAGGCTGGTTTCGACGGGCGTCGCGGCGGTATCACTCATGCGGTCTTACCCTCAGCAGAATTATCGATAATTTGCTAATTCTATCGCTAGAAGATCCGCGAGAATCGGCCGGCTGGCAATAGGCGGCTCTGAACCCGGCTTGGCGGCCGGCAACGCGGCGTCACGTTCAGGCTTTTCGAGGCACCTTGCCAACCCATTGAACATGGCGTGCCAGGACGGATGTCGCCGTTTCGACATTGCCCGCTCTGAGAGCATGCAGAATGGTTCTATGGTCCCGGTCGGTAGGAGCCTCCCACTCGGCTCGCCAGCCGGAAAACAGGAACCTGGCACTGGCCCGGTGCAGATCATCGATTGACTTCAGCAGGCGCGGCATGCCGCAGGGACTGAGAATGAGGCGATGGAAGGTGCGGTTGGCTTCGTCCCATGTGTGCGCATCGCCGGCCTTGTCGCCGGCACTCGTGGCGTCCTCGGCTTCGTCCAATAACGCCTTGGTCAGATGCGCCGCCGCGTGCCGGAGTGCGAGCACTTCGAGCGCGGCGCGCATTTCCGCCACTTCCTTGACCTCATCCATGCTGAAGCCAGCCACTCGTACCCCGCGGCGCGGCTCGCTGACCACCAACCCCTGCGCCTCCAGCCGTCGGAACGCTTCGCGCACCGGCACGTGGCTGGCGCCAAATTCCTCGGCAATGCGGTCCTGTCCAAGTCTGGATCCCGGTTCGAGCACGCCGGCGATGATGCGTTCGGCGAGCACCTTACCTATCCGTATCGCGATCGTGTCGTCTGTGGCAGCTGGCATATTTTATAGATAATCTGAAACTGCCACATCGTCGAGATGGCGGCATGGCCGAGGGTGCCCTTCGCGACGGCACCCGCCGGTTCGCCCGCTCAGGGCGTGGCAGCCGTGAACACCTCTGCAACCTGAACCCGGCAGCGAGGCTGACCGACGATCGTCGCCACGCATTCCGCCGCCGCGGCAGGATGGTCGTATGCCGTTGGTTCGGGAGACTCGCAACGGCCTGGCGGCCGGTTCAGGCCGCGTCGGCAACGCCGTCCATCCCTTGCACAAGGCCCCGACGCCTTGCTGGTAGCTCGCGGATCTCTGCGTTCCGCCGCAACCTGACGCGAACTTCGGGGCAGGACGCTAACCGGATGCGGCCGCGGTCATTCAGGCCGTTGCAGTGGCGCGGCCCTGCGCGCCGCCGATCTCACCGTCCGCTTCGCGCCCCCGAACGACGCGACGGCCACGGGCGGGTCCGTAAGTCTCGGTGACCACGGTGCAGCGTCCCTCCGGGTGGTCGTCGCGATGGAAGAACACCAGGACCCAGTCGTGCGTGCGGCCAAGCTGATGCGCCCGCGCCGTATTCGAGAACAGAGCCGTGAATTGCCAGGGGCCCCGTTCGGTGTGCAGCACGGGCAACCATGCCGCGCCGCTTGGGTTGAACCGCTTCGGCGCGATTTGCCGCAGCGCGCCACGCGCGGCCTTCTCACGATACTCGCGATCGACATCCAGCAGCAGTGCCACGCTTGGTTCATCACCGGCCCGCGGAGCCGACGGCCGGATCCGCGCGAGCAACTCCCGGACGGCGCCGCGAACCATGGCGACGCGACGCTCGCCAAACCCGGGCACCTGTCTCAGGCGGCCATCGTGCGCGGCGGCTTCCAGCGCCTCCAGCGAATCGAGATGCAGAACCTCCTGGACCCGGTGCGCGAGATGCGGGCCGATGCCCGGAACCGACGCAAACAGGGCCGCGGGATCGGCCTCGCCCTTCAGCCTTTCAAGGAACCCCCATCGCCCGGTCGCCAACATTTCCGCGACGGCCCCGGCAACCGATGGACCGACGCCGGGTATCGCCTCGATCGCCGCATACCCGCCTGATTTCGCGAGGCTGCGGATATCCGGATCCATGCGCTCGATCGCATCGGCGGCTCGGCGATAGGCGATGACCTGGAACTGGTTGGCATCCTGGGCTGCGAGAATGCTTGCCGCCTGACGCAGCCGTTCGGCAATTTCGCCGTTGCTGCGCATGTCGGCACGGGCCTGTGGCGGTTCCGGCGCCGCAACGTCCGCCGGCTCAGCCAGCATCGCCGAACCCAGCCGCTGCACCGACAAGATAGAGACCCTTGCGTAGATGATCGTGCAGGTCCGGATCGTCCAGCAGGTTGCCAATAACGCAGTCGCCGGGCAGCGCCTCGGCCGTATCGATGGCATGGTCCCATCTCGAGACCGCAAGGCTTCCCCGGCCGATCTGCGTCAATACCCAAAGCTTGTCGCGGATATCGGCCGGCAACGCGACGAGCGCGCCGTGCAGGGCGACGAACGCCGGCTCGCCGACCAGCACATCGCTCAGCACGACCTCCCCAAGCGGATTATGCTCGCCGTGCGCGGGCTCCGGCTCGCTGAGGTCGGCATCCCGCATCGGCGTGAGCATCCGGTCGCGGACGTCGCGCATATCCATGGCGAGATCGGCAATATGGCGCGCTTCGAGCACGTCCAGCTCGTACAGCATCGTTGCGTCCTCCGTTACCGCGAGAGTTCAGTCGGTTCTGGGCAGTTCGCCTCCCGGCGTCATGCGGTGCACTGCACCAGGCAGGACGCGGGCGAAGTGCGTCAGGAAGTCCTGCGACGAAAGCCCGGCGAGAGTGGCGAAATCGCCTACCCGCTCGTTGCCCAGCACACGCCGCAGATCCTCGGTGCTGATCGGCAGGTTCGGGCCGTTGCCGATCCATGACGCCATGACTTCCCCCAAACCGGCCTGGGTGAACCGGTCGGCAAGATCGGCCAGCGTGCCGCGTTCACCGTCCAGCAGTTCCTCGAGCGCGGCGACGATCGGGCTTACGTTCTCCGCCGGGAGCCGCCGCAGATCGCTGATGACTTCGTGGATCAATCGCATCGCCTGGTCTCCGGACCCGCCGGCGCGTTATCTGCCGGATTGCCCTGCACCCTATCGGCGGCCGGTGCCGCCGGCATTGATATCGCTCAAGGTGGTCGGCGGTTGTTCTGATTCCCGGTTTTCCCGACCTCACGGCAGTCGTCGGGCGGCACGGCATCCCGACCGAACCTCTTGACCCCGGCTGGTCGATCGGGTGGAACTGCAGCCGGTTGGAGGTTGACGCGCATGCCCGATGCTGGCCCATCTGACACCCGGAAAGACGCTCCCGGGCAGCCGGGTATCAGTCCGACATGGGCGAGCAGCGACAAGGATGCCATCGGCTGCCCACTGGGCGCGCCGCGGCTCTGGTTCACCCTCGGCCACGGCATCATCAACGAGATCTATTATCCCCGCGTCGATTTGCCGCAGATCCGCGATCTCGGATTTGTCATTGCCGACGGCAAGGACTTCTGGGTTGAGGTCAAGCGTGTCGCCGACTACGACATGCGGTTCCTCGCCCCCGGCGTGCCGGCCTACGAGATCACCCACAAGCACGAACGCTACCGGTTTCGCCTGCGCATTTCGCCCGATCCGCGGCGGGAGGTGCTGACGGTCGAGTTTCATCTCGACGGCGATCCGGCGCTGCGCCCCTACGTCCTCCTGGCGCCGCACCTCGGCGTCACCGGTCACGGCAACAAGGCAGCGGTCGAGGAGTACGCCGGAAGGCGGGTGCTGACCGCCGTGCAAGGCCCGTTTGCCCTCGCGGTCGCGGTGGTCGACCAGGAGCAGCGCGACGGGCTGGGTGCGGCCAGCGCCGGATATGTCGGTGTCAGCGACGGCTGGCAGGATTTCGCACATAACGGTGCGCTGACCTGGCGTTACGACAGTGCCGGCCCGGGCAATGTCGCGCTGGTCGGCGCGGTGCCGCGGCAGGGTGCTCTGGGTATCGGCTTCGGTAGCAGCGCCAAGGCTGCCGCGACGCTCGCCATCTCCAGCCTGCTGCAGCCGTTCGAGAATGGTCTGCGCCAGCACATCGCGGAATGGGAGGCGTGGCAGGCTCGCCGCAGCGAGCGGTACTCGCCACCGATCGATCTGCCCGCACCGATCTCCGAACAGTTCCTGGTGTCCGCGACGGTGCTGCGGACCCATCTCGACAAGACCTATCCCGGCGCGATGGTGGCGAGCCTCAGTATCCCCTGGGGCGATACCGGAGAGGAACGGGGCGGCTATCACCTCGTCTGGCCGCGCGACCTGGTATCCTGCGCCGGCGCCCTGCTGGCGCTTGGCGCCGAGGAGGAAACCCGCGACACGCTGCGTTACCTGATCGCAACCCAGCACGCCGACGGGCACTGGAACCAGAACCAGTGGCTCGGCGGCACCGCGTTCTGGCAAGGACTGCAACTCGACGAGACCGCGTTTCCCATCCTGCTGGCCGCGGCGCTGGCGGAGCGGGGCGCCCTGGGCGGTATCCGCATCGACCACATGGTCTGCAGCGCCCTGGCCTTCATCGCCTGCAACGGTCCGGTCACCGGGCAGGAGCGCTGGGAGGAGAACAGCGGCCTCAATGCGTTCAGTCTGGCTGTGACGATCGCGGCCCTGGTCGAGGGTGCGGCGTTCCTGCCGGAGGGCGCTCGGGCCTGGGCGCTCGACCTCGCGGATTTCTGGAATGCCAGCATCGAACGCTGGCTGGCTGTGTCGGGAACCGAACTGACCCAGCGCATGGGCGTACGTGGCACGTACGTGCGGATCGCCCCGCCGGCGGTGATGACCGACGGGCCGGTGGCGATGCAGCAGCTGGTTCCGCTGCGCAACCACAGCGAGCGGGCGGAGATGCCGGCGGCCGACCTGATCGGCACCGACTTCCTGCAGCTGGTGCGGTTCGGCCTCAGGCAACCCGACGATCCGCTGGTCCTGGACAGCATCGTGGTCGCCGATCAGCTGCTGAAGGTCGACACGGAGTACGGGCCGGTCTGGCGGCGCTATACCGGCGACGGCTATGGCGAGCACGACGACGGTTCGGCGTATAACGGGAACGGACGCGGCCGTCCGTGGCCGCTGCTCACCGGTGAGCGCGGGCATTATGAGGTCGCGGCCGGACGCGACCCGTTGCCGTTGCTCGCGGCGATCACCGGCATGGCGAGCGCTCTGGGCCTGATCCCCGAGCAGATCTGGGACGCGCCGGACATTGCGGGGCAGGGTCTGCGGTTCGGGCGCCCGACCGGATCGGCGCGACCGCTTGCCTGGGCGCATGCGGAGTTCGCCAAGCTGGTGATCTCCCGCGAGCTCGGGGCGCCGTGCGACCGGCCACGTGCGGTCTGGCGCCGGTATCAGGGAAAGCGCCCGGTCGCTCGCCGTGCCTTCTGGTCGCCGCGGTCGCCGATCGGCGAACTTCCGCTGGGCACTCGCCTGGTGGTTGCGCTGCCCCAGCCGGCGCTGGTGACATGGTCCAGCCTGGGCGGACCCGAGACGGTGGTCACGACCGTGGACACCGGCCTTGGGTTCCACGCGGCGGAGTTCGATACCGCCGGCCTCGCGACCGGATGCCCGGTCGATTTCAGCTGGACCTGGCGGGACAATCCGGACACCACCCACGACAGGTTCCGCGTGACGGTCGGAGCCATCGCGACGGAGGCCGATCGATGAGGGCGATCATCGAGAATACCTGCTTCCATACCGACACCAGGATCAGGATCGCGGCGGGCGCCGACGAAATGCTGTTCCTGCGATGCTCATTCGAGGGCGGCGAGATCTTCATCGAGCAGGAGGTCGATCGCACGATTTTCTCGCAATGCGTGTTTCGCGGCACCCACTTCAGTGGCCAGCGGTTGTCCGCCCGCATCGCCGTCGGATGCCAGAGCGCGCTGGCGGACACCGAGGCGACGTCCGGGGTTGCTGCCGTCGCAGGGAGCCGGTTCCGCTCCTGACGCGGCCTTCATCGGATCGGGCGAGGGACGCATCGGCCTTCAGCGCTCGTCGCGGCCGGCCGTGAGCGCGCGGCGACCGTTCCGTCCAGGTCAAGAACCGTCAGGCGGGCCGCCGCTTCGGAGGAGACGCGGAAGGCCGGCACCGTGTTGGTCACCGTGATCCCGTCGCTCGCCGGCGTGGCGAACAATTCAGCGGCGCCGCCGAGAACAAGCCATGTGCCGCAGCCGCGCACACCTTGACGGCCCCGGCTGCCCGGCACGCCGCGGCGGCGGTCGTTGCGCATGTGGCGCAGATACGGCGTGGCCGCTGTCACCCCCTCCGCTCCCCTGTCCTGCAGCCCGCCGCAGAAAACAGCAGCCGGCACAGCTTGTCATTGCCGCTCTCATGGCGTCACCGTGCAAAGAATGCCGGACGAAAACGTCGTGTCCGCGCACCGACTGGAGCGAGCGGGTCTTGGTGTCGCCATCCTCGACGTTACGGTCCTCGTGCTGCGCAAGCGGTACCTCGAGCCGTGCTGCCACTGCCTCCGCGAGCTCTCGGCTGCCTTGCAGGCCGAAGAACCACAGCGGGCGACGCCTCAGGGCTGGCTCCTGTGGGTGGACGACGGCTGTGCGGCAAAATGCCGGGCGCGATCGAGCAGCGCGATCACCTCCTTGTCGCGCAGCTGCGGGAAGCGATCGTAGAACTGGCCGACCGCCGGAAAAACCTCGGGTACGTGCAGGCAGACCGTCTGGTCGGCTTCATGGCGCAGCCGCCGCAGCGCGTGGTCCGTCGCCACCGGAACCGCCAGCACGACTTGCGCCGGCTTGCGGCGTCGGGTTCCGCGCAATGCCGCGAGCATGGTGGCGCCGGTGGCGATGCCGTCGTCCACCACGATGGCGGTGCGTCCGGCCAGGTCCACCGGCGAGCGGTCGCCGAGGTAGACCTGGCGGCGGCGCTCGATCTCCTGCAGCGCCTTGGCTTTCGCCTCCTCCAGATAGCTGGCGGAGACGTGCAGGTCGGCGACCAGCCTGGCATCAGTGACGAGTTCGGGACCGGTGCCATCGGTGAGCGCGCCGATCGCCAGTTCCTCTTCGAAGGGCGCTCCGAGCTTGCGCACCAGAAGCAGATCAAGGGGTGCTGCAAGCGCCTGGGCGACCTCGAAACCGACGGGAATGCCGCCGCGCGGCAGGGCCAGAACCACCGGATCCCGCAGTTTCAGCATCGCCAACCGTTCGGCCAGCTGCCGCCCGGCGTCACGCCGGTCGCTGAACAGCATGCTTCTTCTCCGTGTTCGTCACCACCAGGTGCCTCTCGAACCACTCCCGCGCGCGCGGCGACAATTTCCGAGGTGCCCGGTTCCTCGAACAGGTACGTGGCGCCGGGGACGATTTCCAGCCGGCGTTCGCATTGCATCACCTGGTTGGCCGCCTCGTTGAGGGTCAGAACTTCCGGATCATGACCACCGACGATCAGCAGCGCGGCGGCCGAGACCTTCGGCAGCGCATCGCCGGCAAGCTCCGGCCGGCGGCGGGCGCCCGAACGCAGCCGGGTCAGGCGACGTCCAGCTTCAGCCTCGGTTCCTGCGGCGGCCGCCGTGCGTTGGCTCCGGCGAACTTGCGCCATGCGATGACCCCGGTGTCGGTCTTCGACAGTCGCTCCGGTCCCGGAATGGTCGATTCGATCAGTACCTTGTCCTGGTCCGAGAACATCCGGTCGTGCACCCAGCGGCGGAACAAGTAATAATGCGCGCGGTCATACATCTCCCGTCCTCGGCCCATGCGCCGCCAGTTGTTGATATTGAAGCAGCGTGTGGTTTCGCCATCGATGGGTACGGCCCACTGGATCAGGCAGTATTCGCCGGACAGCCGTCCTACCACGGTCAGTCCGGGCAGCCACAGTTCCGACTGGTTCCGGATGCCATAGACGGTGCGCGCCTTGGACGTTTCGAAGCCGGCGGTGTTGCCGCGACCGGTGGGCTTCATGAAGCGCCACCACTCTTTCTTTGGGAAGTGGCCGAGTCCCGGATAATCCGCCCCGGTCATGCCGCCCGAGCGCTTGATGGAAAGTCCCTTGTTGCCATCGAGGGGTTTAGGGTCGAGGTTCAGCGCGTAAGGCAGCTGCGGCTGAAAAATCAGTTCCGGAGAATTGCGGTGGACGTATTGTGCGTGGTGGTCCTGTGGCCAGTTGTCCACCAGCCATCTCCAGTTGCATTTGTAATCAGTGTACATGGAGATATTGAAGAACGTATCCTGCCGGCCAATCCATTCCGGTACGTCATCAACGAGATCGCTGGGCTGCATCTCGCCGGGCCACAGCCAGATCAGGTCAGCGTGTTCGCGCACCGGATAGGAGCGGGTCGCCACCTTGCGTGCGA
The DNA here is from genome assembly GCA_036398735.1 of Rhodopila sp. Classification (GTDB taxonomy): domain Bacteria; phylum Pseudomonadota; class Alphaproteobacteria; order Acetobacterales; family Acetobacteraceae; genus Rhodopila. The sequence goes on from DASWON010000261.1 coordinate 10,676, forward strand.
TGGGGGAGTCGGGCCCTTCCATCAGCGCCGCGACCAGGCGGCCGCTGGCACCGTCGAAGGTCCAGCCGTGATAGGGGCAGGAGATCGTTCCGCTGCCGGGGTAGCTGCACTGGCCCAGCGACAGCTTCACGCCGCGGTGCGGACACCGGTCATCTAGGGCGAACAGCTTGCCGGCGTCGCGGAACAGCACGATGTCGCGGCCGACAAGCCGCACCGCCTTCGGCTTGCTTCCGAGTTCCGCGATGCGAATGATCGGATACCAGTAATTCTCAAAGCCAAGCTTTGGGATGTCGTAGCGGCGGTAGGGTATTTCGCCGGGATCGTCCTGGCTGTCGGGCGGGGCCATGCTGGGTTCCTATGCGCACGAAACGAGTGGGGTGAGAACGTCGAGGGCGTCCGGCGCAACGCCCGGCTGAGGCGCGTCGGACAGTCGCAGCGGGACCGGCAAGTCACCGCATGTCGGCTGGAGAAACGAGTTGCCTGGATGCATCGGACACAAGCTCGTTATCGGGGCCGCCGGGCGATCATATCGATCTCAATTCGAGCGTCGTAGGCAAGACCGGTAGTACCGATGCAGGTCCGGGCGGGTAACCGGTCCGGCGGGAAAAAGCTTTTGTAGGTCTCGTTCATCGGTGCATAGTCTTCTTGGAAATGAGTCAGGTAGATCCGCACCATCGTTACATGCTCCAGCCCGAGACCGACCCCGGACAGGACGGTGCCGAGGTTCGTCATGACATTGCGGGTCTGTGCCTCGATGCCGACCGGCAGGACGCCGGGGCTGGCGGGGCTGTCGGGCATCTGCCCGGTGACGAAAACCCAGCCGTCGCACTCGACCGCGTGACTGAACGGTGCGACCGGTCTGGGACCGCCCTGAACCATGTGAAACAGCATCGTGGTGTCGGTCATGGGGCTCTCGGCATTGATTGTGCAAGACCATGCAGGTGTCATGCCACCGACCGCCGTCAAACGATCCAGGACGATAATCATCCAAGGACTGAATCCATTGCCCAAAGCCCAGCCCAAAAAGCCGACAACAGTCAAACC
>DASWON010000262.1:0-3397 GCA_036398735.1 Rhodopila sp.
AGGCCGAGGTCGCGCATGAGTTCGATGAAGGCGTCGATCTTCTCCACCGCGCCGGTCAGCTCGAAGACGAAACTGCCCAGCGTGGTATCGACGACGCGTGCGCGGAACGTATCGGCGATCCGCATCGCCTCGACCCGCTGCTCGCCGGCGCCGATGACCTTCACCAATGCCAGCTCGCGGGCCACGTGCGGGCCTTCCATCGTCAGGTCGGCGACGCGATGGACCGGAACCAGCCGGTCGAGCTGCGCCTTGATCTGCTCGATCACCATGCTGGTGCCGGAGGTGACGATATTGATGCGGCTGCGCAGTCCGGCGGCATCGACCGGTGCGACGGTCAGGCTGTCGATGTTGTAGCCGCGCCCGGAGAACAGGCCGATGACACGCGCCAATACACCGGACTCGTTGTCCACCAGGACCGAGATCGTTGCACTGCGCTGGGTGGTGTCCGTTGGACTGGGCATACGATTGACCATCATGCGATAGGAATGGGAGGCTTCAAGGTGTGTCGCGTAGCGCCCGCACGGCGCCGGACGGCATGCCGGCGGCCTGCGCGGTTCCGCGGATCGGCCTCGCGACCTGCGGGCGGACAGGGGTTTCTCACCGCTGCCGCGCCAATGCAAGCCGCGATCGCAACACGTTTGTCACCATGGCGATCGCGCGCGGGGCCAGCGTGCCGCCGGCTTTGGCCAGGCGGAGCGTCGGCTGATCGATCAGAGCCTCGGCGACCGTCGCCGCGCCCAGCAACGTCACCAGGAACAGCACAAAGCCGGTGGCGGTGGCGGCGTTGTAGCCGACCCGCGGCGTAAGGTGCAGCACAACCCAGGAGAACAGCGAGCAGATCAGCACGATATGCAGCAGATACAGCGTGAAGGAAATGCGGCCGAGGAAACGGAACGGACGGGTCGTGAAGGCGAACTGCAGCGGCGGGAACAGCAGCGTGGCGGCCACGACGCAGATGGCGCCGAACCGGTGTACCGCCAGGATCGGGCTGTCCATGTGTCCGGACAGCCAGGCGAAGCCGGTCCAGTATGGTGTGCCGGCCAGGTTCCACGGCATGCCGCCCAGCAGGATCGCGGGCACCAGCAGCACGCCCCCGGCGACCCACGCCAGCGCGGGATGGTGGTTCCGCGGACGCAGCAGCAGGCTTGTTTCGTAGAGCAACGCGCCCGCGGCGAACCCGCCATAGGCTGACCGCCATGACAGGGCCAGTACGACGCATGCAGTCATAAGCCGGATCGGCGCCGAGGCCACGGTCCGGCGCAGCACGGTGTAGCAGGCGAACAGGCCCATCGAGCCCCAGAACTCGACAGGCATCGTCCACAACGCGAAATTCCACCAATGGATGGCATGAACGTAGATGTCGAACAGCGACTGCCGGAACACCTGCCACAGGTCGTTACTTTGATACGCCAGCCACGCGAAATTGCCGGCCAGCCAGTCGGAGCCGTTCGCCGCCGCGACCGGTTGATTGTACAGCAGTCCGGCCTCGACAATGACCCAGATGATCAGTGACGTTCCGAGGATGGTGCCGCTGAGCCGGATCCAGCGACGCAATGCCAGTTCAGAAAACGGCGCGGGTTTCGCGTGCACGCTGGCGGCGAGAACGAAGCCACTGAGCACGAAGAAAATCGCTACGCCGAGTTCGGGATTGTAGAAGAACGTGAGAGGTGTGCGGGAAATCCAGATGCTGCCCGCGAACCGCGCGGCCGAGGGCTGTCCGGTCAGCAGCGCCGGATGAAAGGCCAGCGTGGAATGGCAGAGCACGACAATCATCGCCGCCATGCCACGCAGTCCGTCCAGATGCGCGTAACGCGTCCGGGGACGCGCCGGCCCAGTTGGCTCTCGCAACGCGCCTGACATCAGGGTCGCACTTTCCCGTCCTGGTACCGCATCGGACCTCTTCGCTCCCGCACAGGGAGGACGGCGTTATCATGCCGGTGGCCTCACGGGCCTGACCGGGCTGCGCGCGGTGTTGGTGTGGCCGCGGCGCACGACATGAAGGAGATATCAGCGGCCCGCGATTCGACGACGCGTCAAAACGCGGGCCGCCGATGTCAGACCAGGGCGAGGCCTGCGTCGGTGACACCGGCGCCGGAGGCTTCATGTTCCGGACCCAGCAGCATCTCGTTGTGCGCGGCCCCGCTGGGGATCATCGGGAAACAGTTTTCCGCCGGGTCGACGGCGATGTCGGCGATCACCGCAGTCGGGCAGTCGAGCATCGCGTTGATGACGTCGTCAAGCTCCTCGATCGATTTTGCCCGCATGCCAGTGGCGTGGAATGCGTCCGCCAGCTTGACGAAGTCGGGCAACGCCGCGGAGTAGGTTTCCGAGTAGCGGCTGCCGTGCAGCAGTTCCTGCCACTGCCGCACCATACCCATGTACTGGTTGTTCAGGATGAACACCTTTACCGGCAGGCGGTACTGAGCCAGCGTGCCCATCTCCTGGATATTCATCAGGATGGACGCCTCGCCGGCGATGTCGACCACGCACGCTTCGGGGTGGGCGATCTGGACCCCCATGGCCGCGGGCAGGCCATAGCCCATGGTGCCGAGGCCACCGGAGGTCATCCAGTGGTTCGGCTTCTCGAAGTGGAAATGCTGCGCCGCCCACATCTGGTGCTGGCCCACCTCGGTGGTGATGAAGACTTCCTTGCTCCGCGCCCGGGTGATCTCGAACAGGCGCTGAATGGCGTATTGCGGCTTTATTATGCCGCCCGGGCTCATGTCCTGGGTGAATTTCAGGCTGCCCTTCGCGCGCCACTCGTCGATCTGGCGCCACCACGCAGCGAGCGCCGGCCGGTCGACCGGTTCATCGCTGGCCTGCCACGCGGCGAGCAGCGCGCTCAGCGCTCGGCCGGCATCGGCGATGATCGGGATCTCCACCGGGACGTTCTTGTTGATCGAAGATCCATCGATATCGATGTGGATCTTTTGCGAGCCCTGGCTGAAAGCGTTCAGGCGCCCGGTCACCCGGTCGTCGAAGCGCGCACCGACCGCCAGCATCATGTCGCAGCCATGCATCGCAAGGTTGGCCTCGTACGTGCCATGCATCCCCAGCATACCGAGGAACTGCGGATCGCTCGCCGGATAACAGCCCAGCCCCATCAATGTGTTGGTGATCGGGAAGCCGGTGAGCCTGGCTAGTTTCGTCAGGGCCTCGGACGCCGCGGGGCCGGCGTTGATGACGCCGCCGCCGGCATAGATGACCGGCCGCTTCGCCTGCTTCATCAGAGTGACCGCCTTGGCGATCTGGCCGAGATCGGGTTCGGTGCGCGGCCGGTAGCTGGGATGCTGGACCGCCGGCTCCACATACGGGGCCGGGTTGATGACGATATCCTTGGGCAGATCGATCACCACCGGCCCGGGGCGACCGCTGCGGGCGACATAGAACGCCTCAT
>DASWON010000263.1:0-23627 GCA_036398735.1 Rhodopila sp.
GGGTTCCTGCACTGAGGCTAGGTACGCCAGGATCTTGTGAAACTCCTCATCCGAGATGATGCCGCTCCAGTTCGGCATCCCTTTGCTGGGGCGGCCATGGGTAACGGTATTCAGGAACATCTGCGGCATCTCATCGCCGTAGCGCTCCCGCAGCAGGCGCAGATTGCGACGTTGTTCGCCCTGCACGGCGTCGGGGCCGTGACAGTGGGCGCAGTTTTCATTGAACAACTTATGCCCGGCCGCCACATCTGCAGGGACGCTTCCAGTGGCCAGAGCGGCCGCATGCGTCGTCCGGGGCGGCGCACCCGGCGAGCCCACGGTCGCCGGCCCAGGCGGGCCGACCGTAGCAGGCGGAGGTGCTGAGCCCGCTGTCCCGGCCACGGGTGCCGCTGTCGTAAGCTTTCCCGGCGGTGCGGCAGGCGCGTCCACTGGGGATGAGGTCGCGGCATTGGCGACCACCCTCCCCTCTCCGGCCGGCTCCGCCTGACCCCGGTCCGACGGCTCCGCCTGGGCGTGTGATGGCGGGTCCGCCTGGGCGTGTGATACCGGCTCCGCCCGGGCGTGCGACGACGGCTCCGCCTCAGGTTTGCCTGCTGGTTCCGCCTGGCCCCGGTCCGACGGGTCCGCCCGGGGCGTGCCTGGCGGGTCGGCCCTGGGCCCGCGCAAGGGCAACGGGGGCGGCACAGCCGGAAAGCCATACTTCACCGACAGCGCCTCGATCGTGCCACCGAGGCCGCCCAGCGCCCGGTTCACCTGATCGCGCAATTCGGCCTGATCGCGAGGAAATGCGATGGCCGCACCCCACTGCATGGCGGCATCGGGATACGGCACGAGCCGGTAAGCCCGGTGCATGAGGCTGTTGTTCAGCCAGCCGGCGGAGGGGCCCCAGATGAAGGCTGCGTCAGCCCTCCCGCCGGCCAGGTCCTGCATCGCCTCCTCCGGCGACAGCGCCGTCACCATCTGCACGTCATCCTGCGAAGCCAGCAGGTTTTGCGGCGGCGAGGCGTACTGAACCGCGACCCGCCTGCCGTGCAGATCCCGCGGCGTGCTGACTGCCATCTCCGCCGGAGCCACGAGCGCATATCCCAACTGGATGATTGGCCTGGAGAAGATCAGGCGTGGCCCCATGAAGGACCGGTCGTCCGGCACGCCGACAAACCCGTCACACTGGCCCGCCAGCATCTTCTGGCGGATCTGGCGCTTCGTATAGTAGGTCGGCGCCCAGACCGGTTGAAACGGCCGCCCCAGGGCCCCGGCGATCGCGCCACCCAACTCCACGTAAAAGCCCGGTGTCGCCGGATCAGCGCTGCTGAACGGCAGATTGTCGGGATCGGCGCACAGACGCAGCGGCGGGGCCCCCTGCGCCGTTGCCGGTGGCGGGCCGCCGAACAGCGACCCGCCGACGGCCACAAGGGCGCTGCCGGCGACCCGCCACCGGCCGCCCCATAACATCCGCCCCCTCACTACAGCGAGAACACGAACAAGGTGCCGCCCTCGGGCGTGGCAGCGATGATCTGCTTGCCGACCTCGCCCATGAACGCCGGCGGCGACTCGGCGCGTCCGACCAGGATCGCCACGTACTGCTTGCCATCCACAGCGAAGGTCATCGGCCCGGCACCGACACCGCTGCCGACGTTCATCTGCCATAGCGACTTGCCCGTCTTCGCATCGAGCGCGTGGAACTGGCCCTTGATGTCGCCGAAGAACACCAGGTTACCGGCCGTGGTCATCGTGCCGCCGTTCCACGGCAGCGGCAGGTCCATGGTCCACGCCGGCTTCTGCGTGGCTGGATCGAGCGCCAGCAACTGGCCCAGATGGTCGCCATGGCCCGGGTTCACCGCCATGTCGTTGCCGAGGTAGAAAGCGCCGCGGCGATAGTTCACCTCGGCGCCCTGCATGTCCTGGCACATGTTGTTGCTCGTCACGTAAACCAGGCCGGTCTGCGGATTGAATGACATCGGCTGCCAATTCTTGCCGCCCATCCAGCTCGGGCAGATATCGGTGGCCTTGAAGTCGAGGCGCGGACGCTTGGTCGGGTCCTCGATCGGCCGCACCTTCTCCACGTCGTAGTCCTTGGCCCAGTTCACCGGAACGAAGGGCTTCGCCGAGATCAGCTTGCCGGTCTCACGGTTGACCACGAAGAAGAACCCGTCGCGATCCGCCTTCATCAGCACCGGCGTCTTCTGGCCGTCGATGGTGATATCGGCGAGCACGTTCTCGTTCACGCCGTCATAGTCCCACGCCTCGGCCGGGGTCTGCTGGACCGCCCACTTGATCTTGCCGGTATCGGCGTCCAGCGCCAACGTGCTCGAAGTGTACAGGTTGGTCAGCTTGCCGTAGTCCGACGTGCCGGTGCTGCGCACGGCCGCATTCCACGGCCCGGGATTGCTGGTGCCGAAGTACACCAGGTTGGTGGCCGGATCGTAGGAGCCGACCTGCCACGCGGCGCCCCCGCCATGCTGCCAGCTGTCGCCCTTCCACGTCTCGTTGCCGGGTTCGCCGGGGCCGGGGATCGTCCAGGTCTTCCAGAGCTGCTTTCCGGTCTCGAGGTCATAGGCCTGGATAGCGCCCCTGACGCCATACTCGCCGCCCGCGAAACCGGTGATCGCCATGTGCTTGACGACAACCGGCGGCGAGGTGATCGCCGACCCCTGCTTGTAGTCGACGACTTCAGTCTTCCAGACCTCCTTCCCGGTCTTCGCGTCCAGAGCGATGAGGCGACCATCAAGGGTTCCGAACAGGATCTTGCCAGCCGCGAAAGTGACGCCCCGGCTGTCGAGGTCGCAGCAGACAAAGGGCTCGACATCCTCGGCGATAATCGGCTGGTACTGCCAGCGGATCGCGCCGGTGCGGGCATCGAGCGCGTACACGCCGTGCGGGCCGGATGAACTGGAAATATAGAGCGTGTCGCCGATAACGATCGGCGTCGCCTCGTTCGAGCGCAGAGCACCCAGCTGGAAGGCGTAGGCCAGCTTGAGTTGTCCCACGTTCTGGTCGGTGATCTGGTTGAGCGGGCTGAAACGCGTATTGGCGTAGGTTCGGCCGTACATCGGCCAGTTGCCGTCGCTCTGCAACGCCTGGTCGAGGGCATCGTCGGCCAAGGCCGGCAAGCTCACGGCCATACCCAGCGTGACCGCAACGCCGGCCGCGCGCTGCAACCATTTCCGCGTCTTCATGACGCTTTTCCTCCCTTGTTTCGGCCGAAACCAGCCGGCCGGTGATCCGCCCGTTCCTGGTCCGCGATCCAGTGTTGTACGCGGCGCCGGTCGCCGCAAGCGATCGGCGCCTTCCATGGACCCTGGTCGGCATCACAGGTCATTGAGCCACGACCGGGATGGTGGCGTTGCTCACGGCGGCACGCCGGGCCACAGATACACCGCCGCCGCTTCGGTCGTAGCCTGAGCGGGGAGTGGCCCCTAGCGGGGAGTAGCCTGAGCGGGACATGGCTGAGCGGGACATGGCTGAGCGGACAGACGCGAAACGATGCCATCGGGAGCCGGAATCCAGATCGGGATCAGTCTGCGTTTAACGCCGCGAGCGTAACATCCGGCTGCACGGCGACCGGCCGAGGCGGAATGAACGTCAGGCCCGCTTCCGCGGCCAGCGGCGCGATGCCGCCGTGCGCCTGCAAGTCGGCGAGCACAGCGTCGACCTGATCGAGCAGCGCCCTGTTCGAGGCAAGACCGGCGAACCCCATGTTGAAGCCAATCGAATGCCGGTAGCCCGAGGCTGCGAGGCCCGAAGAGGCGTGTCGTGACTGCCAGGCGTCGAAGGCGCGCTGGTCGACAAAGGCGGTATCGAGCTCACCCGCCTGAAGCTTCGTGAACAGGTCGTGCGTGTCGGGCACGTGCACGACGTTCCCGCTCAACCGGCCGTTACTGTAGCGCATCGCGATCGCATCGGCCAGCGTCGCGGTCTGCACCCCGATCTTCATCCCGGCCAGATCCGCCAGCCGCTGCACCGAACGGTCGGCATCGCGCGCCGACAACACCACCGTCAGAGTGTCGAGCCGGTATGGCCGGGTCGCCGCCAGTTCAGCGCTGTGCACCCAGCGGCGGCGATCGTCCGGCTTCGCGCCATCGAACGGCGGCAGTTTCGCTACGGGGGAACGCGGAGGCTCCAGCGCGCCCTCGGTCAGCGGGTACTCGGCGACGATATGGCAGCGTCCGTCGGACAGCAGAGCATCGGCGTCCTTCGGCAGGCTGCTGTCGGGATCGTCACGGCTGACAAACCACTGCACGCGAAGATCGCGGCCGAGGCGCCGGGCGACAATCGTGGCCAGTGCCAGATCGAAGCCGCTGGGGCGGTCTCCGGCACGCAGCGAAAGCGGCGGAACGTTCTGCTGCATGCAGACCACGAAAGGTGACGCGGCGACGGTGCCGTCCGGCACCTGTGGCCATGCCGGTGCGACCGGCCAGGCGACCGCCAGCGACAACGCGGGCAACCGGGCCAGGGCTGCGACCATTCTCATCATGGCGCGACCCCGCCGGTTCGCACATAGGCCCAGACGGCCTCGATCTCGTCGGGATGCAGCACATCCTTCCATGGCGGCATCGCCCGCTTGCCGTTACTGACTGAATTGAAGAAACGTTGTCGATCGTCGTGCGGAAATTTCCGGAGATCGAACGAGGAGTTTCCGGGATTGACCATGTGCGGCCCATGACAGTGCGAGCAGATCTGTGCGAACAGCTCGGATCCCTTGGCGAACTCTTGAGGCGGAGGCGGCGGTTCGGCGGTCGTCTGAGAACGGGCTGACAGCAAGAGAACGCCAGGCAACAGTCCCGCGATGAGGCAAACAGCAAACCTCATTCCATGCTCCATCCAAATAAGGACCGGAGGCGCCTCAAAGCAGAGGACGCCTCCTTGACGTACTACTGCGGGGCCAGGGCGAACACCCAGAGCGAGCCGCCGGCCGGAACAGCCGACAGTCGTTCATCGCCCGAGAACAGGTCGTAGACGCCGCCGATGCCGCTGGAGACCGCGACATACTGCACACCATCCTGCTGCCAGGTCACCGGCTGCCCCTCGATGCCCGAACCGGTCCTGAACTGCCACAGCTTCTTGCCGCTGTCGGCGTCAAACGCCTCGAATTCGCCGGTCAGTTTGCCAGAAAACACCACCCCGCCCGCCGTCGACAACACGCCGGAGAAACGAGGTATGTCGCTTGGTGCCTCCCATTTGGCTTTACCAGTCAGGGGATCGATCGCCTTCAGGCCGCCGCGCGGTCCGTCCGGCCATATCCAGGTGATATCGGCTCCCCAGTAGGTCAGGCCGGCGCGAAATTCCGGCGTCGTGGGCTTGTAGTGCATGCCGAAGTTCAGCGTGTTCGCATACACGAGACCGGTGCCGGGATCGTACGAAACCGGGCTCCAGTTCTTGCCCCCCATTGCCCCCGGCCAGACATCGGCCTCCTGCCCCTCGCGCACCTTGTCGGTGATCTCCGAGGGAATTGGCCGCCCCTCCTCATCGATCCCCTTGGCCCAGGTCTGTTTGGTGATGTATTGATTGGCAGTGATCAGCTTGCCGTTGGTGCGGTCCAGGACGTAAAAGAAACCGTTACGGTTTGCATCCATCAGGACCTTGGTCGGTTTGCCGCCGATGTTGAGGTCGGCCAGCACCATCTCGGCGACACTGTCATAGTCGTACGGGTCGTTCGGCGAGAACTGAAAGTGCCATTTCATCTTGCCGGTCTTGGGATCGAGCGCCAGGACCGAGCAAGTATAGAGGTTGTCGCCGGGATGGGTGGTCGGGTTCCAGGAGCCCGCATTGCCGGTGCCCCAGTAGACCGTGTGCAGGTCAGGATCGAACGATCCGGTGATCCAGGTGGAACCGCCGCCATGCTGCCAGGTGTCCCCCGGCCATGACTTGCCGTTCGGGTCATCCGGGCCGGCAACCGTATAGGTGCGCCACAGGTGGTTTCCGGTCTCGGGGTCCCACCCGTCGATGAAGCCCCGGATGCCATATTCCGCGCCTGAAATCCCGGTGATGACCACCCCATCGGCGACCAGCGGCGCCACCGTCATGGAGTATCCATCCTTGAAGTCGATGGCGTGGGAGCGCCATAGCTCCTTGCCGGTCCTCGCATCCAGCGCGATGACATTCGCGTCCAGCGTGGTGCGGAAGATCTTGCCCTCGTACAGCGCCAGGCCGCGATTGATGATGCCGCAGCACACGATCCGGGGCGTCGCCTCGGGATACTCGATCTTCGACTTCCAGATCTGCTGCCCTGTCTTGGCGTCCAGTGCCATGGTGCCGGCGTTGGTCGTCACATACAGAACACCTTGATAGACGATTGGCTGCGACTCCTCACTTTTGTTGTCATCGTAGCTGTAGTTCCAGACCGGAACGAGATGCTTGATGGTCTCGCGATTGATCTGGGTCAGCGGGCTGAACCGCTGCAGGTCGTAGCCCATTCCGTAGTTGAGAACGTTTTCCGTGTCGTTTTTTGCGCCCTTCAACAGGTCGCTTGCCGTCTGGGCACGCAGTCCCATCGGCACAGCCACGGACAACGCCGCCGCCAGCAGAAGCTCTCGCATGTCTCTCCCCTTTTCCACCAGGTTTTCCCGGCTCGTTTCGTTTCTTGGCTCCGATCCGCTGACGCGACCGTAGCCGCTCGGGTCGAGGCCCGAACCCAACCTACAATAGCGCTCCTGGATTGCACATCAACCATTGGATACCGGAACGTATCCTCTGCCTACCCGCTTCCTTGGACGGGTCGGTATGGCGTCGGCATCGTGGTGCGCGGACGGGCCGGAAAGGTCAGAGCGGCAAATCGGTAGATCGCCGATTGGGCGAACCGTCCGGTTGCCAGACCCTCGCCGTGGCAGGTCGTCGGCGTGCCTAGTCGCCGGATCGAAGAGTGCGGCAGGCGGCAGATCGCCGCGCCGGCAAGCGCCTCGGTTGCCTGCCACGGGCACGCCAAGTCATCGCCATGTCGGATCGTCGGCGTGCCTGGTCATCGGGTCGCAGCCTCGAAGAGTCCGGCAAGCGGCACATCGCCGCACCGGCAAGCGCCCCGGTTGCCAGACCAATGGCGCGCCAGGTCATCGGCATGCCAAGTCGTCGGGCCGGATCGTGAGCGCGCCAACCGCCCACAACCAGTGGTACGGCCGAAACCGCGGCGCCTCGACTGCGGAATACCCAGCCGCGAGGCGCCGCGATCGATCTGCCTAGCGCACCACGGCGATCTGCTCGCGGCGAAGCTGCACTGTCAATTCATCCACCGCTTTGCCGACGCGATCGAGCATCTCATCGATCTCCTCTTTGGAGATGATCAGCGGCGGGCTGAAGCACAGCGAATCGTTCGCCACGGTCCGCCCGATCACGCCGTTGTCCTCGAGCAGCTTGTTCAGCCTCGCGCCGACCTTCGCCGCCGGATCAAAGTTGGTGTGCCCGGCTTTATCGGCCACGAGTTCGACCGCCGCGATCAATCCGACGCCGCGCACCTCGCCGACCAGCGGATGTTCGGCGAACCGGCGGCGCAGTTCCGCCTGCAGATACGGGCCGACCGAACCGACATGCGCGCCGATCTGCGTCTCGTCGTAGATCTTCAGCGTCTCGATCGCTACCGCGGCGGGAACCGGGTGACCGGAGTAGGTGAAGCCGTGTCCGAAGGTGCCGATCTTATGGCTCTCCGTCGCCAGCGCCTGGAATACGGTTTCGTTCACCATCACCGCGCTGATCGGCAGGTAGGACGCGGACAGCGCCTTGGCGCATACCAGGATGTCCGGATGCACGTCCAGCGTCTGGCTGCCCCAGTAGTTGCCGGTGCGCCAGAAGCCGCAGATGACCTCGTCGGCCACCAGCAGCACGTCATATTTGCGCAGCACAGCCTGGATCTTCGGGAAGTAGCCCAACGGTGGCAGGATCACGCCACCCGCGCCCATGATCGGTTCGGCCCACATCGCCGCCACGGTGTCCGGCCCCTCGGCCAGGATCAGCTTCTCCAGCTCATCGGCGCAGCGGGTGGCGAAATCGTCTTCCGACTCGCCGGCCTGGGCGCCGTGGTAGTGATGCGGCGTCACGGTGTGGAGGAAGCCGGGCAGCGGCACGTCGAAGCTGCGGTGGTTGGCCGGCAGCCCGGTCAGCGACGCCGACCCGATGGTGATCCCGTGGTATCCTTTCAGCCGGCCGATGATCTTCTTCTTTTTCGGCCGGCCAAGGGCGTTGTTCAGGTACCAGACCATTTTGATGGCGGAGTCGTTGACCTCGGAACCGGAGTTGGCGAAGAACACCTTGCTCATCGGCACTGGGGCACGATTGATCAGCATCTCCGCCAGGTCGATCATCGGCTCATGCGACTTGGCCGTGAACGCATGATAGAATGGCAGCTTGCGCATCTGGGCCGCGGCAGCCTGCACCAGGCGTTCGTTGTCGAAACCAAGTGCGGCGCACCAAAGACCGGCGACCGATTCGATGTATTCCTTGCCGGCTTCATCCCAGACCCGCACCCCCTTGCCGCGCGAGATGATGACGGGGCCGGCCTGCTGATGAGCCTCGAGATCGGTGTAGGGATGCAGCACGTTCGCGATATCGCGTGCGGCGGCCGAATTCGCGCCGAAAGGCGGGGGCGGTGCCATGAATACTCCTCATTGGGCTAAGTGGCCGATCGGCCGAACCTAGACCTTAAGCAGCCGCCGAGGAAACAGGCCGTTTCACGCGGCTGGTCATACCAATCCGCCGGAGCCGTGCCCCCGGCCGCCCGGTCGGCACGGCCCAGCGACGGAGGTCTGCGCGCGCGACGGAGGTCTGCGCCAGCGGCGGGGGCCTACGCCAGCGGTGGGGAAGCCTGCGCCAGCCGCGAACGAATGCCCAGCGGAGGGGAGCCCGGGGAGGCAGTCGCCGCACCCGCGATGGCGCCCCTCCGGCGGGATGCTATTTCGCCAATGTCTTGCGCAGGAACCCGGTCCGCGACTGCGCGCCTGCCAGCATGAACGATGCGTCCTGGCCGGACAGGATGAAACGCGCACCCATTTCGATATACCGCGGCATGATCGCCTCGTTGTAGATGCCCGCCATGCCGGGGAACTTGTTGTGCTTCTTGCAGGCCGCGATCATCGAGCCGTAGGCCTCGGCCAGCCGGTCGCTGCCGAAGTCGCCGGGGATGCCCATCTCGGCGCACAGATCGTTCGAGCCGATCAGCAGCACGTCCACGCCCGGAACCGCCGCGATCTCGGCGGCGTTGGCGATCGCGGTTGGAGTCTCCAGCATAACGACGGTGAGGTTGGCGGCGTTCAGCGCCTTCACCGCCTCGCCGGTGCTGAGCTTCTGTAGCTGATAGTGCGGCCCCCAGCCGCCGACCGAACGATGCCCGATCGGGGGATACTTCAGCTTCTCCACAACCTCGCGCGCTTCGGCTGCCGTATCGACGTGCGGCATCACGATCCCCATCGCGCCATTGTCCAGCGCTCGGGTAGCGATCGAATACTGCCCATTCGGCACCCGGGCGATCGGCGCGATCCCGGCATCCAGCGCGGCGGCGGCGATCTGCGCGCAGGCGTCCAGCGACATGGTGCCATGTTCCATGTCCAGGAACAGCCAGTCGAACCCGGCCGTCGCCATCATCTTGGCGATTTCGACGCTGCGGGTGGTGCGGATGCCCACCCCGAGGGACAGCTGCCCCTGCTCCAGCTTCTCGCGTGCGACGTTGCGGACGGTCATGATGTTTCCCCTTCCTTACCCTGCTAACATGGGAATCGCCCTCAGGCGCTCCGCCACGTCGTCGAAATCCTCGCGGCACTTTTGGCGTATGGCGTCCAGGCTGCTTGCAGCTTCTTGCCCCAGGGTCTTCCGCCCTCCGCCCGGTCCGTCGGCGACGCCGCGCTGTCTGGCCAACTGGTCAAAATATCGCTCTTTTACTGATGTTTCCCGACGAATATCCGCCCAGACCCAACCCTTCGGCAGATCGAGACCAGCAAGCACCCATGTTTCAAGCTCTTCCCATGCGTTCACCGCCAGGAACTGCCGAGCACCGCCAAATTTCCGTTCAAGCTCGTCCAATCGTTGACGTCGCCTCTCGTTGCCGTCACGATCGACGCACAGAACGAAGATATCGACCATAGGATAACGCTCGAATATTTCGGTCAATCGGGTCGAATTGAGCGCCTCGGTGACGCCCTGCAACAAGGGGTTCATACAAACCACCACCTTGGTATTCGGCCACATGAGCACCGAGAACAGACGATCGAACAGAGGCTTCAGGATGTATTGATCTTTGCGGAAATCTTCCGGAATGATGAGCACTTTCACATTGCCGCCATTGAGGTCGGCTCGTCGGCCAGGACCAACATGTCCTCCATCCACCCCGACGCATGCAACCTGCCAAGACCCTGAGATGCGCGAAGCTCCTTCGCCTGTGGTAGGTCAGCGACTCGAACGATGACCGCACCCTCCGACCCAGGTGAACGAAAGACAACCGATGTGCTCTCGAATGTGCTGTCGCTCACCATCGACAACAGGTCAGGCGAGTGCGTTGTCGTGACGACCTGGACCGTGCCCTTCTCGGTCTGCCGCTCGATCAGTTCCAGCAAAAGCCGCAGGCGTGTGGGATGGATCCCGTTATCAATTTCCTCGAAAAAATAAAGTCGTGCGGGCTGCTTGCCTAGCAATGAAGCGAGCATGGCGAGGAAGCGCAAGGTGCCGTCCGACGCGCTGTAGGCAGACACGAGGTTTCCGTTTTTTTCCCTCAGCGCGAGTTGCACCAGGCCGGTTATCGGATCGAGCGGAAATTCGAAATCGACCACATCCATGGGGGTCAATTCACGAACCCATTCCATCAGCACCACCTTGGTGGCTGGCTCCGCGCAGATCGCCTGCAGGACAGTAGGAAGGTTCTCGCCGCTGTCACCAAGGACAGCCTGCCCCGGAAATGCCGGTTTCCGCATAAGGTCGGGCACGAGGTCCAGAAAGCGTATGCCCGCAAAGATATCGAGCAACTCCTGTGCACGCTCCTTATGCGCGCGACCGGCATTCTTGAAGTCGCCGATTTGAGAAAGCCCAGGCTGGTCGGGTCGTGCCAACAACTTGTGGCCAAACTTCTTTTGGCTTTCCATTTTAGCCATGCGCAGCGCGATATGGTTTTCGTCCTCCTGGAAATAAACCGGATCATCCTGGCCAGGATGGCTTGTGTAGATCATCTCGTGACTGACGCTCAGCGACTCCTCCACCACTCTGAATCCACCTCGATCGCGCTCGCTTCGTTCTATCGCGATATGGTACCGCCCAGAGCTGCGGGCTGCCGTAAATGTGACGTCGATCTGAAACCGGCGCTGATTGAACCGGATGATCTCGCTTGCCGCCCCTCGCATCTGGGCCCACTCGGCTTGGCCGCCCGCGCCGTACCGCCCGCCAATAATCTCAGCTAGCGTGTACCCCCGCCCGATACCGTGCAGGAATCGGAACACGTCACGAATATTGCTCTTGCCGCTCGCGTTGGCGCCAACGACGAGGGTGAATTTCCCGACCGTCAGGCTCGTGTCCTGGAAATTCTTAAAATCGCGCAGTCTGATTCGTGAGATCATCCTGCCGTCAGGTATAGCAGTCGATCGCGGTGGCAACCAGCCGGTTAAGCGCGACCATGTCGATCGGATGGTCGGTCTCGTTCGACACCGCGACGGTCAGGCGATGGCGCCGCAGGATGAAGATCCGCTGGTCCGATGCTCCGGCTGCCCAGGCCGCATCCGGCGGCAGATCAGGGAACACCCGGTCGCTGTTGGTGCGGAAGCAGGCGGCGTAGCTGGTTCCGGTATGCGTCGGCGTCAGGGCATAGTCGACCCAGCCCTCCGGCAGCAGCCGTTCGCCGTCCCACACGCCATCGTTCAGATACAGCACGCCCAGCCTGGCGTAGTCGCGCAGGGTGGCGTAGCCGGCCCCGGATGCGATCAGGTTCCCGGCCAGGTCCGCCGAATGCTGGTAGCTGCTCATGCCCAGGCGGTCTACCAGCAACCCGTAGGCGGTGGGGTAGTAGGGCAGACCACGACGCTCGATCTGGTTGCGGATGACTGCGCCGAGCACATTCATGCCGCTGTTGACGTAGCGGAACACCGCACCGGGAATGGTTGCGACGATCGAGCGCTGCGCGGCCTCGAACGCGTTGCCGGCGTCCTGGTAGACGGCGCTGTTCTCAAATCCGATACTGGTCCTGGCGTCATCGTGCCGCACCGGGAAGCCGAGGCCGGAGCGCATCCGCACCAGATGGTCCAGTGTGATCAGCCGATGGATGGCGCGTGGATCGGACCAAAGCGGTGCCGGTGCCGGGTCATGCACGGAATTCAGCCAGCCCTCGTGGATCAGCCGGCCAATCACGGTGCAGGTGATGGCCTTGGTCATCGACCAGCTTGGCGTTGCGCGATCGGGATGGCCAAATTCGGAATAGCGCTCCGTCAGGACGCGGTCGGGCGAGGCGATCAGCACCCCGTAGGCGCCGGGCGATGCGGCTAAATACGCATCGACTGCGGTGGCCAGCGCCCGCGATGGAGCGAGCTGGCTCTCGACCGCGTCACCGAACGGCCAGGACCGGCCGGCGTGGGGAAAGCGGCGCACCATGGGTTCGGCGTCGAAGCCGGGGGCACTGTGCGGACCCAGCAGGATCGTGCCGTAGCCTGCCCGCGAGACGGCCTGCCCCACGGTATCGCCCCACCGGACAGTGGCGCGGCAGTCGGCTGCGTCCGTGTCGATGACGATGCGGCCGGCGGCGAAGGCGGCATCCGCCTCGGGTTGGATGGTCACCCCGGCGGGACGCTCATCCAACCCGGCCGGAACCGCCGCCGCCCGCAACCGGAAGTGCCGATCCGCGGTTGCCCGGTCCAGGCCGCTGACGAACATCATGTCGGCGTAGCGCTTGGCGGCGAAATTTACCGTTCGCTGGCGCAGCGCGCTGAGCGAAGCGTCATACACGACCGGATCGACCGGCCCGTGTCCGAACGGATGCGGCGTCTGGTCGAAGATCGGCTCGACCGGCCTCACTGCGCCGCCACCGGCTCGAAGAACCGGGACTTCATCCCCTTCTGGTTCTCATATAGCGAGCCTTGCCGCGCGGCCGGCGGCAGCGGCAAACGCACCGGTGCCGGGGCGAGCCTCGGGTGCTGCGGCTGGCCAGCGACCATCAGCGCGTCGAACGCCTCGATCCCGGCGGGATAACCGAGGATCGGCCACGCGTCGGCGGCGCGGAACTGGAACAGCAGCAGGCGGCGGTCCCGGTCGGAGATGTTGGGCGCCGACCCGTGCACGGCGCGTACATGATGCACCGTGATCGACCCGGCCTTGCCCGTCAGGGCAATGGCTTTGCTATAGTCGACATCGCGGTTTTCCGGGTTCATCGCGCCACAGAAGATGCCGTCCGTGTGATGATCGAAGGTGGGCCCCTGATGGCTGCCGGGAATGATCATCAGCGGTCCGTTTTCCATCGCCATATCGTCGAACATCACACCGACCGCGGCCAGGTTGTCGTTGGTGTGCGGATAGAACGCCCAGTCCTGGTGCCACTCCACCGGCGCTCCGAAGCCGGCGCATTTCATATTGAGCTTGGCCGTGTCGAAGCGGATATGCGGGCCCCAGAGCGATTGCAGCACCCCGACGATCCTGGGATGCCGGGTGAGAGCGGCGTAGGCCGGATCATGCAGGTGCGCGGTCTTGATGCGCCGGACCCGCGGATTCTCGGCGGAATGGCTGTCCTCGAGGTCGTAGATCGGGGTATGGCCCGTCAGGCCCCTGGCGCGCTCCACAAAACCGTCGGTGACCTCGCTGAGCGTGCGGACCTCGTCCCGCGTCAGCACATCCGGGATGACGATGGCGCCGACGTCGTTGTATTCGTCAATCTGAGCTTTGGTGAGCATGGCTTCCTCCGCGTTTTGACGCAACGCTACACCGGGGTTGGCCCAGGGTCGAGACCGGAGGTCGGGGGCGGCCAGCACGTCGTGAGACGACAGCCATGGCCGCGCATCGTCGCCGTGACCGGAACCCGCCGCCCGTTGACCTCCAGGTCACCCGGTATCAAGCCATCTTGCATCAAGACACCCATCACCGAGCACCGACCCACCGGTCATCGGCCATCGGCCATCGGCCATCGGCCATCGGCCATCAATCAGCCAGCATCAGGTCAGCGGGGATCAAGTCCCCAACACCGACCCGCCGGTCATCGAAGCTTCGATCAGCCGGCAGAGTGCCAAATCGTTCCGGGCTCGACAATCGGTCGAATATCCTCGGGCCTCAGCGCTGTCGTCATCCGAGCCGCGCCGACGGCACGGGCGTTCAATTTGATACGATAATATAAGGCGATACGGCCTGCCCCGGACGGGTCCGCGGAACATCTCCAATTGTTCACGTGCCGCTTGATCCGGATCAACCCATCCTGCCGGTTCCAGCGCGACAATACCCGCGTATCACGGCGCGTCATACGATGTTTGGAGGCTTAGCAATGCTGCTTCAAGGCAAGAGAGGTCTGATCGTCGGCATCGCCAACGAACACAGCATCGCCTACGGTTGTGCCGAGGCGCTCCGGCGGGAGGGCGCGGAACTCGCCGTTACCTACCTCAATGCAAAGGCCGAACCCTATGTGCGGCCGCTCGGCGAAAAGCTTGAAAGCCGCATCATCATGCCCTGCGACGTGCGCGAACCGGGGGAGCTCGAGGCGGTCTTCGCGCGTATCCAGAACGACTGGGGTCATCTTGATTTTCTGCTGCACTCGATCGCCTTCGCGCCGAAGGAAGACCTGCACAGCCGCGTCACCGACTGCTCGCAGGCAGGTTTCGCGATGGCAATGGACGTCTCCTGCCACTCTTTCATTCGCATGGCGCGGCTGGCTGAACCGCTGATGACGCAGGGCGGATGCCTGCTGACCGTTACATTCTATGGTTCCGAAAAGGTTGTAACGGACTACAATCTCATGGGCCCGGTAAAGGCCGCGCTGGAAAGCTCCGTGCGCTACATGGCAGCAGAACTTGGATCGAAACGGATCCGCGTGCATGCCCTGTCACCGGGTCCACTGAAGACGCGCGCCGCGTCCGGTATCGCCCATTTCGATGAATTGCTGGAGCGGGCCCGGGCGCGCACGCCGGATCATCAGCTCGTCAGCATCGAGGACGTCGGAAACCTGGCCACCTTCCTGGTCAGCGACCGCGCTGCTTCACTTACCGGGAACGTCGAATACATCGACGCGGGCTATCATATCGTGGGATGAACCCCACGCCGGCTACCATAGATGTGGCCTCAGCACCGCGCGGCCTGTCACATCGTGCGCTTATCAGCAGGCAGCCCCCCGGTCTTTTCGCACCGCGTCGGCAACCCGAAGGCAATCAAGATGCCCAGAAAATCCTCTGTCAGATCGTCGGACCTGTCGCTGATGAGCGTGCCGGCGTTCTGGCCAATGGCGATGGCGGCCTCGGCTATGGAGGCGGGAACCGAACTTTATGCCAAGAACCTGAAGTTCGTCGAAGAGGAGATCAAGATCCACGACGACCTGCGGCCGGTGCTGGCGACTCCGAACAAGGTCCGCATCGATCTCCGCACTATGGCGCTGCGCGATTACGGCACGCCGGAGGCGACCGTCGGCACAACTCCGGTGTTGGTCGTCGCGCCCTATGCCGGGCACACCGCCGTAATTGCCGACTACCACAAGAACCAGAGCCTGATGCAGACCCTGCTGGCCAACGGCATCGGCCATGCGGCGCTGACTGACTGGAAATCCGCCACCGAGGATATGAAGGATCTGGAGATCGACAATTACCTCGCGGATCTCGTTGTCGCCATCGAAGATCTTGGCGGACGGGTGAACATGGTCGGACTGTGCCAGGGCGGCTGGATCTCGGCGATGATTGCGGCCCGCTTTCCGGACAAGGTCAAATCGCTCGTGCTGGCCGGCGCGCCGATCGATACGAATGCCGGCAACGGGCCAATCAAGCGCATGGCTCACGAATACCCCATCTCGTTCTACGAGGATCTGGTCAAACTCGGCGGCGGGCTGATGCGGGGCAAGTATATGTTGCAGGGCTGGAAGAACATGCACCCGGAGCAGCATTATATCCGCGATCATATCGATCTGTACGAACACATCAACGATCCCGCCTACCTGGCGAAGGAGGAGACGTTCGAAAGCTGGTACGAGAATCCGCTGGATCTGCCGGGCCGCTGGTATCTTCAGGCAATCACCCAGCTGTTCAAAGAGAACCGCCTTGCCAAGGGCAAGTTCGTCGGCCTGGGCCGCACGCTCGATCTGCATGATATCACCTGCCCGGCGTATCTGCTGGGCGGCGCCGCGGACGACATCACGACGCCCGAGCAGGTTCTGGATGCCGCATTGTATCTCGGGACACCGAAAGAGCGCATTGTTCAGGAGACGGTGCCTGGCGGTCACATCGGCCTGTTCATGGGGGGACGCACGCTGAAGGAGCACTGGCCGGCGATCGCCCGCTGGATCGCCGCCCAGTAGCAGGTGCCGCATGCGCCAGGGACAACAACGCGACGGCCGGAAGGCTCATACCTCAGCCCGGCCGGCCAGCGGACCCGGAGCATGATCGCGGCGGCGGAATGCCGACAGCACATTGAGAACACGCGACCAAACAAGACGACAGAGCGGCTGCGGGATGCAGATCCGGCCTGAAGCCGCTCCAACAACGAGGAGGCCGCTTATTATGGCAACAGAGAAATCCAACGCCGCCACGGCAGGCGGGCCGTTGCGGGCGCGCGACGTCATGACCAGCCGGGTCATCACCGCTGCTCCCGATGCACCCGCACGCGACGTGGCCCGTCTGCTGCTGGAGAACGGCATCAGCGCGGTTCCGATCGTCGACGGCGACGGGACCCCGGTCGGCATGGTGAGCGAGGGCGATCTCATCGGCCGAGGCGAGATCGAGCGCCTGTCCCGGCGTGACTGGTGGTTGACGGTGATGACCGGCAGCCAGGCGCTCGACGACGATTTCCTGGCACGCCTTGGCGCCACCGACCGTTCGGCGCGCGACGTCATGTCGGCGCCTCTGGTCACTGTGACCGAACAGACCGGCGTCAGCGATATTGCCCGGCTGCTAGCCATCCACCACATCAAGCGCGTCCCGGTGATCCGCGACGAGCATATCGTTGGCATCGTCAGCCGGGCCGACCTGCTGCGCGTGGTGGCGGCCACCCAGCCGACCGGTCCGGTGGCGCCCAAGCCGGCGCCGCACCCAGGTTTTCTGGCCGGGCTGTTTGGCGGCTCCCGCCATCCCGCCGCGCATGATGATCCGCCCGGCACCGATCCGGCGGAGAAGCCAAGGCACGACCGGTTGACCGCTGACGATTTCCGCGAACTCGAGGCGGATTTCCATAGCGGCGAGGTGCGGCACAAGGACGAAGCCCGCCGTGCCGCGGCGGAACAACGCAAGCAGCGCGCGAAAGACCTCATCGACGCCCACGTGTTCGATGACGCTTGGCGCTCCATGCTGCACCACGCCGAGACGGCCGCGGAAAATGGCGAAAAGCAGTACCTGCTGCTGCGTTTTCCCAATCAGTTGTGCCTCGACGGTGGGCGCGCGATCAACGTGGCGGAGGCGGACTGGCCAGGAACGCTGCGCGGCGAGGCGGCGGAGATCTACCTGCGGTGGGAGCGTGACCTCAAGCACACCGGCTTCTCGCTGACGGCCGAGGTGCTGGAGTTTCCCGACGGTAAGCCCGGCGACATCGGCCTGTTTCTGGTCTGGGGGGGTGCGGTTGTGTGACGAGCAATACACCCTGCGTAACCGGGTGACCGCTCGGGCCGTACGGTGATAGGATCGTGAGGAATCTGGAAAGGACCACCGATGGCGGCGCATTTCGACCTTCTGATACGCAACGGCACGTGCATGTTGCCGTGGGGATCGGAGGACATCGACGTGGGCGTGCGCGGCGGCAAGATCGCCGCGCTGGGTGTCGGCGCGAAGGCCACCGCTGACAAGGTGCTGGACGCCACCGGCCTGCACGTCCTGCCCGGCCTGATCGACCCGCACGTGCATCTGCGCGATCCCGGTGACAAGGCGGTGGAGACCATCCCTACCGGCACCCGCGGCGCGATCCTCGGCGGGCTGACGGCGGTGTTCGACATGCCGAACACCAGCCCGTCGATCACCGACGCCGAGCGGCTGGCCTGGAAGCAGGACTACGTGGAGCAGGTCGCATGGTGTGACATGGGCCTGTATGTCGGCGGCACCAAGACGAACATTCCGGCGCTGCCCTCCCTGGAACTTGGCCGCGGCGTGTGCGGCGTGAAAATCTTCGCGGGTAGTTCCACCGGCGATCTGATGATCGAAGACGATGAGCATCTGGAAAAGGCGATGCGCTCCGGCCGTCGCCGCATTTCCTTCCACAGCGAGGACGAATATCGCCTGCAGGCGCGCAAGCCGCTGTTCAAGTCGGGCGATCCGTATTCCAACCACATGGTGTGGCGCGATGAGGAGTGTGCGTTCCTGGGCACCCGCCGGCTGATGGCCCTGGCCCGCAAGACCGGGCGGCCGGCGCATATCCTTCACGTCTCGACCGCCCAGGAATTCGATTACCTGAAGGACTACCGCGACATCGCGACCTGCGAGGTGCTGGTAAACCACCTCACTCAGGTCGCCCCGGACTGCTACGAGCGTCTGGAGGGCTTCGGCGTGATGAACCCGCCGATCCGTGGCCAGGAGCACATGGACGCAGCCTGGCGCGCGGTCAAAGACGGTACGGTGGACACGATCGGCTCCGATCACGCGCCACACCCGCGTGACAAGAAGCTGTTGCCATGGCCCGAGTGTCCGGCCGGACTGACCGGTGTGCAGACCCTGGTGCCGATCATGCTGGATCACGTAAATGCCGGTCGCCTGTCGCTGGCGCGCATGATCGATCTGATGTGCGCCGGCCCGGCGCGGGTTTATGGCGCTGTCGGCAAGGGGCGTCTGGCCGCGGGATACGACGGTGACTTCACCGTGGTGGATATGAAGCGCCAGCGCCGGATCGAGGAGTCTTGGATCGCCGCGCCATGCGGATGGACTCCGTTCGCCGGAATGCAGGTGACGGGCTGGCCGGTGGCGACGATCGTCCGCGGCCAGATCGTGATGCGCGACGACGAGGTTCTCGGCACGCCATCCGGCAAGCTGGTCAAATTCATCGGGTAATGCGCAAACAGCGGAAGGTCGGTTCGCCGGCTCAGACTCATGCCAACCTGCCGGCAACCGACGACGACGCACCAGCGAGCGTGGGACCGCCGGCGACGCACGACGCACCAATCGGCGTGGGAGGGCCGGCCACGGACGGACGACAACGCACAAGTCTGCGTGGATACTGGCGACGACGGCTGGCAATCGACAAGCCAGCGTGAGACCGGCGACGACGGCTGGCAATGGACACGCCAGCGCGAGACCGGCGACGGCGGCTGGCAATCGACAAGCCAGCGCGAGCTCGGCGACGACCGCTGGCGATGGACAAGCCAGCGTGAGACCGGCGACGACCGCTGGCGATGGACAAGCCAGCGCGAGCCCGGCGACGACGGCTGGCGATGGCCTGGACAAGCCAGCATGAGGGTGTCGGCGACGGCTGACGCTGAACCGATCAACATGCGGCTCGTCATGACGGGGGTACTCCGCGCGGCGCGGCGATCATCGATGACCGCCGCTTGTCTTGCCGCCGTTCCGGTGGCAGCCGGGCTGGCGAGCACCGTCGGCTCACGCGCTGCCGGCATGGCTTACGCCGCTGTCGGCACCGAGATCGGCGCCACGAATGGGGGGCGCCGATGACCCCCGACCTGCTGATCGTCGGGGCCGGACCCGCCGGCCTCGGCGCCGCGACCGAAGCCTCGGCGCATGGTCTCTCCGTCATGCTGCTCGATGAAAACAGCGGGCCTGGGGGCCGCATCTGGCAGGCGCTGGAGACCAGAGGCGCGAGGGACGCCGATGAGACCGCCGCGCTGGCACTGATCCGGCGCTTTCGCGCCAGCCCGGCACGGACCCATTGGAACGCCGCCGTGTGGGCGATCGAGCCGGACGGGACGGTGTTCTGGTCCGACGCCGACGGGGCTCACTCTGTGCTCGCGCGCAACGTGTTGCTGGCAACGGGGACGACCGAGCGACCGATGCCGATCGCCGGGTGGACGCTTCCGGGGGTGATGACGGTCGGCGCCGCGCAGATCGCTCTGAAGACCGGCGGCCTGGTGCCGGACGCCAACACGTGGCTTGCCGGTCAGGGCCCGCTGCTGCTGCTCTACGCGACGCAGGTGCTGGACGCGGGCGGTCAACTGGCGGGGATCATCGACCTCTCAGACGGCCTGGCCCCGTTGCGGGCGCTGAGATACGTTTCGCTCGCGGCGATGCCGGAGATCCGGCGCGGCCTGGCGTGGCGCCGGCGGCTGTCCGAGGCCGGCGTGCGATGGATCGCGGCATCCGAGATTCGCGCCGAGGGGCCCGATCCGGCTACCCCTGACAGTCCGAACCTGCGTGCGGTCTCATTCCGGATTCGTGACGGCTGGCGAACCGAACCCGCCGACCTGCTGCTGCTGCACGATGGCGTCATCCCTTCGGTCCAGATCACCCGCGCGCTCGGTTGTGCCCATACATGGAGCGATACGCAGCGCTGCTGGCAGCCGGTGGTCGACGCTTCGGGCCGCACCTCGGTGCCGGGCATCATGGTCGCGGGCGACGGCGCAGGCATCGGCGGTGCGGCTGCCGCCGAACTGTCGGGCCGGATCGCCGCCCTGGCGCTGGCCGGGCGCGATGCCTCCGCCCTGCGCGCCGAACGGGCGCGGTGCCTGGCGGCACGGCCGCTGCTGGATGCGCTGTTTCCGCCGCGTCCGATGCGGCTTGATGACACGACCCTGGTCTGCCGCTGCGAGGAGGTCTCCGCCGGCGCCGTGCGCCTCGCGGTGCGCGCCGGCTGCCAGGGCATGAACCAGCTTAAGGCCTACACGCGGTGCGGCATGGGTCCGTGCCAGGGCCGCATGTGCGGACCCGTCGCGATCGAGGTGCTCGCCGCGGCGCGCGGCGTCCCCGTCCCGGCTGTGGAACCGTTGCGCACCCGCTTCCCCACCAAGCCGGTCAGCGTAGGCGAACTGGCCGGCTTGTGAGCGTCGGCCGCCTGGGCGCGGGTCTTGGCATCCGGCGTCCGGCGGGAAAGAATGCACGGCCAAGCAAGAGGAAACGCCGGCCATGAGCACAACGACATCGCCCAGCCCGTATCTCCCGGTTCGCGACGAATGGCTCGCGCGGCGGACCGAAACGATCCTGCAGCCCGAATTGCCGATCGTCGACCCGCACCACCATTTGTGGGAGCGGCCGGATTGGCTGTACATGCTGGACGACCTGCTGGCGGACACCAACAGCGGCCATAACATCGTCGGCACGGTGTTCGTGCAGTGCCGGTCCATGCATCGCGCCGCGGGCCCTGAAGCGTTCAAGCCGGTCGGCGAGACCGAATTCGTCAACGGGGTCGCGGCCATGAGTGCCTCCGGCGGCTATGGCGCGACCAAGATCTGCGCCGGCATCGTCGGCCATGTCGATCTGCGCAACGGGGAAAAATCCCGCGACGTGCTGGAGGCGCATATCCGCGCGGGCGGGGACCGCTTCCGGGGGATCAGGCACATCACGGCCTACGATCCCGATCCGGCGCTGATGAATCCCGCCTACGCGCCGCCGCCCCGGCTGATGTACGATGAGACGTTTCGCAAGGGGTTCGCCTGCCTGGCGCCTCTGAACCTCTCGTTCGATGCGTGGCTGTACCATCCTCAGATCGCTGACGTGACGGCGCTGGCACAGGCGTTTCCGGGCACGCCAATCTGCCTCAACCACATCGGCGGCCCGCTGGCGATCGGTGCCTACGAGGGCAAGCGCGCCGAAGTGTTTGCCGAGTGGTCGAAATCAATCCGTAGCTTGGCTACATGCCCGAACGTGGTGGTGAAACTTGGCGGCATGGCGATGCGGATCAATGGCTGGGATTTCCATACCAAGGCGGAGCCGCCGTCCTCCGAGGAGCTGGCCGCGGCCTGGAAGCCCTATGTCGATACCTGCATCGAGGCGTTCGGCGCCTCCCGCTGCATGTTCGAGAGCAATTTTCCGGTGGACAAGGGCTCGTATGGCTACGCGGCATTCTGGAATGCCTGCAAGCTGCTGGCAAAGGGGGCGTCCGCGGCAGAAACAACCGATCTGTTCAGCGGCACCGCGGCGCGGTTCTATCGGCTCGATATCTAGTATCCCTGTCGCTTCGACAGTTCGTCGGGCGTTGATCCATGGCGCGGCGAACTTTCGAGCAGGCACACGCGGATTGGTCCACGAGCCATTCCTGGGCACCACTTGCGTACTGAACGGAGCAACCGATGCGACAACTGAAAATCGGCGACGTCACCATCACGAGCATCATCGAGCGGGATGGTCCTTGGCGCAAACCCGCCGACATGTTCCCGGCCTACGATCCCGAAGTTGCCGCGAGACACCTCAAGACGCTTGATCCGGAGGTGCTCGATCCTGTGTCGGGCATGATGTACATCACTTACCAGACCTTTGTCGTCCGCACGCCGCGTCATACCATCCTGGTCGATACCTGCACCGGCGAGGATAAGGGCTATCCGGCGCCAATGGATTTTCCGAAGCAGCGTTACCTCGATGAGTTCAAGGCGGCCGGCCTGGCGTTCGACAAGATCGACTACGTGTTCTGCACCCATCTGCATATCGATCATTGCGGCTGGAATACGGTGCTGCGTGACGGGCGCTGGGTGCCGACGTTCCCGAATGCGAAATACGTGTTCCACAAACGTGAATACGCCGCCTGGGAGCAGGCGACGAAGGAGGGCAAGCAGCCGCCGGGCAATGTCTGGCGGTTCAACTGCGAACCGATCGTCGAAGCCGGCCAGGCTCTGCTCGTGGACGATGACTATACGCTTGACGATACGGTCTGGCTGACGCCGACGCCGGGCCACTCGCCATGCCATTGCTGCGTGAACATCAAGTCGGGCGGCCAGCGGGCGGTGGTCACCGGCGATCTGATGCATCATGCGCTGCAGGTTCGCGAACCGGGTTGGTCGACGATCTTCGACTGGGACGCGAAGGAGGCGGCAACATCACGCCGCCGATTCCTGAGCGAAGTCGCGGGCAGCGGGACGTTCGTGCTGCCGATCCACTTTCCCAGCCCGACGGTAGGGCTGGTGGAGGCGGCCGGGGACGCCTTCGACTACAGGTTCGTGCGGTAGCTGCCACCGTGCGATCGCGCAACCAGGCGATGCATATCCGGAAGACGGGCGCAGGCGAATCGTCTTCATTGCGGGCCTGACGTGCTCCCCGCTTGCCGAGCGGGGAGTGCTTGCAAAACAAGACACAGAATGGGTCATGCCGGTGAGATTGGTGAATTGTCGCGTAAATTACCGGTCGATTGCGTTGTCGGACGGGAAGGCCGCGACGCACGGCGGGGAGCCCCCGTGCCGACGGACCCGCATCTGAGGTCGGTCCGAGGCAACAGGGGCCGAACTGAATCGGCCGCCCGCGTCGCGCCCTCGGGATCAAGCAAGGATGAAAACATGAATGATAAGCAAAATCGGACATTGGGCGACAAGACGCGGTCGCCAACCGACCTCTCAGCTGATGCGACGCGCGACATCAGCGCGGCATTGGCGGGCCTGCTGGCGGATGTTTTCGCGTTGTATCTCAAGACCAAGAACTTTCACTGGCACATGA
>DASWON010000264.1:0-14967 GCA_036398735.1 Rhodopila sp.
CGCCGCTGCCGGGCTGCCGGACCTGATGCGCATCAACGTCGACCGGCAGACGTTTCACGAGGGATTGGAAGAGGTCTGGAAGGTCATCCGAGCGGCCAACGGCTATATCGACCGGCAGGCGCCGTGGGCCCTGAACAAGACCGACAAGCCGCGCATGGGCACCGTGCTGCGCGTCCTGGTGGACACGATCAGCGTCGTCGCCACATTGCTGCAGCCGGTGATGCCGGGCAGCATGGCCAGGATGCTCGACCAGCTCGGCGTCGCCCCGGAGGCTCGGACGTTCGCGGCACTGGCGGTCCCGCTGTCCGACGGTCAGACGCTGCCGCCGCCGCAGGGCGTCTTCCCCCGCTACGTGGAGCCCGCCGCTTGATGCTCGTCGACAGCCACTGCCACCTTGACTACTTCACGCCGATGGAACTGCCCGACGTTCTGGCGCGGGCGGCCGCGGCCGGGGTCGGGGAGATGGTGACGATCGGCACGACGCTGGCGCAGTCCGAACGCCTGCCGCCGATGACCGAGGCGTTCGCCAACCTGTGGTGCACCGTGGGCGTGCATCCGCATCACGCGGCCGAGGCGCCGATCCCGACGCCCGAGGCGCTGGCCGACATGGTGCGGCATCCGCGGGTCATCGGCATCGGCGAATCCGGCCTGGACTACTTCTACGACAAGTCGCCGCGCGACGTTCAGGCCGAGAACTTCCGCGCCCATATCCGCGGCGCCAGGTTGGCAGCCGTGCCGCTGTGCATCCATGCGCGCGACGCGGATGACGACATCGCCATGATTTTGCAACAAGAGCGTGAAGGGGGAGGGGAGTTCGACTTCCTGCTACACTGCTTCAGCTCGACCCGGCGCCTGGCCGAGGCAGCGCTGGAGATGGGCGGCTACATCAGCTTTTCAGGCATCCTGACCTTTCCTCGATCGGCCGAACTGCGGGAGATCGCGCGCGACGTGCCGCCGGAGCGGCTGCTGGTGGAGACCGATGCCCCGTATCTCGCGCCGGTGCCGTTCCGCGGCAAGCGCAACGAGCCCGCCTGGGTGGCGCAGACCGCCAAGGTGCTGGCGGAGGTCCGGGGCATGACGCCCGATGACCTCGCCGAACTGACCACGCGCAATTTCCGCCGGCTGTTCAGGAAAGCCGCGGCATGAAGGTGACGTTGCTGGGTACCGGCGGATCCGCCGGCGTGCCGATGATCGGTGGTGCGGATGGCAGCGGCGATTGGGGCGACTGCGACCCCGCGGAGCCGAGGAACCGCCGCACGCGATCCTCCATCGTCATAGAGACGGCGGACAATCAGCGGCTTCTGGTCGATACTTCGCCCGATATGCGGGCCCAGTTGCTGGACTGCCGGGTTCCGGGCATTGATGCGATCCTGTTCACGCATGCGCATGCGGACCACATCACCGGGATCGACGATGTCCGCATTTTGAACCGGATCGCGAACCGGCCGTTGCCGGCGTTCGCATCGGCCGACACGCTGGCCGAGATGACGTCGCGGTTCGCCTATGCGTTCAGACCGTGGGAGCCGCCATCGTTCTATCGCCCTGTTCTGGAAGCAAAACCGGTGCAGCCAGGTGGCGCGTTCGAAACGGTCGGCCTGTCCGTCCGGGTGTTCACCCAGAACCATGGCCGGGTTGAGACGCTCGGGCTGCGTGTCGGCAACTTCGCCTACTCGACTGATGTCGTGGCGTTGAACGAGGCAGCGCTCGCAGCGCTGGAGGGTGTCGACATCTGGGTGGTGGACTGCTTCCTGCGGCGGGACGTGCACTGGACGCACGCCAACCTCGACATCGTGCAAGGATGGGTGGAGCGGCTGAAGCCGCGCCGTACCGTGCTGACCCATATGGGGACTGAGATGGACTGGGGCTGGATGCAGGCCAACCTGCCGCCCGGGATCGAGGCCGGCTACGACGGGATGGTGCTGCGGTTCGATTGAGAC
Source organism: Rhodopila sp. (assembly GCA_036398735.1). Taxonomy (GTDB): domain Bacteria; phylum Pseudomonadota; class Alphaproteobacteria; order Acetobacterales; family Acetobacteraceae; genus Rhodopila. Next base: position 1,938 of record DASWON010000264.1, read on the forward strand.
CGCGGTTGGTCCGAGAGCGTCGGATCCGGCCGGCACTCATACAGGCGTCTTCCACGGCCTCCAGCCCGGAAACATGATCACGACCGGCGACCACAGCAGCCTGAAGGAGCGGTTGACGCGGATGTCCATCCGAAGCGGCGCGCCGTGGCTGTCGTAGCTGATCAGCGCACCGCGACCCTCATCGGTTACGTCTGCCATGACCTGTTCAATTTCAATGTATTGTCCCGAGCGTTTGCCAATCCACATCAGCTTCCACTGGCCCGCACGGGTATAGGCGTCGCCGCCGGTGGCGTACTGGAACTGTCGGTCTTTCGGGTCCTTGATCTGGACATCGCCAACGCCCGCGGCAAAGCCTCGGCTGGAACCTCCCGACATCTTGCCGGCGACGCCGAGCTGGATCCAGGGTGTCGGTTTGTGCGGCAACTGGTCCAGCAGCAGCCCGGCGTCCCGAGCGGAAAACGTCGTGTCGTCGCCATAGATCAGGCGGTCGACCGCAGCTGCGATCACGAAGCGGTCGGGCGCGGGGCGGTCGGGCACGGCAGGCACATGGCCAGGCATGACACGGTCGGGCATCGGGCCGGGTTGCCATGAACGCGGGAATGTCCGCAAGCCACATCTACGACTTAACATAATATACATTATGCGGTCTTTGGATACGACAGGTTTACGGTCTTCGGATATGGATGTGCCAGGCTACAGGCAGCCCCGAACCGGCTGATCCGCACCGCTCCGGGCTCCCTGCCCGCGCCGCCCGGTGTCCGATCGTCCGCTTGTCGCTGTTCGGGCTCGCGTGCGGCATCACGCCGTCGGCTGTGAAGCTTGGCAATCGTGGAGCCTGCGCGCCGGTTCAGATGGGCCCGGAGCGGCATCGCCATGTGCCACACGGCAGCGATCGTGGCGACGTCGTCAGCAACGCCACGCGGTGTCGGCGCATCCGGTGGCGGATCGGCGTCACTTACTTCAGCCTCTGGTGTGGTCCACCCCCGAGTGGTTCCGCTCAGCCTCTGATGCGCTCCACCCCCGAGTGGTTCCGCTCAGCCTCTGATGTGGTCCATCCCCGGGTGGTTCCGCTCAGCCTCTGGTGTGGTCCACCCCCGAGTGGTTCCGCTCAGCCTCTGATGCGCTCCATCCCCGGGTGGTTCCGCTCAGCCTCTGATGTGGTCCAGCCCCGAGTGGTTTCGCTCAGTGCGGTGTCACGGTCGCCGTGGCCGGTGTTCCTGTCGCTCGTGGCGCGATCGCTTGGCCAAGTCTCCGCCGCTCCCGGCGAACACATGACAATCACCGGCCCGTCCGGCGTGGCGCGGCAGCACTTGGCCAGGGCATCGGCGATCGGCCGGATTTCGAAGTGCAGGTCGTGGGTCGCCTGGCGGAGGCCGATGCTGATACAGCAGCAGCGCCGGTGCCTCACTCGCCTGCCGCTCGTCCGGTGACGGCCCGGGCGCCCTGCCCCGGCGTCGCCGGTCTTGCTTCTGGCGCCGCTCGTCAGCCGGCCGCATGATTCACCGTGACATTGCCTGGCCGGAACCTGAACCAGCGGCCGCGGCCCTTTTGATCAGGCTGGCGTCATCGCCTTGTAGAGGCCGCTCTCCAACTGGGCCAACAGCTTCAGAACGCCGTCGTCGGCGAACGGCAGCAGCTGGGTCATGACGACGCCGGTCACCTTCCTGGTCGGGTCGATCCAGAAATAAGTGTTGAACAGACCAGCCCACGCAAGACTTCCGGCACTGCGTCCGGCCGGCCCCTGCTGCGTGTTGATGTCGAAGGACAGGCCCCATTTCTGTGCCATGCCCGGGAACAGGTTGGCATCGTTTGACAGGTTCGGCTGCACCGTCTTCAACGTCTCGACATTCAGGTCGCCGATGTGATTCTGCCGCATCAGCGCAACGGTCTCGGGCTTCAGCAACCGCGCGCCGTTGAACGTTCCCTCATGCAGCAGCATCTGGGTAAACTGCAGGTAGTTTCGCGGCGTACTGAAAAGGCCGCCGCCTCCCATGAAGAACTCCGGCCGCTGCGGCATCTCGAACGCCATCGGCGACAGCGAACCATCGGCCTTGCGGCTGTGCATCGGCACCACGCGGGCTCTTTGGGCACTGCTGATCAGAAAGCCGGTGTCGCTCATGCCCAGCGGCCCGAACAGGTTTTCCTTGAAGTACACTTCGAGGGACTGGTCACTGACCGCCTCTACCGCCTTGCCGACCCAGTCGATGTTGATGCCGTATTCCCAGCGGTCGCCCGGATCGAACTCGAGCGGCACGTTCAACGCGGCGTTCCTGCAGTCGCCGACATCGGGCGTGCCGGTGACCTTCTGATAGCGGGTCATTTGCTCGCTCCAGATCGCATAGGTGAAGCCGGCCGTATGGGTCAGCAGATGGCGCAACGTGATCGGCCGCTTGGCGGGGCGCAATTTCGGGGCACCGTTGGCATCGAAGCCCTGCAGCACCTGGGGCGACTGCAACTCCGGCAGCAGCGCCCCCATCTGCTGCTCAAGCTGCAGCTTCCCCTGCTCCACCAGTTGCATGCAGGCCGTCGCGGTGATCGCCTTGGTCATCGAGGCAATCCAGAAGATGCTGTCGGCGGTGACGCCCGGTCCGAAGGCTCCTTCGTAGACAATTCCTTTCTCAGTCGCACCAACCGCCGCGACCCCGGGCACCGTCTGGGAACTGACCGCCTGCCGCATGGCCTGGTCGACCTGGCCCAGTGCCGCGTTCACCGCCGGATCGGCTTCTGCCCGGGCGGCGCCGGCGTTGCTTAGTCCGGCAAACGAGGAAGCGGCGGCCAACGTTGTCGCCGTCCGGAGCACATCACGGCGGCCAGGATATCTGAATGTCATCATCGCCTCCCCTAGGCATTCTTTTTTTGAGTGAGACCCAAACTTGGTGCATGAAGACCGCATACGGTCAAGTCGCATACAGTCAAGTACTGGAAAATATTATGGCAGTATCGTTGTCCGAGATCTCTTGGTCACGGTGTCTTCCGGCCGCCGGCCGCTTCGTTCGGCGGAATTGAGCATGTCTACGGTTAGCTCACCCTTGTTGAGGCGCGCGCGGTCGAGCCGCCACCAGGCCGGATGCCGCCGCGTGGGCTGTCGACCCCGTGCAGGGACGAAACCATCGACGCGCAGGTGATCGTCGGCCTGTGCCGGCGCCGCCGGGTGATCGAGCAGGTGTGCCGGGTGATGAAGACGTTCGGTTACCGCGGCCGCGCCGATCCAGGACAACCCGCCGCCTGGCAAAGCGACACCGTCAGAACGTGACGCGCACCCCGCCGAAACCACCGACCGGCGCTGCCGGGCTGTAGGCGCGCGGATTGGCCGCATTCGGCGCCTGGGACAGAAGCACGGCCGTGGTCGGGGAGAACGTGCCATAGGTGTAATATCTCGTGTTGGTGACGTTCTCGACCGACCCGAACAGCTGAATGTTGGGGGTCAGCTGATAGCTGGTGCTCAGGTTCAGCGTAACGAAGGCCGGCAGCTTCGGGGTCAGATTGGCCTCGTCGCCGAACAGAAACTGCCCGCTTTGAGCGATCCCCACGGCGCCGACCGTCCACCGCTGGGTCACATGATAGGCCAGTCCCAGCTTGCCCTGATGCGCCGGCACGCCCGGCAGCCGGTTGCCCGGCGTGATCGTCATATTGCCATCGGCGTCACCGGCCGGATTGCTGCCGGCGGATTCCACGAAGCCGCTCCGGAAGGTCGCGTTCGTATAGGTGTAGGCGAGGTACGCAGACCACCGCGGCGTCTTGTACCGCACCCCCGCATCCACGCCCTGCCGGCGCGTCTGTCCGACATTCGCGAAGAACGCCCGGTTCAGGGTGACGCTGTTGACGAACAGGATGTCGTCGTCGAGGTTGCTGCGATAGAAGCCGAGGTTGTAGGTGAAACGATCCCGGTCGTTGACGGTCACCGCGCCGCGCACGCCAACCTCGATCGTGTGCGCAACGACCTGCTTCAGGTCCGGATCGCCGACGAAGAAGTTGGCCAGGCTGCATGAGACGGTCGGTCCGGCACAGGACAGCTCCGCCGGCGTCGGCGCGCGGTTCGCCTCCGCGTATCCGGCGTAGGCGGTCAGCCATGGCGTCACCTTGTAGGTCGCACCGACCGCCGGGTTGACTCGATTGTACGAGTGGTTGCCGGTGAGATCACCGCCGTTCCGGTCATTCAGATCGATCTGTGCCGCGTTGAGCCGGCCCGAGACGGTCAGCGCCAGGCGGTCCGTCAGGCTGAGGGTGTCGGCAATGAACGCGCCGTAATAGACGTCGCTGATCCCCACGCGCACCGGTGAGTTCGTGCCGGGCTCATCGATCACCACGCCGGGGCCAATGAACGCCCGGCTGTCGGTGGTGATGCCGCCGATCAGCGAGGCGGCCGTGAACTCGGTCTGTGCCCCGTCGAAACTCAATCCGGCGACCAGATGGTTGGTGAAGCCGAATACGCCCTGGGTGTCGGTCGCCTGCAGCGAAGCACCGTAGCCATTGGTGTTGGTGGTCTGGTTGTCCAGTTCGGAATAGGCCAGCGGATTGGACCCGAGGAACGCCGGAATGGTGCCGCCGCCAACCGTGGTGCTGGGGCCGGAATCGCCGCACAGCAGGCCCGGGCCGTCATCGTCGTCGCATGGCGTGTCGTTCGGGGCGTTGCCGTTGCTCACCCGTTGCAGGAAGTAGTTGTAGTAGGTGGCCGCCTGCACCGACACCGTGTCGCTGAGCTGCAGATTGCCCGACAGGCTGACCTGCAGGAATCGGTTGCTGATCCGGTTGGGCGCGGTGAACTGCGCGCCGGGGTCCACCGCCAGCAGTTCGACCGGCGACGTGCCCGGACCGTTCAGGACCGAATTAGCCACCAGGGCATTGAAGTGCAGTTCGCCGGCGTTGCCGCGCCAGCCGATATCGCCATAGAAATTCTCCAGATCGGACGATTGCAGATCGCGCCAGCCGTCCTGGTGCAGGCCACTCGCCGCGACATAGACCGCGGTGTCGCCACTTTGCCTGCCGAACTGGAAGTTGCCCCCGAAGGTGCCGAACGAGCCACCATGCGCCTCGATCTCGCCGCCCTGATAGGTGAAGCCGTTCTTGAGCTGCACACTCAGCGCGCCACCGAGCGCGTTGAGGCCGAACACCGGATTGGAGCCCTCCAGATTGATCTGGTCGACCGCCAGGCTCGGCAGCAGGTCGAAGTTGACGGTGTCACCGAACGCCTGGTTGAAGCGGACGCCGTTGACGTAGACCGCCAGCCCCTGCGGCGTGCCTTGCAACGCCGAGGCCTGGAACCCGTGATACAGCATCGTTGGTTGAAACGGGTTGCCGGATGCGGAGTCGAGATTGACGCCGCCGACCTGCTCATTCAGCGAGCGCACCGCGTCGGGCGTGGTGGTGCCGCCCCGGGTCAGATCGTCGGCGTTCAGCACGGTGGTCTCGCCGGGCACCGTGTCGCGATTGACGCCCGAGCCCAGCAACGGCGAGGCGCCGATGATGCTGAGCGGCGGGACCACGAGAACCGGCGATTGCGCCGCGCCGGGTGGCTGTTGCGCCAGCGCGGGGGCGCAGCGCAGGCCGGCGGCGCAGATCAGGCCGGCGGCGCCGCCGGCACCGGCGAGGCGCGCGAGGATTGGCCCGAGGACAGCCGGTCCGGTCCGTTCGCATGCGTTGCCAGCGGCATCACGCCGGGCAGCTCCTCCCATAGACCTCTCCTCCGGACTCTTTTGGTTTGACGAAGAACCTGATCACAGGAGCCGCGCACCGCCTATGCCACGCGTTCCCGATTGCGCGAGGAAAACTTCCCGATCTTTGCCGGACGACATGGTTCGGATAGCGTTCGCTTGAGGAAACAGCCGATACGGGAACCAGCTCGCCATGTCGCTGCGGGTCCGACTGATCGCGTCCATTCTCTGCGTGTTTTTCGTAAGCCTTTGCGTCGGAGGCGGTGCCGTCGGCTGGCATGCCATCCGATCCGTGCGCACCGAAATGCAGGCGGCTTTCAGTGTCGCCGTGCAGACCCTGCGCAATGGCCTGGACGGGCTGGCGGCGACGGACGATCCCGCTCAGGAAAGCGCACGTCTGGTCCGGATGTTCGACGGGGACCGTCATGTCAGAGCCGAACTTCGCACCGCCGCGCGGGATCTGGTGGCGTCCTCGACATTGCATCCCGTTGCCGCGGATACACCGGAATGGTTCGCCGGCGTGCTGTCGCCCGCGCCTGCGTCGATCCGGTTCGACCTCGGACCGGACGGCACGATCACCCTCGAACCGGACCCGCGCAACGAGATCAGTGAGGTGTGGACCCAGCTCAAGGACGGTCTCGTCGCAATCGGACTGTTCTGCGGCTTGAGCATCTCGCTTGTTGCCGTGGTGGTCCGCCAGGCCCTGCGTCCGCTCGACCGGCTGTCGGCGGCCCTCGTTTCGCTGGGGGCGGAGGAATACGGGGTCCGCGTCCCGGAGGCAGGACCGCCGGAGGTGATGCGGGTGGCGCGCGGTCTCAACACGATGGCAGAACGGCTGGACGCGGCACGACAGCGCAACCTGCGCCTGAACCAGCGGTTGCTGACGCTGCAGGAGGAGGAACGTGCGGATCTGGCCCGTGACCTGCACGACGAGATCGGGCCATTCCTGTTCGCCGTCAATATTGACGCAGCAACGATCGAGCAGTTGTCTGGATCAGGGCGTGGCAGCGACATTGCGGATCGGACGCGGGCGATCCGCGAGGCGGTCGAGCACATGCAGCGCCATGTCCGCGCGATGCTGCACCGGCTGCGCCCGGCCAGCCCGGTCGAGGCGGGTCTGACGCCGGCGCTGCATAAGCTGATCGCCTTCTGGCACGCTCGACGGCCGGGTATCAGCTTCACGCTGAGGGTTACGGTCGGCGATGATGTGCTTGATCCCCCGATCAGCGCGGCAATCTACCGGCTGGTGCAGGAGGGTCTCAACAACGCTGTCCGGCACGGCGATCCGGACCGCGTCGACATTATCCTCGATGCCGGAACCGGCGAAGTCGTGGTGCAGGTTGCCGATGACGGGATCGGGATCGCAGCGGCAAAGGCCGCGGGGTTTGGCCTCACCGGCATGCGCGAACGGGTCGAAGCGCTCGGCGGAACGCTGCGAATGGGAGCGGGGGCGCGCGGCCGCGGGCTTGTCGTCGCGGCCAGACTGCCGTGCGCGGCGGCTTTGGGTGCCTGATCGCGGGGAAGCGCGAGTCGCGCTGTGATCACGGACCGTCGCGTGCGTCGGATGACTTCATATCGGGACCGCCGTGCCGCGCTTCACCGATGCGCAATGGCTGCAGCCAGGATCGCGCAGGCACGACACGTGGCCGGTCGGCGCGCTTCCAGGGTGGCTGAAACCCTGACGGGCAGCCAACCTCGGTGTTATCATCGGGCGAGCGAGCCCGCGCGCAAGGTGTGCCCCGGTGAGCCGCGACTCGCACTTGGAAACAGTGCACAGTCGTGGGTCACCGGGCCAAGTCCGGTGATGACACAAAAGACACGAGCCGCGAGGCACGAGACGCGAGGGTCTGACGCGAGATGAGAGATGCGGGCCCAACAACGCCGGACGCGGGACGAGAGACAAGAGAACAGAGACGAGAGGCGACAGACACGTTCCCTGGTTCCGTGAAACTACATTAGGAGGCATCGGTGAGGGTTCTGGTAGTTGACGATCACGCCGTTGTCCGTGCCGGTCTGCGACGGCTGCTCATGACGTTGCCGCAACTCGAGATCTTTGAGGCCGCAACCGGGCGCGAGGCGCTCGCGGCGATGCGCAGCCATGTGCCGGAGTTGATCGTCCTCGATCTCAATCTGCCGGGACTGGGCGGGCTGGAACTGCTGCAGCGGCTGATGGCCGAAAGTCCGGGCGCTCGGGTGCTGATCCTGAGCATGCACGCGGAACTGCTGTACGCGAAGCGGGCGCTGCGCGCCGGGGCCGCCGGATATCTCAGCAAGAATGCCTCCCCCGATGAGCTGCTGCAGGCGGTCAGGCGGGTGATCGACGGCGGCCGCTATATCGAGGCCGAGATTGCGCAAGGGCTCGCCTTGCAGGCCGCGGAGACGCTCGACGGAACCGAGCGCCTGACGGAGCGGGATCTTGAGGTGATGCGTCTGCTGGGAGACGGGCAGAGTTTGTCGGATATCGCGGATGCGCTTGGTCTCGGGTATAAGACAGTCGCCAATACATGCAGCCAGATCAAGACGAAACTCGGTGTCACGCGCACCGCCGACCTGATCCGGCTGTCGCTCGACATAGGTTCGGGATGACGGCTTTTCGTTACTTGCAGTATTATTGGTGATACGTCTCGTTCCGGTCTCTGGTTTTGCCGATACGTTTCGCCGGCACGATCACAGCTGGGCTTACCCGATTCAGGGCACGGCGCAACCGGGCGCGACCGCCCTTGATGCTAAGGCTACCCGCCCTCGATCCGCGGAATGAAGAACACCTCGGCATCCGGCGGGACCGGTTGAAAATACCCGGTCTCGTGATACTCGCCGTTGATGGCGACAGTCGTTTCTTCCTCGAGATGCTCGGCGAGGCCCGGATACAGTTCGTCCATTGCCTTCAGCACACCGCGGAGATTCCTGGCCTCTACCTCGAACTCCCGCACGCCGCCGGTGTAGCGACGCGCGAAGCCCGAGGTGAAGACGACACGCGCCGTCACAGGCCATTCTCCGTCACAGGCCATTCTCCGTCACAGACCGTGCCCCGTCATGGACCGAGTCCCGGCACGGGCCGAGCCCCGTCATGGACCGGCTCCCGGCACAGGCCGCACCCAGACACAGGCCGAGCTCCGTCGCAGGCCGAGCCCCCGCCATGTCCGGGCCGTCCCGCATCGCCCGGTCAGGCCGACAGGGCCGCCAGCAGGCGCGGCGGCGACATCGGCAGTTCCGTCATCCGCTTGCCCGTCGCCATCTCGATGGCGTTGGCAATGGCGGCCATCGGCGGGCAGATGCCGACCTCGCCCACACCCTTGGCCCCGTACGGATGCGTCGGATTGGGCACCTCGACCATCACGGCGTCGATCATCGGCAGGTCCGAGGCGACCGGGCAACGATAATCCAGGAAGCCCGGGTTATCCAGCTGACCCTTGGCGTTGTAGATGTATTCCTCGCTCAGCGCCCAGCCGATGCCCTGCACCACGCCGCCCTGGATCTGGCCCTCCACATAGCTGGGATGGATCGCACGCCCGACATCCTGGGCGGCGACAAAGCGCAGAATGGTGACCTTGCCGGTTTCCGGATCGACCTCGACGTCGCAGAACTGGCTGGAGAAGCCCGGCGCCTGTCCGCCGGCGTTGACCCCGGACGATGCGGTGATCGGGCCGCCGGTTGCCGCCGCCTTGGCCGCGAGTTCTTTCAGCGACAGCGGCTTGAAGTCACCGACGTTGGAGCCGGCCGGCTTGGCATGGCCGTCCTCCCAGATCACGCCGTCCTCATCGACGCCCCAGATCAGCGCGGCGCGCTTGCACAGTTCCTTCACCACGGTCTTGGCGCCGTTTACCACCGCGGTGCCGGTCGCGAACGTGACACGTGAGCCGCCGGTGACGTGGGTATAGCCGACCGAGGCAGTATCGGCGACGATGGCGCGGACGGTGTTGTAGTCCACACCCAGGGTTTCGGCCGCCATGATCGCCATCGAGGCGCGCGAGCCGCCGATGTCGGGACTGCCGGTCGCAACCAGCACCGTGCCGTCGGCATTCACCTGCAAGGTGGCGCTGGATTCGCCGCCGCCGTTGAACCAGTAGCCGGAGGCAACCCCCCTGCCCTGGTTCGGGCCGAGCTTCACCTTGTAGGCGGGGTGGTTCATCAGCGCCTCGAGGGTCTCGACGTAGCCGGCATGGGCGTGCTTCGGGCCGGCGATGGTCGGCGTGCCGATACGGCAGGCGTTCTTGTGCCGCAATTCGAGCGGGTCCATGCCGATCGCCTTGGCACACATGTCCAGCACGCTCTCGACCGCGAAGGCCGAGATCGGCGAGCCGGGCGCGCGGTAGGCCGCCGCCTTGGGCCGGTTGGACACGACGTCGTAGCCGACGGCGCGCTGGTTCGGGATGTCATACGGCGCGAAGGCGCAGAGGCAGCCGTTCATCACCGGCGAGCCCGGGAAGGCGCCGGCCTGGAACTTGAAGACGCCGTCTGCGGCGACGATCGTGCCGTCCTTCCTGACGCCGATCTTTACCCACATGGACGCACCGGAGGTCGGGCCGGAGGCGCGGAACACGTCCTCACGCGTCATCTGCAGGCGGACCGGCAGGCCGGCCTTCCGTGACAGTGTGGCGGCCAGAGGTTCCAGGTAGGTGACGGTCTTGCCGCCGAAGCCGCCGCCGATCTCGGCCGGGGTCACACGCAGGTCGCCCAGCCTGGCGCCCAGGATCTGGGCGGTGAGCGCGCGCATCTGGAAGTGGCCCTGGCTGGAGGACCAGATCTCGCACTGGCCGTCGGCCTCATACTTCGCCACGCAGGCGTGCGGCTCGATATAGGCCTGATGCACCGCCGCGGTCTTGAATTCCTTCTCGATGACAACGTCGGCCTGCTTGAAGCCGGCCTCGACATCGCCCATCGCGAAATCGAGGCGCTTGGAGATGTTGGAGGGCCTGGTCGGCGCCGGTTCCACGCCGCGGGTGATCATGTCCTCGAACAGCAGCGGCGCGTCGGGCGCCATCGCCTCATCGACGTCGATGACATGCGGCAGCACCTCGTAGTCCACCTTGATCAGCGCGGCGGCCTGTTCGGCGATGCTGCTGCTGATGGCGGCGACGGCGGCAACCGCGTGCCCCTCGTACAGCACCTTCTCGCGGGCCATGATGTTGCGCGTGACGTGCCAGAAGTTCACCGCCACGCGTTCAGGGCCGATGTAGTCGAACTTCTGGTCGGGCATGTCGGCGGCGGTCATCACCGCCTTGACACCGGGCAGTGCCTCGGCGGCCGAGACGTCGATCGACTTGATGCGGGCGTGCGCGTGCGGGGAGCGGAGCACCTTCCCATACAGCATCCCCGGCAGTTTCAGGTCTGCGCCATACAGCGCTCGGCCGGTCACCTTGGGCACGCCATCGGGGCGGATCGGGCGGGTGCCGACCCATTTGAAACGTTTCACTGAATCGGTGACGATCGTGGGGTCGTTCACGGCATCCTCGCTTTGATTATCCTGGACTGCTGCGCCATTGGCAGGGTCGCCCAGCAGGCCCGGAAAGGCAAGAGGCACGCCATTGGGCGACCACATGTGCAAGAGGGACATTGGCACAGAGGGACATTGGCACAGAGGGACATTCGCGCGCCGGGACATTCGCACGGAGGTACATCCACGCCGGGGCATTTGCGCGGAGGAACAGCGGGTTGATGGCACCGAACACCAGGATTGTCGGGGTCATCACGCGGACATCTGCACCGGGGACACTTGTACTCCGGGACATTTGCGCCTGGGAGATTCTCGCCCGGGATCCGATCCGCTTGACGGCATAGGAAGTTGCTGGACACGGTTGCTGGCGTTGGCGTCGCTGCACCCCCGCATCCTCCTATCATTTCCGGCACACTGCGGCAGGACGCCCTGCCCGGATCCATTTCGTGCCGCGACTGATGGCGGTGGGTCGACCGGTCCGTATGCTTTATGGCGGCACCCGTCTCTGAAGCCATTTCGTCATCGTCTCGAGATCATACCGGGGGACAGACTCTTGAGGAGGAAATCTCAGGCGGTTCCCTGCTCAAGAAAATGTCAGCACGCTTTGGCCGAGGCCGGTGATCGAATGCTGGTTTTACTGCGGCAGGAGGTTAAAAGGCGTACCTCCGGACGCAATCGGTTCCGGAGTGAGTCTCGTCCGCGGAAGGTCACGAGGCGAGTGGGGAAAGTCTGAAACGAACCAGTATGGTCCAATGGAAATCGCCTGTATCCGGGTGCTGTGCCCGGACCGGACGGTTAAAGAAGATGTAAATCGTGCGGGAAAAAACAAAATGCCTGCCGGGATCCGTTGCGCGGCGATGATGACGTGCGCCTTGTTGTTTACAGGATTTTCTGCACATGCGGAGAATCGTACCTTTGCCGATCTGCTCGCGAAGGCCAAGTCGCAGGCTGCCGCGGGTCAGCGCTGGGCTCCAGCTGGTGATAACATGACCGAAACGGTCATGCGTATGATGGATCTGATCTCAAGCGCCACACCAGCCCAGCTGTCCGAACTGTCGGCGCTGCTCGAGGATGACACCGCCGGCCCCCGGCCCATGGTGCCTTCGACAGAGCAATCGGCCGGGCAGCGGCTGCCGGACCCGATACCGGGTGTGCCGCAATCGAAGCCGATGGTGGCCGCCGTGCCAGCACCCCTGCCGCCCCCCCTGCCGCCGGCCTTGCCGCCCAAGGTGGTCGCGACCGTCGGCGGTCCGGCTTCCGCCGCCCCGACAGATCGTCCCGCTGCCGATCGCGCCGCTCCCCCGGCGTCCGGACAAATCGGGTCGCACGAGGTGGTGCCTCATGAGACCATCCCGACGATACAAGCCGGTGCCAGCGGGGCCGGTGCCAGCGGGGCCGGTGGCGGCGGGGCCGGTGGTGGCGGGGCCGGTGGTGGCGGTTCCAGCGCGAGCGGTACCAGTGCCAGCGAGGCCGGTGTGAGCGCCAGCGGTGCGGACGCCAGCGGTGCCAGCGGGGCAGGCGCGGGCCCTACCAGTGCCGGCGGTGCGGGCGCTACCAGTGGCGGCGAGGCCGGTGCGAGCGCCAGCGGCGCGGGCGACACAGCGGGACGAGCGGCCGCCCTGGGGTTTGCTGCCGGCCAGACAAGTCCGGGCCGCGACCCGCTTGGCCAGATCGCACTCGGCCAGGCCGACGCCACCAGGATCAACACCGACCAGCGCAAGACCGACCAGACCAGGACGGGGCAGGTGACGAGCGGACGGTTCGTAGAGACGGCAGCCGGGCAGGTGACGGCCAGGGAAGCCGTGACCGGGCAGACCGGGGCGGATCAGGCCTCGCCGGGTCCCTCGGTCGACCGCGCTGCGCAGGGACAATCCGCGCTCGGACAAACCCCTTCCGGCCAGAATCTCCGTGCCCAGGATGTCCGTGGCCAGAATCCCCTCGGCCA
>DASWON010000265.1:0-3741 GCA_036398735.1 Rhodopila sp.
TGCAATCAACCCGCGCCGCCACATCCACTGGACCCGATCTGGATTCCTGGATGCTGGATTTCGCGCTGACGCGGCTGCCGGCGACCCCGGCCACCGGGATCGTGACCTTCTCGCGCTTCGCCGACACTCTGCCAGCTACCATTCCGGTCGGAACGATCGTAAAGACGACCGACGGCTCGACAAGCTTTTCCGTGGCGGCAAACGCTGCCTTGTCGATCTGGCAGGCCGCATCCTCATCCTATGTCCTGCCTGGCGGCGTGGGGTCAGCGGATCTGCCGGTGATCTGCGCCATTGGTGGGTCGATCGGCAACGTTCTGGCGGGTACGATAACCGTGATCGCAGCATCCGTGCCGGGCATCGATCAGGTCAGCAACGCCAACCCGCTGTCGGACGGCGCCGATGCCGAAACCGACGAGGCGTTTCGCGCACGGTTTCAGGGCTACCTGGCCAGCCGATCGCGAGCAACGCTCCTCGCCGTGCAGAACGCCATCGCGAATGTTCGTCAGGGCCTTTCCGTCGCGATCGAAGAAAACACCGCTCCCGACGGGACGGCACGGATCGGCTCGTTCCTGGTGCTCGTCGATGACGGTACCGGCTATCCGACCGCCGATCTGCTTTCGACAGTAGCAGCCGCCGTTGACTCGGTCCGCCCCATCGGTTCGACGTTCGCAGCCATCGCGCCGCAGGTGCTGATCGTGAACGTCTCGCTCACCGCCATACTCGGACCCAATACGCCCGCCGCCGTCTGTATCCCGGTCATTCAGAACTGCATCGCCGTCTACCTGAACAGCTTGCCGATAGGCGGCGGCGCCTCCGTCACCCGGATCGCGCAGAGCATCTATCTGGCTGTGCCCGGCCTGCAGAATGTCGTCGGGATCCAATTGAATGGCTCGTCGTCGGATGTTGTGCCCACGTTACGCACGGTCATAAAGTCTGGCCAGGTCACGGTCACAGCCAATGGTGGGTGATCTCCAGGACTTCGTATCCCGGCTTCGCGCGGTCCTTCCCAAGCGCTGGTTTGCCGAACAGAGCCCCACACTCGACGCTTTGTTGACCAGTATCGCCACCCCATGGGTCTGGCTGTACAACCTTCTTGCCTGGGTGGTGACTCAGACACGCTTGGCCACCGCAACCGATGAGTGGCTTGATCTCATATCGAACGATTATTTTGGAGGCGGTCTTGTTCGGCGATCCGGCGAACTGGATCTCGCCTACAGAAGCCGTATCCAGGCGGCGCTGCTACGGGAAGCCGCCACCCGATCCGCGGTATCCGCGGGTTTGACAAGCCTTGTCGGCAGTGAGCCGGTCATTTTTGAACCGGCTAATTGTATGGACACCGGATCCTACGGCAGTCTCGCGGGCGGTCCCAGCATGCCAGGTACCGGGATGGCTTACGGACTGGCCGGCGGCTGGGGAAGTCTTCGAATGCCGCTGCAGTTCTTTATTACAACGCCGCGTCCACCGACACCTGGCCTGGACCTGCTGGCGGGTTATGGCACCCCGAACGGCGGGTACGGTTCGGGCGCGATCAGTTACGTCGACCTTGCCCTGCTGCCGGGACACGTAAGCGACGCCGACATTGAGGCAACGCTGGCCAGTCTGCTGCCCGTCAACACAATAGCCTGGCTGCGGATTACTTAATCTCAGCACATGAAGTGGTGAAAATACCGCATGGATCGCAATATCGTCTATCCGGGCAGCATTCCGCTGGACACGGACATCCTGTCCGCCAACAGGAACATGATGATCGGCCTGGGCTTCCTGATGCGCGCCGTGCTTGGAACGAATACGATCGCCGATGGATTGCCCTGCGGACCCACGAGCCCCGCTTCGCTGAACATCGTCGTCGGGCCAGGCAGCATCGCCCAGCTCAGCCCGGTCGATATCCTCGCCTATGGATCACTTCCAGCAAACGCCAATGATCTGACCATGAAGATGGGCATAAACATTGGCTGGGTCACCTTCGCGCTGGTGGCCCCATCGAGCGCCGGGCAGTCGATCAACTATCTTCTTGAGGGGTCATTTCAGGAAGCCGACGGCGATCCGATCGTCTTGCCTTATTACAATGCGAGTAATCCGGCACAATCGTTCAGTGGCCCGGGGAATTCCGGGGCCGCGCAGAACACCGTACGGACACAACGAGTGCAGTTGCAGCTCAAGGCCGGGCTTCCTGCCGATTCCGGCAACCAGGCCACACCTGCTCCTGACAGCGGATGGGTCAGTCTGTACCAGATCACCGTATCATACGGCCAAACGCAGATTACCGCGGCCAACATTACCGTCTCGCCGACCGCGCCGTTCCTGTTCTGGAAGTTGCCGTCGCTGCGCCCGGGGGTCGCGTCCGGCGTGCAAAGCATCACGAGCGGCGGGAATTTCCAGGTGCCGGCGGGGATCACGCAGGTTGAGGTGGAGATCTGGGGGGCCGGATCCGGCAGCTATGCCTCGGTTCCCGGCCTGCCCAGCGGAGGTGGATCCGGGGGAGGATACGCCAGAAAGCTCGTTACGGGCCTGACGCCCGGCCAGGTTATCCCGGTGACGATCGGTGCGGGTGGCATTGCCGGTACGACCGGCGGCGCCAGCGCAGGCCCCGGGGGCACCTCCACGTTCGGCCAGTACGTCAGCGCGACCGGCGGCAGCCTGAACTATCTGGCATCATCGGGCGCCCCGCAGAACGGCGCGACGCCTCCCGGGATCGGTGTCGGAGGCGACGTCAGCTTCGCCGGGTCGGCGGGCCAGGCGGGCATACTCAACCAAGGCGGCCTGGGCGGAGCGTCACCAATCGGCGGCGGCCAGAACAGCGGATCATTCGGCAACGTCGGAAACTTCCCGGGTGGCGGGGCCGCGGGGGCCGGCACCGGAGCCAATGGCAACACCGCGTACAACGGTGCAACCGGCGGCAACGGCCTCGTTGTCGTGAGGTGGTAACCGGCGACGGAACACGCACTGCCCCGGCAGAGGTCCGCAGCCACCGGAGTATCGTTTCGGTCTCCAGAATCTGCCGGCACTGACAGAACTGATTCCTGGCCCTGTCTTCCCGATCTCGATATTTCTTGATAGGTTTTGAATGCCGCAGACCATTAGCCATGTCTGGAAGCCAAGTATCGCGCGTCTGGTGACCGTCGATTCTTTTATTCCTGTTCCACGCGGCACGACCGCCGTCGCACCCCCTCCGCTAAACTGGCCTACGAAAGATCCAGGCGATGTGCTCGACTACATCCTGGACATCGGTCCGGCCATCGTCGGCAACGATGGTGACGGGATCGCCACTCTATCGGTTACCGTCTCGCCATCGAGCCCCGGCGACGTCGTCATTCAAAGCACGACGGCCGATGGTTGCAGAGTAGTGCTTTGGCTCGCCGAGGGCCAGGCAGGGACAATCTACACCATCACGTTCAGTATAACCACGATCAATGGCCGGTCGTTACAAAGAAGCGTGCTGCTCCCCGTGCTGATGCTGTCCGTTCCTGCGATTCCACCGAACGCGCTGATAACCGCGACGGGCATTGTGCTCACGGATGAGAACGGCAACCCGGTTCTGACGAATCAGTAGTATCGCCTGCGGAATGTGACCCCGCACCTCCCGCCAACTGGACCAGGCTCCCACGGAAGATCACGGGGACCGGAGAACAAGTATCGATGCCTACAATTGACCAGCTCGCTCCCGCCACCTCGGCCTCCGATTCCGACGAGTTTGTCGTTACGCAGGGCGGACTGGCGCGGAAGATCACACGCGCCCAGGTC
>DASWON010000266.1:0-5974 GCA_036398735.1 Rhodopila sp.
CGGTCATGCGATCTGACGCGGGTTGTCAGGTCATTCTTGAGGCGATCCGATGGTGCCGCCGTCGCGTGGACCCATGAACCAGTCCAGCACCTCGCCCTGGCCGTCACGTGGATACGCGTGCGGCAGGTCCGCGATCTCCCGGTAGATGATCGCCGCGCCCGCCGCAGCCAGGGTGCGATAGGCGGTGCGAGCGACATGGACCGGGAACATCCAGTCCTGCGTCCCATGCGTGAGGTGGATCGGCAGTCCGCTCAGACGTTCCGGTGCCGTCATGGCCAGCAACATCGGATGAAACGAGGCGGCAACGGGCGCCAGGTGGGTGAACGGCGAATCCTCCGCCAGTCCGGCCAGCAGCGTGAAAGTGCCACCGTCGCTCATGCCGCTCAGCAGCATGTGGTCCGGATCGATGTTCCAGCGGCCACGCACGCGGGTCAGGATGGCCGCGAGGTTCTGGCAGTCGAGGTCCGGCTCCATCAGCGACCACGTGCTGCCGACCGATGTCGGTGCGACGATGATCACGCCGCGCGACCGGGCCTCGGGCAACCAGTTCCACAGGAACAGCCGCCCATGGCCGGAGCCGCCGTGCAACGCAAATATCACCGGATAGGGCCGGGCGGGATCGTACCACGATGGAACGATGACCGAAAAACCACCCCGCTCATTGGTTTGATTGCCGGAATGGAAGACCCCCGAATCCGGGTGCCGCGGTTCGGCCAGGCGTTGCAGCGCCACCGGGTCGTCGCGGAACCGCGGCTCCAGGAAATACCGGCTCACCCGCGGGGCGGTCTCAATCAGGGCCGCCAGTGCCTCCTGTGCCCGGCTGGCCTGGCGCATCGCGCGATAGGCCGCCAGCGTCGGGTTGTCGGCGTCCGGAGCGGCACGCAGCCCGGCGCAGGCTTGGAGCGCAAGTGTTCCGGCGATCTGGATTTGCTCGTCCTCGGCGGCCTCGGCCACAAGCCCGCCCATCGCCTCCCGCAACAGAGTATCCCGGTCGCCGATCTGGGCGATCAGTTCGGGCAGACGCCCAGGGTGCATCATGCGGGCGATGCCTGCCAGCGTGTCGAGCACGCGCATCAGGCGGGTCAGGATATCGTCGTCCTCCATCGGCTTGCCCTTTCCATGCCGCAGCGACTCCTGTTCCATACAGTCCGGGGAGAGATGATGCCAATGACGCAGGACACCGCATCGAGGCTGCTGGCGCTGTGGGACCATCTCGGTCTCCACGCGGCGCATGTCGCGACGCAGATGGCCGGCGACATCGCGGATGTCGCCCGGTCGGCGCCTGACCGCCTCGGCGGTGTGGTCCTGTGCGTGCCCGCGCGCCTGGATCCCGCGCCGTTCGGTTCGGTTGCCGCGCGCATGACGCTGATTGCCGCCGAGTTCGGAATGACCGCCACCGTCACCGCGGCGGGGCAGGCGCGGTTGCCTGGAGCGTCGCGCCACGTGCTGGCGGGATACGACGCGCCAGGCTGGGCCGACGTCGTTGCCGACCGTAGTGAAGAGATCACGGAACTCCTGTCCGCCCTGCCGCCACTGCCAGCGGTTCGTCTGCCGCAAGGACGCGGTGAGCACGCCGGCATCACCTATGCCATTCACGGTGACGGACCGCCGCTGATGCTGCTGCCGTTCTTCCTCGCCCCGTCGCAATGGGAACCGGCGATCCCTGCCTTGTCGAAACGGTTCAGCGTCATCGTGCTCGGTGGTCGTTACCTCGGCGGCGTCGCGGCGCTGGAAGATCGTGCCTCCGGACCGAGCTACCGCGCGCTGGCGCGAACGCTGTGGGACACGATGGCGGTCGGGCCAGGCGACACCGTGCTGGACGTCGGATGCGGCTCCGGCGCGCTCGATCGCCTGCTGGCTGCCCGTCTCACCGGCGGCGGCATCGTTGCGACGGACGTCAACCGCTTCCTGCTGCGGGAGGCGGCCGTGCTGGCGCAAGGCGCACGCGTCACCTTCCAGGAAGCGAATGCGGAACAACTGCCGTTCGCCGACGCCTCGTTCGATGCGGCGTTCTCGGTTACCGTGCTCGAGGAATGCGACGCCGATCAGGCAATGCGGGAGTTGTACCGGGTCGTGAAGCCCGGCGGCCGGGTCGGGGTGATCGTGCGAGCCATTGATCTGCAGCAATGGTGGAATCTCGATCTGCCGCCGGAACTGAAGCGCAAGGCCGAGATCCCGCCTCAGTCCGTGGGCGCGCGCGGGGTCGCCGACGCATCGCTTTATCCGCGGATGCAGCGGGCCGGATTCCAGGCGCTGGCCTGCTTCCCCGGTCTGGTGACGTTCGCCAATCCGGACGGCCCGATCTGGCGCTATCGCGAAGACGCCGTGCTGTCCTGTCTGTCCGGATACGAAACGACGGTCTGGCGTGGCGCCATTACGAGCGCTCGGCAACGCGGCCTGCTGTTCATGGCCAACCCGATGCATTGCGTGGTCGGAACCCGGCCCAAAGGAGAACCCGATGCTTACACTGCGTAAAACCACCCCCGGTTTTGGCCTTGACCTGACCGATGGCAGCGAAGTCGCCGATCCGGGTCCCGGGGAGGTGACGGTGCGTGTCGAAAACGTCGGCATCTGTGGATCTGACGTTCATGCCTACGAGTGGACGGACGGATATGGCTTCATGGTGCCGCACCTGCCGGTGGTAATGGGCCACGAATTTGCCGGCCGGATCGCCGCTGCCGGCACCGGGGTCGAGGTGGGGAAGGGAACCGCCGTGACGGTAATGCCCGGCGTCGCTTGCGGCACCTGCGCGAATTGCGCGCGCGGGGATCAGCGCAACTGCCTGCAGCGCCAGACCATCGGGTTGACCCGTCATGGTGGCTTTGCCCGATTTGTTACGGTTCCAGCGGCCAATTGCCTGCCGCTGCCGGAGGCTGTCGACACCGAGCTTGGTGCGCTTACAGAACCATTGGGCGTTGGCTGTGAGGCCGTACTGACCGGCGAGGTCGGTCTCGGCGATACGGTTCTGGTGATGGGACCAGGAACGATCGGCCAGGCCATCGCGCTGTTTGCCCGCGCGGCCGGGGCGGGCAGGGTGCTGATCGCGGGACGCGCGGACGGGCCTCGATTCGACGTCATGCGCCAGCTCGGTTTTACCGACATCCTCGATGTCGCCGAGGCGCCGCTTGCGGAACTCGTTCTGGCCGTGACCGGCGGACGCAAGGTCGATGTCGTTATTGAGGCGACCGGTCATCCGCCCACCATCGCCGACGGCCTGGGCGTCCTGCGCACCGCCGGCGTACTGGTGATCGCCGGCATCCATCCCGGCCCGGTCTCACTGCCTCTGACCGACTTCGTCCGGGCGCGGCATCAGCTTCGTGCCACCCATGGCTGCGATCGCCTCACCTGGGACAAGGTGCTGACGATTCTCGCTGCTAATCCACAACGATTCCGCCCGATGATCACTCATCGGATGCCGCTGGACCGCGGGCTGGAAGGGTTTGAACTGTCGCGACAGCGCGCCGCGTCGAAAGTCATGCTGCAGCCGTAGCATTGGTTGCACGGGATCACGCTGATCGCAGGGAATGATCGTCCTTGGCACCATGGTGCGGTGGAGCGAAGTATTCCGGGTTTGGAAGTATTCGGGGCTTGACGGAAGGGTGTTGTTGCTCCTGGCCCACCTGGCTCCGCGGCGACTTTGTCGCTCCGTGACGTCAGCTTTTGGAGCAGCGGGCTTTTGGAGCAGCGGGCTTTTGGAGTAGCGGGCTTGCGGGGCGGCCGCACCGCGCGCGGTAGACCCGCGGTGCGGCAGAGGCGCCGCTGAGCGCCGCGCAACCGGTCAGGACACTCGATCCCACCGGAAGCCCGACGGGACTTCAGTGCGTGGGATCAAAGGTCCAGTGCACAACCGGTTGCGGGCGGATCCGGATAGGGTTTAGCTGCGAGGGTTCGTGTAGCCCGCCCCTGCCAGGCGGGACGCGCAGCGGGAGGAGAATGAACATGAACGATGTCGTAGGAACGGCGGGCGGCAAGCTGGCGCATGCGACGGTGGACAACGCCATCTATGTCACGGGGCGGCGCTCTTTCTTCAAGTACCGCGACCTTGGTGTGACCGATGCCACCGGTGGAAAGATGCGGGCCCAGGTGACCTCGGCGACCCAGGGGCTCGGTGAGCCGACCGGATGGCATTACCACGTCTGCGATCATCAGCTCGTTTACATGCTCAAAGGCTGGGTGGATCTGGAATTCGAGGACGGCACCAAGGTGCGGCTGATGCCCGGCGACTCGCTGATGATCCCTGGCGGCATGCGGCACAACGAGACGGGAACTGCCGACGAACTGGAACTGCTGGAGGTCTCCGTGCCAGCGGAAATGAAGACCGTGGTATGTGATCCGCCGGCTGGCATGGCCTAGGCGCGGCCGCTTAATCAGCAAAAAATGCCGGTTCGGCGCTTGCTGCGTCGCACAAACCGGGTCACACTCGTGGCATGCCCGACGTGCCAGCCGCGCCACCGACGACCGCTCTGGCCCAGGAACTCCTGGACCTGACGGCGCGTCTCGGCGGCCGGGCCGATGAAGATCCGTTTGGCAATCCGGTATTGCTGGTGTCGCTGGCGATTACCCGTCAACTGGATACCGGCAGCCTCCGGGAAGCCGATATCGCCGCGCTGATCCGCCATCTGCGCGACGCGGCGTTTCATGACCGTGCCCGGCGCATCGCCGATTATGTCGGCGGCATCGACACCGAGGCCAACGACGGGACCCTGGCGCGCCTGGCACAGCAGCTGCTTCGCCCGGACCCGAACGACAGTCCGGTTCGCTGGGCGGAATACCAGGCACTGACCGAGCGCACTCGTTTCGCGGCCGTGTTCACCGCGCATCCGACGTTCTCGGTGCCTCTGGCGGTCAATCAGGCGCTGGCCGAGGCGGCCTGTGGCCGGCCGGTGCCCGAGTTCGAATCGCACCGCCCGCCGCCGATCACCCTGCGCAGTGAATTCGACCAGTCCGTCACTGCGATCGCCAATGGCCGCGATGCGATCGACCGTTTCAATGCCGCCCTGATTTCAGTCGCCCGTGGCGCCTGGCCCGATCGTTGGACGGAGCTGCATCCCAGTCCGGTGATCCTGTCCACGTGGGTCGGCTACGACACCGATGGCCGGACGGATATCGGCTGGTGGGACACGTTGCGGCTGCGGCTGGAGATGAAACGTCTGCAGCTGGCGAGGCTGCACGCCCAGGTGTCCATTCTGCCCAGTGCCGAAGGCCTGGCCGAACGTCTGGCCGAGGCGCGGGACGCGGTGGATCGGCAGATTGAACTTTGCCCCGATCAGCCGGAGCCGGTCACGGTCGCGGCCTTTGCCCATGCTCTGATCGACAGCCGGGAGACTTCGCTGACGTCGCCGGCGCCGTTGCTTCCGTTGTTCCGTTCGGCGATCGCCAGCGCCGAGGAGCACGAAAAGCTCGCACTGACCGTGGCGCGCGCCGGTCTGATATCCCACGGCATGGCGCTCGCCCATACCCACACGAGGCTTAACGCCGCGCAGATCCATAACGTCGTCCGTCAGCGGCTGGGCATCGCCGATCCGCCCGAAGACCCGTCGCGTCGGCGCGCTCTGTTCAATGCGATCAACGCGGCGCTGGACACCGTGAAGGCCGAACCAGTGGACTTCGGCGCGCTGATCAGCGAACAGGCCTCGGCCGCCAAGCTGATGATGACGGTGGCGCAGATCGTCAAACATGTCGACAGTTCCGTGCCGGTCCGCTTCCTGATCGCGGAAACCGAAACCGGCTATACCCTGCTCGCCGCGCTGTGGCTCGCTCGGTTGTTCGGGGTTGAGCGGCATGTGGAGATTTCGCCGCTGTTCGAGACGGCGGAGGCGCTGGAGCGGGGCTCCACGGTGCTGGAGGAGGCGCTGCGCAGCCCGCACTACCGGGACTACCTCAAGCAGACGGGCAAGCTGGCCCTGCAATTCGGCTATTCCGACTCCGGGCGTTATGTCGGACAGCTGGCCGCCACGTATCTCATCGAACGGCT
>DASWON010000267.1:0-1867 GCA_036398735.1 Rhodopila sp.
TTGGCGGGGGATCGGGAAATCGACCCGGCCGGTCGGCAGGAAGAAGTCGCCGGTCGCCGGAACAGGCGAAGGCCCGACCGGCATCTCGCCGCCGCGCATGTCCGGATGGGCGACGCGGCCGCAATGCCAGATCTGGCAATAGATGTGGCCGCCCGCGGTGTGAACCGCATCCGTGATTCTGCGCCATGCCGTGATCTGGTCGGCGCGGTGCAGACCCGGCGCGCGGATGACGCCGTGCGCCTGATCCGAGACCTGCGTGCATTCGGTGACGATCAGGCCGGCCGAGGCGCGCTGCACATAGTAGTCGCGCATCACGTCCGTGGGCACGCCGTCTTCGGTGGCGCGGGTGCGGGTCATCGCGGACATCGCGATGCGGTTGGGAAGCCGCAGGCCGCCAAGGTCGAAGCTGTCGAAAAGATCGGTCATGCGTTTTTCCCTTGTTGCTTCAGGGCGGTTTCTGCCGCCGTCGGCCTTGGTCAGTTCCTTGAAAACCACGCAAGCTGCGCGGTTCGTGGCCCAAAATGGCGTGCAAGGTCAGTGCATTGCCGCGCAGGCCGATCCCGTCGTGATGATCGAACATCGGCCATAACGGCTTTGCCGCATCG
Source organism: Rhodopila sp. (assembly GCA_036398735.1). GTDB lineage: Bacteria > Pseudomonadota > Alphaproteobacteria > Acetobacterales > Acetobacteraceae > Rhodopila. The sequence goes on from DASWON010000267.1 coordinate 606, forward strand.
CCAGGTGCGCTCGGATCGAGCCGCTGCGATGTTATCTTGCGACCGAGACTCTCGCCGATCTCGTGTGGGATGCGGAATTCCAACCGGATCGACGCTAGGACATTCGAACAGAGTGGAGCAGCCTCGGAAATTACCCAGAGCCTCATTCTGGTTCTGACCCAATACCGGTGTCACGACCCGCCAGTTCATGATCCTCACCGTTTCCAACGCCATCATCGAGGTGGAGGTGCAGGGATCGGTGGATTTGCGGCGGTCCGCTTTCAAGTCTGGGCACTCAGATACCAGACATGTGGCTCGGTCTCTGCCGATCCGTCAGGTGTCGGTTGCCCACCGGTCGAATGTCCATGGTATAGTCGGGACCGAAAAAGACCGGGACTGGCTATCGGACAAAGGGCGAAACGATGCGCGCAGTTGGACTATTCATCCACGGCGGCCCTGAGGTTCTCCAGGTCGTTGAAGTGCCCGAAGTTCACGCTGGCCCGGGTCAAGTGCGGATCCGCGTCCATGCAGCGACGGTCAACCCAACCGACGTCGGGGTCCGCAACGGCACACGCGCCGAACAGCAGAAGGCGGATCCGCCGCCTTACGTGCCGGGAATGGAGGCGGCGGGGATCGTCGATGAGGTTGGAAGCGGCGTTCCCGACAGACTCAAGGTTGGCGACGCCGTCATGGCAATCGTGGTGCCGAAAGGCAGCCATGGCGCGTATCGCGAGCAGATTGTGCTTGATGCCAGATCGGTCGTGCGTGCCCCTGCCGGAAAGACCCATGCTGAGGCCTGCACCTTGCCGATGAACGGGCTGACGGCGCGCCAGTCGCTCGACCTGCTCAAGCTGTCTCCGGGTCAGGTCATCGCGGTGACCGGTGCTGCGGGCGCTTATGGCGGCTATGTCGTCCAGCTCGCCAAAGCCGAGGGGCTGACGGTCATCGCCGATGCATCCGAGAAGGACGAAAAGCTGGTTGCGTCGCTCGGCGCCGACATCGTCGTTCGTCGGGACGATGATGTCGCATCCCGGTTTCGCAGCCACTTCCCCCAAGGCGTCGATGGGCTTGCCGATGGGGCGGTGCTCAATGAGCTTGTCATCCCCGCCGTTCGTGACGGCGGCGCCTTCACGTCCGTCCGCGGATTCCTGGGCATTCCGCAGCGGGATATCCACTTCACGGCAACCACGGTGCGCTCCTACGCACAGGAGTTCGAGAAGCTCGATCGACTCCGGCAGCAGGTCGAGGCCGGCGAAATCACGCTTCGCGTGGCGGACATCTAT
>DASWON010000268.1:0-4168 GCA_036398735.1 Rhodopila sp.
TGCCGGCGACCAGCTGGCCCTCGACCGGATCGACCACGCGCTCACCGAGTCCAGCGGGCTGCTGCGAGACACGGTGACCCAGCTGCATCCCGCGGTCCTGCGGCAGGCGGGCCTGAGCAGGGCGCTTCGCGACCTGGGCGCCAGTACCGCCGCTCGCGGCAATCTGCAGGTCACCGTCGAAGCCGGCCAGTGGCCGGACGGGCCGACCGAGCTTGATCTGCTGTTGTTCGGCTGCGCCCGAGAATTGCTGGCCAACGTCGCCAAGCACGCCAAGGCGACGTCCGTGTGGATCTCGCTGAGCCGTCAGCGCGGTCGGGCCGAGTTGGAGATCTGCGACGATGGCGTCGGTCTGGATGAATCGGTCCGTGCGGCTCGGCTGGCTGACGGACATGTCGGATTGGCATCGCTGCAGACCCGGGTGCTAGCCGCCGCAGGCGAACTGGTGATCGGCGGGCGCACGCCGGAGGGCACGACGGTGCGGGTCACCGTGCCAGTGCCATGAGAGTCGACTCGCCGCTCGACCGGGTCGGGCTACTCGAGCAGGCCGCGGCGCATCGCCTCGGCCACCGCGGCGGCGCGGTCCGAGACACCGAGCTTCTCGTAGAGCCGCTGGGTATGGGTTTTGACCGTGCTCTGCCCCAGAAAGAGCTCTCCGGCGAGTTGGGGGATGGACAGCCCTCGAGCGAATCCGTGCAGCACCTGCCGCTCTCGTTCGCTGAGCACCGGGCCGGTGGACTGCGCACGCAACCTGATCTGATCGGCCAATCCTGCGGCCAGCTCGGTGGGCACGACGGTCTTTCCTGCTGCCGCCTTGCGCACCGCGTCAACGACGTCGGCGCGGCTCGCGTCCTTGGACAGGTACCCGGCCGCACCCTCTTCGAGGGCTCGGTAGATGACCGCGCTGTCAGTGACCGCGGACAGCAGCAGCACCTTGGTGCGCAGCTGTTCCCGCTTCACCGCATGAACGACGCCAAGGCCATCCAGGTCGGGCATCTGGTAGTCGACGACAGCGACATCAGGCTGTTCCCGCTCGATCAGCTCCAGTGCTTCGCGGCCGTTGGCCGCCTCGCCGACCACGGTGATGTACCCGGTGTTGGTCAGGTCGCGAGTAATGCCATCGCGGAAGAAGGGGTGATCATCGACGACCACCACCGTGATCGAGTCGCCCAGCTGAGACATTCCTCCTCCGTCCCCTTTAGCCGATTTCTGGAGCATAGCGGCCGACCATCTGACGGCCTGAGGCGTGGATTGTCAGATGTGCCGGCCAATGGCTCGGAAGACGTCCTGCCAGAACCCGAAGCCGAACACGACCAGACCGGCAAGGGCGGCCGCGATCAGGACGGCGTCGACGGAACGCCTGCCCTCGCGCTGCCAATAGACGTCTCGCAGCAGCAGCCACAGGGCGAATTCGTCGAGGGTGAGCGCCGCCCCGACGCCGAACAGGATGGCCACCGTCGTCCGGCCGGTCCGGAAGGTCAGCGCATTGGCGAGATAGCCGGTCACCAGGATCAGCAGGATGCCCGGCACCAGGTGATGCAGGTGTGTGCTGCCGACCTTGACATCGCGGAACGGGCCGCGGCCGGCCCGGATCATGTGGGTGATCAGCCGGACCACCAGGAACGTCACGATGAAGGCGACGAGAATCCAGAACGCCTGCTCCTTGCCGGTGTCGACGATGTGGTGGCGGTAGCCGTCAGCGATGTCGTGCCAGAAGCCGTGGTCCTCGCCCTCGCTGGCGAGCACGGCGACGACTTCGGGAAAGCCCACCATGAACTGTCACCGCCGGATCGTGGATGCGGGGAAGTTCATCCTGGCCCGCCGGTGCCGTCGCTGTCTGCTGCTGTTAGCAGGAAACCCTCGGCGACGACGGCCGGGCGCGATGGCTCCGGTCGTTCGTCGGCGCGAGGGTGCACCTGGTCAGTTGCCGCCGCCCATCTGGCTGTTGCCGAAAGTCAGCTGGTGAATCAGGGCGGTGTCACTCGCCGCGTTCAGGACTCCGGTCTGGGGCAGGCCGGCCTCCCGCTGGAGGTCCTGGATCGCTTGCACTGTCGCCGGGGTCATGATCCCGTTGTCGGCACCTTCGTAGTAGTTGAGCTGGCCGAGTTGCCGTTGCAGGTTCTCCACCGTCGCGCTGGGAGTCTGAGCTGGGGTCGCGGGGTGTGCCGGGGTGAGGTGGTGCGCGGGGGTGACATGCGGTGCCGGCGTGGCCGGGCTTGCCGGCGTCGCCGCGGGCGCCGGGGTGACTGTGCTGGTTGGCGTGATCGCGTGCGCTGCGGCGGAACCGCTGAGGTCGGATCCGCCGGCGGTTGCCAGGATCACGGCAGCTGCTGCGCCCGCGACCCCCAGGCTGCACAGCGCGATGGCCGCGAACTTCATCCGGTGAGGCTGCTGCGTTGCTGCGGTGTTCATGACGTGCTCCTTGGAATGGTGATTCCCGGGCCATCCGGGCTGACCAGACCAATCTCTCGCCGATCAGCGCGCCCGCCCGTCGGCCGATCGGGCCATCGACCGGATGACTGCGAGGTCAGCTGCTGGATGCGGACTCCCACGCCGGATGACCCACACCCTGGAGCGCTGCGGTGTCGCTGATCGTCGCGTTGCCCTGCGCGCTGGCGTCCGCCTGTGCCTACGGTGCTTCAGCTGCTGCCCAACACGCGGCGCTGGCCGAGTCGCGCAGCGCGACTTGCGGCCGGGACACGATGCGAATGCTGATCCGCTCGCCGCGCTGGCTGGTGGGCATGGGTGGCGACACCGTCGGCGTCCTGCTTCAGGTCGTCGCCCTTGCCACCGGGCCTGTGGTGCTGGTGCAGCCGTTCCAGGTGCTGGCGCTGCCGGTTTCGCTGCTGATCGCTTGGGCACTTGGCGGCGCCCGCCCCGGCTGGCGCCAGGGCATCGCGTGCGCGTGGATGCTGCTGGGCCTTGTCGGGTTCTTCCTGTTGATCGGTCGCCCGGATGACGCGCGCCCGACGACGACCTCCGGTGTGCTCATTGCCGCCGGTGTGCTGGCCGGAGGCGGCGTGTTGGCGCTGGTCCTGTCAGCACCCGCGAGGCCGACGGTCAAGGCGGCGATGTACGGCGGTGTGGCCGGCTGCTTGTTCGGCTTCGAAGCGGTGCTCTTCGACGGCATCGCCGCGCTCTGGTTCCGCGACGGACTCGCCGGTTTCGCCCGCCCAGCCGGGCTCGCACCGTTGCTCGTCGTCGTGGTGTTGGGTGCGTTCAGCATCGTGCTCACCCAGGTTGCGCTTCGTGCAGGTCCGCTGGCGGCGAGCTTTCCGGCCAATCTGGCGGCCGATCCCGTCGTGTCGGTGGCGCTGGGTGCACTGCTGGTGCACGAGACCATCCCGTCGACGCCCGGTCATCTGCTCGGCTACCTGGCTGCTCTGGCCGCGATCGTCTACGGCGCGGTCCGGCTGGCAGCCGATCCGGCCGCTACGGTCGGTGCGACGTGACCGGCCGCGCTCGTCATCCCATAGGCGAGACCAGGTTAAGGACATGGGATTTCGGCGTGCGGCCGGAGTGGATGGCGGTGCGGCGCGCACTGCGACCGGTGCCTAATCCGCTTGCGGTGCTGCCTGCGGTGCGCACCGTGCTGGCTGTTGGCGCCTGCGCTGCGCTCGGCGCGGCGACCGGCAACCTGATCGCCCTCGGATTGATGTATTTCGGTGCCGCCTGCTCCGCGGTTTTCGCCACGGCAGGCATCTACCGCACCCGGTTGCTGTTCTTGGTGAGCCAGGGTCTGGGCGCGGCGATCGGACTTGCGATCGGGACGATGACGACAGCGCTGGTCGGCAAGATTGCGATCTCCGCTGCGGTCGCGTTGATCTGCGGGATGGTCGGCGCCATCGGCCCTGCCTGTACCGCTGGCGCGGTGATGACGGTGGTCGGCCTGGCTTACGCACAGTTCAGCGGCCTGGCGATGCCGTGGTGGCAGCAGGCCGGATGGTATCTGCTGGGAACGGTGATCGTCGCGGTCCCCGCTCTGCTACCTGGTCTGGTGGAGGGTCAGCGGCACCAAAGGCGGGTGGTCGCCGATGTTTTCGCGGCGGCCGCCGATCTGCTCCAGTCAGTTGGCACCGCAGACGACCATCGGCTGCGGGTGGCGCTGGCCGCGCGCAGCGTCGCGGCCCGTGCGGCCGTCTGGGAAAACCGGCTGATGGTGCCGCGACGG